>CAZVCC010000024.1:0-45277 GCA_964626015.1 uncultured Ignavibacteriaceae bacterium
TAACTAATAACTAATAACTAAAAAGATATGTCAGAAGAAACTAAATTCATTCCCGGTGTTACTGAAGACGTTAACATAACGGATAAAGCTATCAGCGAAGTAAAAAGAATAATGAAGGAAAATAATGTCCCTGAAAATTTTGGACTTAGAATTGGTGTCAAAGGAGGTGGTTGCTCAGGTTTCTCTTATTCGCTAGGCTTCGACGGCGAAACTAAACCGACTGATACAATCATTGAAAAAGATGGTATTCAGATATTTATTGATATGAAAAGTTATCTTTATTTAACAGGCACCGAAGTAGATTACACAGACGGTTTATCAGGCAAAGGATTTGTATTCAACAATCCTAACGCCAAAAGAACTTGCGGATGCGGAAGCTCTTTCGGAGTATAATTAATAATCAAAAGACAAATTATGGGAAAAGAAATATCCAGAAGAAAATTCATTTACAATTCCTCTTTAGGAGCACTTTCGCTCTCTATTTTGCCGGGTTTTCTATTAAACAACAATAACAATAAAAATATAAAATCGAAAGGAGATATTTTAAAAATGGCTTATGAATGGAAATTCAATGCAAGGCCTTACTCAGATGAGGAAGCTAAATCATTATTAAAGGACGTTGTCTCGCCGGAAACAAGCGACTGGCACTACAACACTCACCACAAAGGTTATGTAACTTTTCTAAACAACATCGAAAAGGAACTTGAATCAGCCGATAGAGCAAAAGCTAACGGAAACTATTCTCAAGTAGGAGAACTTAAAAGAAGAATGACATGGAATCACGGCGGCACTGTCCTCCACGATGTTTACTGGGAAGTACTCGGAGGTGACGGCGATGCTTCAAAAGGTAAAGATATATATGATGCAATCGTTAAAGAATTCGGCAGCTTTGATAAATGGAAAGAAGACTTTAAAGCAACTGCAACGGCAGCAAAACTGTCTGGATGGGGTGTGCTTGTTTATGACAGACTCTACAGCGGCAGACTTTTAAACGTTCTTGTCGATGAGCATCATTACGGTGCTATCTGGGGCGGTGTTCCTCTTATCGCGTGCGATGTTTTCGAACATGCATACTACCACAAAGACGGTCCGGGAAGAGTCAAGTATATTGATAACTTCATTAATAACTTGCACTGGTCAAGAATAAATGATAGATTTACAAAGTTCTGTAAATAAATTATTTAGAATTGCAAAGATACATTATAATAACAATATTTCTGTTAAGTCTGATTTTGCTTTCCTCTTGCAATAAAAAAGAGGAAAGCACTAATCAGCAAAACTCATTATCCGGTGAGTTTGTCTGGAAAGAGTCAATTTCCGCTAAAGATATTCCCGACGCCCCTCTTAAAGGTAAGATTGACGGCAAGGATTTTAATCCGGTTTATACCGTCTTCGAACAATGGAGAGGCTCAAACGATAACGTCCTGGCTTTTAGTGATAAAACTCCTAAAAACAAATGCGGCTTTATTGAAAATTATAACGGTTACCAATTGACTAAAATTGGTGCGGAGTTCAAAGTCGGTGAATTTGTTAAGGATTCTTTCGTCAAAAATCTTGAAGGCTATTCTGCTGATTTTCATGTCACTGAAAATGATGATATGAGGAAAATAAATGCAGGCTGGAATGCGGCTTTGTTAATCACAGAGATAAATGATGACGTAGTAAAAGGTAAAATTGCTATGTGTTTTAAAGACGAGAAGAAAAGCTGGATAGCTGGCACATTCGAAGCTATTGTTTGTAACAACTGATTTTAATAATCATAATTTGCATATTATAAAAATGAAATATACAATTTTACATATTCTTATTCTTTCATTGTTTGTTCTATTTAGTTGCGGTAAGAATGAACAAAAACCGGAACAAAATTCTTCAGGTAAAACAGAAGTCAGTTCTGATTCTGCAAAGCTGAACTCACAGGATAATAAAGAAGTTAGCACAACTGGTAATGAACTCGGTCTTCAGGTAGGACTTCCGCAGGATTTTCCCAAAGATGTTCCTCAACCCCCTAATTCAAACTGTGTCGGCTCTATCGTTAACCAGACTGAAGGAACAACAGTTACTTTTTCATCAAAAGCAAAAGTTATGGATATCGCATCCTTCTATAAAGAAGAGTTGAAGAAAAACGGCTTTAAACCTGAACCGGGCATGGAAGATTTGATTAATGAAAAAGGCGGTATGCTTAAATGGAATAAAGCAGAAAGAGATGTTGAATTGATGATGAGTTTTAATTCAGAATCAAACTCAACAGATATTGTTTTGTCATACAAGGAAAAGAAGTAGCGTTATACTGGAATATTAACCTCATAAGATTATTGCTTGGGAGCATTAAAACATATTCTTATAAGCCGTACTGATAAGATTGGAGATGTAATTCTTACACTTCCTATGATTCCTGAAATAAAAAGACTTTCTCCTTCATCTAAAATTTCGCTTTTCATCAGTAATAAACTCGGAAATCTTCTGAACGGATATGAAGGCGTTGACAATATCTTCTATTATGAAGATGTTGTTGATAATCTTCTAAACTTTTTCAAATCAAACGATTTCGATACAATAATTAACGTATTCCCGCGAAAAGATATTGCTGTTGCCTCATTCCGTGCTGGAATTAAGACACGCGTAGGAACCGCTTACAGATTTTATTCTTTCTTGTTCAACGAGAGAATAAAAGAACACAGAAAGTATGCTGTTAAACATGAGTCCGAATACAATCTTAACTTATTAAGCTTTCTTAACAAAGAAATATCTTTTGAAAAAATATTTCACTTGAGCTATACTGATTCTGAATACAGAGACCTTAAAAATAAACTGAGCAAACATTTTAACTTAGATACTAAATACATTATTATTCATCCGGGCAGTAAAGGGTCGGCAGTTGATTTACCCGTAAACAAACTGATTGAATTAGCGGAATACGTAAAAACAAAATATCCTCTCGTTAAGATTGTAGTTACAGGTTTAGATCAGGAAAGCAATGTAACATCATTATTCCCACTGAAGTTAGGCGGCGATATTATTAATTTAACAGGAATGTTGGACTTGAGGGAAATGATGATACTAATCGATAAATGTAATCTATTTGTTTCAAACTCTACAGGACCTATTCACATTGCAGGAGCATTAAATAAAAAGATAATAGGTTTTTATCCGAATTCTGCTCCTATGATCGCAGTTAGATGGAAACCGTTATCTAATCAGGCTGTAATCATAAGTCCGGAAACAGGAGACGATATGCGTACGATTAATAACAAACTTGCAGCTGAAGCCGTTGATGAACTATTAAGAATGTGATTTATTTGAAACATTTTATTAAATTTAAAGTTACAATATTAAGTAAACATTATAATATTATGAAAAACATTATCGCAGGAGTTATTATTTTATTATTTCTGTCATTAGACTTTGTTAATGCACAGGAAAAGGAATATAGAAAAGTAAGTCATAATGCTTTTGGACTTGGAGAAAGACTTGAATTTGAAATCAGTTACGGATTTCTTACTGCTGGGTACGTTGTCTTTGAAATAGCACCTAACTTTACTGTTATGAACGGAAGGAATTGTTACGAAATCACTGCCACTCTAAATTCTGCTTCAAGTTTTGAATGGGTGTATAAACTTCAGGATAAGTATAAGTGTTATCTTGATGCCGAAGGACTTTTCCCCTGGAAGTTTGAACAATACATAAGAGAAGGTGATTACACAAAAGACTTTACGGTTATCTTCGATAACGAAAATAATAAAGCAAAAACTACAAACATTACTAAGGGAAAGAAAGAACCCGACGGCGAATTTGATATTAAACCGTATTCACTCGATATTATAAGTGCATTCTATTTTGCAAGAACAATGAATGTCCAGAACATGAACAACGGCGAGATTATTACTCTGAATAGTTTCTACGACGATAAAAACTATGACCTCAAAGTAAAAATTCTTGATAAGGAAGATGTCGATGTTCCAGCTGGTGATTTCAGGTGCGTTATCGTGCAGCCCGTTGCTGAAGAAGGTGCTCTTATCAAGAAAGCTGAAAATATTGCTGTATGGATTTCAAGAGATGACAGAAAGATTCCCGTAATGGTAAAACTTGATATCATTGTTGGGTCTGTAAAAGCTGAATTGATTTCTTACAAAAATCTGTCAGGTCCGTTAGATTCAAAGAAATAACATGAAGATTTCTGAGTTGTTCTATTCATTGCAAGGAGAAGGGAAACGTCTCGGCGTCCCTTCTTTTTTCATTAGAACTAATGGCTGCAATCTTAGATGTAAGTTCTCAGGCGGAAATTTATGCGATACTCCCTACACAAGCTGGAACCCTGAAGATGAGAATAATATAGGCGAATTAAGCGTTGATAACATTATTAGCGAATATAAAAACAGCGGTGCTGATGAGGTTGTTATAACTGGCGGTGAGCCGGCTCTGCAGCATGACGAACTTACTGATTTGTGTACTAAACTTAAAGTCTTGGACGCATATATAACGCTTGAAACAAACGGTACTCGCGCTGGTCAGTTTCTGGAATACATAGATTTAATAAGTGTGAGTCCTAAACTGAAGTCCTCAATTCCATTCGATACTAATCAAGAAAAGATGCACACACAGAACCGGATTAATCTTAATGTTCTGAAAGCATATCAGGATATTACAATTAAGCGTAATAAGGATATTCAATGGAAGTTTGTATATTGTGATATTAATGATATTGAAGAGATTCTTTTGCTTCAGAAAGAAATTGGTTTTTTTAGTAAGGATGTTTACCTGATGCCGGAGGGATTAACAGACCTCGATATTTCAGTTAAAAGAAAAGAACTTGCCGGGGTATGCAAGAAATATCGTTTCAATTATACTGAACGTCTGCATATACTTATCTGGGGCAGTAAACGAGGTGTATAAATTTATTTTAATAAAAACTACGTAATAAATCCTTTCCTCAAGTTTGAATTTGTAGAATTGAAACTTATATTTTAATTGTATAACTTACAAAATATTTCCATACAATACAGTCAAAATTATATAAAATTATACTTTTAACTTAAATTAAAGAATTATGTCAGAACAAAAGAAATTTGTTCCGTTTATATCTGCCGAGACAAATCTTGCTGAGTTCACAATTCGCGGATTAATTATCGGTCTGATATTGGCAGTCGTTCTTGGTGCAGCTAACGCATATTTAGGATTAAAAGCGGGTATGACTATAGCCGCTACTTATCCCGCTGCTGTGCTTGGAATGGCAATTTTAAAAGTTTTCAAGGGTAATATACTTGAAGAAAACTTCGTTAGAACTGTTGGTTCTATCGGAGAATCTGTTGCTGCAGGTGCTATCTTCACCTTGCCGGCATTCTTTATAGCGGGTATATGGGACCCACAGAATATTTCCGGTGCAAATTATGCTACTGCTACTGTCATCTTAATAGCCGGCGGTATTCTCGGTATTATGTTCGTTGCACTTCTAAGAAGGGTTATGGTTGAAGACCAGGATTTGTTATTCCCTGAATCTACAGCAGCAGCTGAAATCCATAAATCTGGACAAGGCGGCGGCGGTGGCTCCAAATTCCTCTTTAGTGCAATGGGACTCGGTGCTGTTATTCAGTTCCTTGGGCAAATCAATTTCTTTGCTGCAAGTTGGGAAAAATTCTACGCCTTCTTCGATAAAGTAAAAATTCCGGGTACTAACATTAACGCTCAAGGCGGAATGCTTATCAGTTCTCCGGGTATTAGTCCTGCTTACATGGGCGTCGGATATATTATAGGACCTAAATATGCGTCTCTAAACTTTAGCGGTGGTCTTCTTGCTTGGGGTCTATTAACTCCTATTATTTATTATTTCATATATCCATATATTAGCGATATAAATTTTATTAATGAATGGGCTGCTATGTCCGGAAAGAGTGCTGAAACTCTTTCCAATCAGGGATTTCAGATTAATCAGGTATGGAGATACATCGTAAGACCTATCGCAATCGGCGGGATGCTTATGGGCGCTTTGTATACTTTGTTCAATATGCGTAAGTCTCTGTTCGCAGGTTTGAAACGTTCAGTAGGTGACGTTAAGAAAGCAGCTTCAGGTACTCATCACAACGTGGAAAGAACTGAAAAGGATTTACCGTTCTCTTATGTTTTAATTGGTATAATTTCAGTAGCAGTTGTCACTTTTCTGATTACATATTTTGTTTTTGGAACAGGTTTGGCTCCAGCATTAGCATCAGCTACAATTTTAATTATATTAGCGTTTTTCTTCGCAGCAATTTCAGGTTATCTGGTAGGTATTATTGGTTCTTCTAACAATCCTATCAGCGGCTTAACTTTAACTGCTCTTGTGACCACAGCATTGATACTCGTTGTTATTGGAGTTGATGCACAGCACGGTGGAGTTGCCGCTGTTCTTGGAGTTGCGGCTATTGTTTGTGTCGCAGCTGCTGTTGCGGGTGAGATGCTTCAGGACCTTAAAGCAGGACACATCCTCGGCGGTACACCCTGGAAGATGCAGGTTGGTGATATCATTGGTGTTGTCGTTTCAGGTCTTGTTATGTTCTATGTATTAAATCTTTTAAATCAAGCTGATATTGCACAGGGTATTCAGCAAAACTATCAGGGTGGTTTTGGAAGCAAGAATCTTTCTGCTCCGCAGGCTGGTCTGATGGCTATGCTTTCGCAGGGAATTGTTGGCGGAAAAATGGCATGGTCATTAATCATAGTTGGTCTATTAATGGGAATTGCATTCATTATGATGCAGGTGAAAAGCCCGATGCTCGTTTCAGTTGGTATGTATTTACCGCTTGAAACAACATTCGCAATTTTTATTGGCGGTATAATTAAAGGAATCCTTGATATTATGGTCAAGAAGAGAAAATTAAACGAAGCTCAGAAGGTAAGAATTGAAAATGTTGGAATCCTGCTCGCATCCGGTTTCATTGCAGGTGAAGCTTTAACCGGACTTGGATTTGCTCCATTTAAGATTGCCGAGATGAAAATTCCTCAGATATTTGCTGAGCCTCCTTTATTAATAGGATTTGTTATTCTCGCAATTATCGGTTTAATTCTTATTTATATCCCTCTGAGAAATGCGGGTAAACCAGATGAGCCTGCTCCTCCAAGCGCAGGGTTGTAATTTTTAACTTTATATATCTTTTATTTAAAGGGGATTTAGATCCCCTTTTTTATTGACATTTTATTAGTTACTGAATTTAATTAAATTGATAAATGGAGTTGTTTAAAATCGGTTTTGTTTCAGTTAGGTTAGTTGATGTCATTGACCTTATTATAGTGACATACATTTTCTTTAAGCTTTATAAGCTTATGCGCGGTACTATTGCTTTTCAGATATTCATTTCTTTACTGCTGATTTTAGGTGTTTCACTCCTCGCACAGATTTTGAACCTGCAGGTTCTAAGCTGGTTGTTAAGCAGATTAACTGATATTTGGGTTATTGCTCTTATTATTCTTTTCCAGCCCGAAATTAGAAGAATACTGATAATTATCGGAAGAACAAGAATTGCAAGACTTTTTATGCGTCTTGACATGAACGAAAATGTAACAGAGGTAGCTGAAGCTTGCCGTGAAATTCAACGAAACAACTGGGGAGCTTTGATTGTAGTCACAAGAGCAACAGGTTTACAGAATTATGTAGAACGAGGTGAAAGGATTGATGCCAGAATAAGTAAAGAACTGCTTATCTCTATCTTTTATCCGCGTTCACCTTTGCACGACGGAGCTGTTATAATAAACAATAATAAGATTGAAGCGGCAAGATGTGTTTTGCCTTTGTCCGAAACACAGTTTGCTTTTAACAGAAGCATAGGAACAAGGCATAGAGCAGGAATTGGAATAACTGAACAATCCGACGCATTGGCTGTAATAGTCTCTGAGGAAACTTCCAGGATATCAATTGCTGAAGACGGTAAATTGCAGTTATGTAAAGATGTAGAAGAACTTAAGGAAAAACTTAAAGATGCTATGGGCACCACAAATATGGCAAAATCATTGAAAACAATTTTTGAGTCAACAAAATCTAACAGAGTTAATGATACAGAATAAGAGTATGGGATTTTCTTATTTTGATTTGAAGCGAGAAGAGCTCATAAAAGTACTGAAAAAATCGGGAATAAAAGATGAGAATGTTATTAACGCATTTGAAAAAGTACGCAGAGAATATTTTGTAACCCCAGAGCTGAAAAGGCTTGCTTATGACAATAGCGCTTTGCCGATAAGTCACAATCAGACAATATCACAACCATATACTGTTGCTTTCATGACTCAACTTCTTGACATTAAAAAAGGCAGTAAGGTTCTCGAGATAGGAACTGGGTCGGGATATCAGGCAGCCATTTTATGCGAACTCGGAGCAGAGGTCTATTCAGTTGAAAGGATTGAGCATCTTTATCATGAAGCAAAAAAAGTTCTGCATGAAAACAGATACAAGGTTAAATTAAAATGTTCTGACGGTACACTTGGATGGAGGGAACATGCTCCATACGACGGCATTGTAGTTACTGCAGGAAGCCCTGAATTGCCGGATACACTCGTTAAGCAGCTTGCTGTGGGCGGAAGGCTTGTAATTCCGATTGGCGACAGGGAGACTCAGGAGATTTGGCAGGTGATTCGTGTTAAGGATGAAAAAGAGAACGAATACCTTGATATATTTAAACATAAAAACTTTAAGTTTGTGCCGTTAATAGGAAGAGAAGGCTGGTAAAAGTATGAGAATTTATCTTGGAGCAAGATAGTTACATAACCCTATCACAACAAACAACAATTGAACTAAAAATTCAACGCTCAAAATTTATTGCTAATGCTTATCCTTTAAGTAACGCTGAAGAAAGTAATGATATCTTAAATCACACACGAAAAGAATATTTTGATGCCAGACACCATCCCTTTGCTTATGTCCTTTTCGAAAAAGACAATTTCAGATACAACGATGATGGTGAACCCTCAGGTACATCGGGAAAACCTATCTATGATGCTATCAACAAGCATGGCTTTAAAAATGTCCTTGTAGTTGTTACCAGATATTTCGGCGGGATAAAACTCGGAGTCGGAGGTCTGAAAAGAGCTTATTTCAGTGCGGCTGATGATTGTTTGAAAATTGCAGAAAGGAGAAATGTTATTTTGACGGATAGGAAGATTATTCAATTTAATTACAACTACATTAGTGCTGTTATGAAATTTATAGAAACGAATTTAATTACTATTGTTGAAAACAAATCAACTGATGTGGTGATTCTTGTTTGCGATGTGAGATTAAGCTTGCTTGATAAATTCAATACCGAATTAATTGATATAACTAAAGGTACAATTTTAATATATTAGCTTTAATATCATTTTAAAATAAAACTTAATATTGAAAATGGGACATAAACGTTACCATGTTAATTTTGTAATTATTTTAGTTATGATTTTTTCCCCGATTGGAAATCTTTTTTCACAGAATGATGATACCAATACGAAACTTAATCCTTGGGGTAGGTTTAAAATAATGTTGATAGCAACGGATAAGAACATTGGGATTGTTGACGGAGGTTCGAGGCTTGGATTAAGAGTCAGTAAAAAAGTTAAACCCGGTATTAGAATATTCGGAGGTATTGAGTTATCTGTGTTGCTCAATTCGAATGATAAATTCCTTATTTCACCCGATAATGGGAGTTCAACAGGATTTCTTAATGTCAGTACTTCTGATCCGGGTAATGTATTTGGAATAAGGAAAGGATTTGTCGGTGCAGATTTCAATGAATACGGAATAGTTTCACTCGGAAAGCAAACGGGTGCATACTATGAAGTTGCTTCTATAACCGATATATCCGAGAATAATAGCGGATATGCATCTTATGTTTATACCCCTGACGGTACAGACGGGGGAGCAACCGGAACTGGAAGAGCTTCTAATTCGGTCGTTTACAAAAATACGCTTGGTAATTTTAATGTAGCGTTAGCAGCCCAGTTTAAATTATCTGAAGAAAAATTTAATAGTTTTATAAATAGTATAGGAGGTTCTGTTATTTATAAATTACCATTAAACATGTATTTGGGTGCAGCTTTTAATAATGTATTTTTAGACCCGAATAAAGGTAATAGAATACGCGGACTGCACGGCAAACCGGTGTATGCAGCTGCATGTTTTAATTATTCGACAGATGATATTTTTTGTGGTGTGACATACGCATATCAGGAAAATGGAGATATAGCGACTTCACACGATTCAACGGTTGTTTATTCAGGTTACGGTATCGAAATTGCAGCTAAGTGGGTTCCTTTCAAAAAGTGGAGCATCTTAGGCGGTGTGAATTATAAACATCCTAATAATGTGGATGCTCTGATAAACAAGAACTTTTGCAGACTTGTTTATTTTTACGGATTGCAGTTTGAACCTCTTAAAGATTTACTTTTCTACTTAGAAGGAGCTGTGGACAGGTCTGTAACTCCCGAAGGAGAAACTATGCCCGACAATCTTTCTTTCGGAGTTAAGTTAGATTTTTAACAGATTATTTATACATCGTGTACAGTACTGACGGAGTAGTGACGCTTTTTATCTTTACGGGTACTCCTTTTTTAATTACAAATTCGCTTAATCCGAATTTTGTTCTGCCGCCCCAGTCATAAGTATAGCCCTGTCTTGTCCATGGGTAACCGTCAGGACCGTATTTGTTTATGATTTCATTATTAAACCACTGCATGTGTGCAGCACTTACATTTGCAGGAAATACAGTATCACATTTGCAATCCCATATTTCAGGGTCCGGACAGGGTCTGAACATTGTGTTTGTATCCGCCCATACTTCAACAAACCTTGTTCTTGGTTTATCCGGCCACATACCAAGAAGTTGTTTCATTCGAAGTTCGGGATTGATTGTTTCCATAGCGAAATGACCCATCATGACTTTCACAACGGGGACAACGGTAACCCACATATCGCTTGCAGTTGTAATTGTTGAATCAATCTTATCGTCAAAATAAGTTGTGCTCGTCCATGTTACACAAAGTACATTTGCCTGATCCCACTGTAGTTGTGTATTTGTGTTTATAATAGGCGTAAGGGTTGTGTCAATACCGCTTTTAGTAAGTGGTTTAGAAGCATCAGCGATTGCGTTACGAAATTGCTGTAGGAGAATTTCGTTTGGGTCGGTAGAATTCGTTGCAATATCTGTGTTACAGCTAATGGAGATAAACGAAAGAAGTAACAAGAGCAGAACAATTAAATTTTTCATAATATGATAAACTTATATTTATGGGGATTATTCATTGCGAAAACTTAACAAACTATTTTATTATGAAAAATGGAAAAATTTGGTATAATCACTGATTTGGTAAGTATATGTTTTATTAAGAATTTTGGGGTTACACGTTTGAGTAGTAAAACCTTCGAAATTTTGCTGTTTTAAAGGTTTTTTCAGAGTACAAAGAGACCAATCAAAGGCTAATTAGAGGCTAATTAGAGGCAAGTTATAAAGAAAAAGCAAAATTGCTGGATTTTTAAAAAGTGAGGGGGAGTATGTTAAATTGAGTTGACTAAATGGAATAGAATTAGTATTTTAAAGGTTTCCAATTATTTTGTAATTTAAAAAATAGATTCGATTGCCAACATTAAATCAATTAGTTCGCAAAGGACGTAAGGATAAGGTCTATAAGAGCAAGGCTCCTGCGATGGATGCATGTCCTCAGAAGAGGGGCGTATGCACTCGTGTGTACACGACCACTCCGAAGAAACCGAATTCTGCGCTCAGAAAAGTAGCCAGAGTAAGGTTGACGAACGGTATCGAAGTAACCGCTTACATACCGGGAGAGGGTCACAATCTACAGGAACACTCCATAGTATTAATCCGTGGCGGAAGAGTAAAAGACCTTCCGGGCGTTAGGTATCACATCATACGTGGTGCAATAGATACCGCTGGCGTTGCCAACAGAAAGAAGTCAAGATCAAAATACGGCGCAAAGAGAGTAAAAGAAGCAGCCGCTAAATAAATTTTCTAACATAAAATATCTTTTTTAATGAGAAGAAAAAGAGCAGAGAAGAGAATCAGAATTCCTGATTTTAAGTATAATGATATACTTGTCGGGAGATTCATAAATTCAATCATGCAGGACGGCAAAAAACTTGTCGCCCAAAAAATATTGTATAAAGCTTTTGATATTATTGAGGAAAAAACGAAAGGAAATCCTCTGGAAGTATTCAATAAAGCAGTAAACAATGTAATGCCTTCAATCGAGGTTCGTTCACGCAGAGTCGGTGGTTCAAACTACCAGATTCCTACTGAAGTTAGACCCGACAGGAGGATTGCACTTGGAATAAAATGGTTATTAACGTATTCAAACGCAAGAAGCGAAAAGACGATGGCTCAAAGGCTTGCGAATGAATTAATGGCAGCCTCCGTTGGTGAAGGCAGTTCAGTGAAGAAGAAAGAAGATGTTCACAGAATGGCAGAAGCTAACAAAGCGTTTGCGCATTTCAGATGGTAAATAATAAATTAGAAGGAGAGGGAAATTTAAAAGATGCCTAGACAGGTACCTTTAGAAAGAACGAGAAACATTGGTATAATGGCGCACATTGACGCCGGAAAAACAACAACAACAGAAAGAATTTTGTATTATACCGGTAAGCTGCACCGCATGGGCGAAGTTCATGAGGGGGGAGCAACCATGGATTGGATGGAACAGGAAAAGGAAAGAGGTATTACAATAACATCAGCGGCAACAACATGCAGTTGGAAAAATCACAGAATTAATATTATTGATACTCCCGGACACGTTGACTTTACAGCAGAGGTTGAGCGTTCTTTAAGAGTACTCGACGGTGCAGTTGCATTATTTTGTGCAGTAGGAGGTGTAGAGCCGCAGTCTGAGACTGTATGGCGTCAGGCCGATAAATACGGTGTACCGAGAATTGCTTTTGTGAACAAGATGGACAGAACAGGTGCGGATTTCTTTCATGCGATTAGTATGATGAAAGACAGACTTAAAGCAAATGCGGTTCCTATACTTTTGCCTGTAGGTCAGGGAGATATGTTTAAAGGAGTTATTGACCTTATTACAATGAAGGCGAGGATGTTCAACGAGGATACATTAGGTTCAACATTTGAAGATATAGAAATACCAGCTTCGATGACAACTCTTGCAAATGAATACAGACAGAAACTTCTTGAAGCAGTTTCAGATGTTGATGATACTTTGCTGGAGAAATTCCTTGAGGGAAAAGAGATTACTGAAGAAGAAATTTTAAGAGTTTTAAGGGAAGCAACATTGCAGGTTAAGATTATTCCTGTACTTTGCGGTTCATCGTTTAAAAATAAAGGCATTCAAAATTTGCTTGATATGATAATTGAGCTTTTACCAACTCCTTTAGATTTGAAAGAGATTACAGCTCACCATTATCATAAAGATGATCAGGTTATAAGACAGATATCAGATGACGAAAAGTTTTCTGCATTAGCATTTAAGATTATGACTGACCCATACGTCGGTAAGTTATGTTTCTTCAGAGTATATTCAGGAAAAGCCGAAGCAGGAAGTTATATTTATAACTCCGTTTCAGGCAAGAAAGAAAGACTCGGAAGAATTTTGCAGATGCATGCTAATCACAGAGAAGATATTAAAGAAGTATACACCGGTGATATTGCAGCAGCAGTAGGTTTAAAACATACAAAGACGGGTGATACATTGTGTACAGAAGATGATCAGATAATACTCGAGAGAATGACATTTCCTGAGCCTGTCATTCAGATTGCAATTGAACCAAAAACTAAGGCAGATCAGGATAAGCTTGGAGAATCACTTTCAAAGTTATCTGATGAAGATCCAACATTCAGAGTAAGTTCTGATGAAGAAACAGGTCAGACGTTGATATCCGGGATGGGTGAACTTCATCTTGAAATAATTGTTGATAGATTAAAGAGAGAGTTTAAGGTAGATGCTAACGTTGGCAAGCCACAGGTTGCATACAAAGAAACGATTAGAAAGAAAGTTACTCAGGAGCATAAGTTTGTAAGACAATCAGGCGGAAAAGGACAGTTTGGACATGTTTGGATTGATTTAGAGCCTAATGAAAAAGGCAAAGGATTCATATTTGAGAATAAAATTGTTGGTGGTGTAATTCCGAAAGAATACATTCCTGCGGTTGAAAAGGGTATTGAAGAAGCATTAAAAAATGGTGTACTTGCGGGTTATCCTGTTGAAGATGTAAAGGCTACGTTGTTTGACGGTTCATATCACGATGTTGATTCATCGGAAATGGCGTTTAAGATAGCAGGTTCGATGGCTTTTAAAGAAGCAGCAAGAAAAGCAAATCCAGTATTGCTTGAACCAATAATGGATGTAGAAGTAGTAACACCTGATGATTATATGGGTTCGGTAATGGGTGATTTGAGTTCGAGAAGAGGCAGAATTGAAGGTCAGAGTCAGAGAAGCGATGCACAGGTTATACGAGCAATGGTTCCGTTATCCGAAATGTTCGGGTACGCAACAACACTTAGGTCAATGACGCAGGGAAGAGCAATATACACGATGCAATTCTCTCATTATGATGAAGCCCCAAAATCTGTATCTGAAAAGATAATAGAGAATTACACGGGCGCAAGAAGGAAATAGTTCTTTAAACAATATTGGGTCAGTTCTTTAAAGGAAGAATAGAACTCGTCGATTAGACACGGGAAAAGCTCTATAAAACCCGAACACCACTCCGCGGATAGTGTTGGAGGGTTTCCGTCCGCAAGGACAAAGCTGGGTCAGTAGCTCAGTTGGTTAGAGCGCGTGCCTTATAAGCACGAGGTGGGAGGTTCAATTCCTCCCTGACCCACAAGTATTTATAAAAATTTTTATTAACTAACTTTAAATAACTTCTATATAGGAGATTAAGAGAAATGGCAAAAGAAACATATGACGTGTCGAAACCACACGTTAATATCGGAACCATCGGGCACGTTGACCACGGAAAAACCACGTTAACCGCTGCCATCACAATGTGCTTAGCAAGAAAAGGCTCAGCAAAAGTAAGAAAATTTGATGATATTGATAAGGCACCTGAAGAAAAGGCAAGAGGTATTACGATTGCAACTGCTCACGTTGAATATCAAACTGAAAAAAGACACTATGCACACGTAGACTGTCCAGGACATGCGGACTACGTTAAAAACATGATTACCGGTGCTGCACAGATGGACGGCGCCATTCTCGTAGTAGCAGCAACAGACGGTCCTATGCCGCAAACAAGAGAGCACATCCTTCTTGCACGTCAGGTTGGTGTACCAGCGATGGTAGTGTTCTTAAACAAAGTTGACGCCGCAGATCCTGAATTACTTGAACTCGTTGAAATGGAAATCAGAGAATTATTATCAAAATATGATTTCCCCGGTGACGATATTCCTATCATCAGAGGTTCAGCATTAAAAGCTATGGAGGCCGGTCTTGATGAATCTATCGGTATAGACGATCCGAGATTCCAGTGTATCTGGGATTTAATGGATGCAGTTGACTCATACATTCCGGAGCCGCCTAGAGAAAATGACAAACCGTTCTTAATGTCGGTTGAAGACGTATTCTCAATCACAGGCCGCGGAACAGTAGCAACGGGCAGAGTTGAAAGAGGCAGAGTAAAAGTAGGTGATGAAGTTGAATTGGTAGGACTTGGTGCACACAAAAAGACAGTTGTGACTGGTGCTGAAATGTTCAACAAAATCTTAACTGAAGCAGTAGCAGGATATAACTGCGGACTTCTTTTAAGAGGTGTTGATAAGAAAGAAATTGAAAGAGGAATGGTACTTGCAAAAACAGGTTCTGTAACTCCTCACACAGAATTCGAAGCACAGGTTTACGTATTGTCGAAAGAAGAAGGCGGAAGACATACACCGTTTTCAAACAACTACAGACCTCAGTTTTATTTCAGAACAACTGACGTAACAGGTGTTGTAACATTACCAGAAGGTGTACAGATGGTTATGCCGGGTGATAACCTTGACGGATTGAAAGTAGTTTTGATTGCACCAATAGCGATGGAAGATAAATTAAGATTCGCTATCAGAGAAGGCGGCAGAACGGTAGGTTCGGGCGTTGTTACAAAGATAATCAAATAAAAATATTTTATTTCATACGAAAGAGCGGACGCACCGCTCTTTCAATGTAAAAATACAAAACCATAAAAAATTGGCAACACAAAAAATCAGGATTAAATTAAAATCTTACGACCACAACCTGCTGGACAAGTGGACGGAAAGAATAATAAAGACAATCAAGCAGACTGGTGCTATAGTAAGCGGACCAATACCTTTACCGGTAAAGAAGAACGTTTACACAGTACTCAGATCGCCTCATGTACATAAAAAATCACGTGAACAGTTTGAGACACGTTCACACAAGAGATTGATTGACATATTAAATTCTTCCAACAAGACTGTTGATGCATTGACCAAGCTGGATCCTCCGGGTGGTGTTGATATTGAAATAAAGGTGTAAGAGTAAGATTTATTAAATAAAACTTAAACGGAAATGTTAGGTATATTAGGAAAAAAAATCGGGATGACAACATTCTTTGAGGAGACCGGTAATGCAGTTCCCTGCACGGTAATTGAAGCTGGTCCTTGCGTTGTGACACAGATAAAGACGAAAGAGAAAGATGGATATGAAGCGGTAAAAGTAGGATTTCAGACAAAGAAAGAGAAGAATGTAAGCAAACCTCAGAGAAAAGGTTATCAGGATTTAAAAATAGCACCTCCTCGCTACGTTAAAGAGTTAAGGGATTATCCCATAACAGACTTAAAGGTTGGCGATGAGATAAAAGTAGATGTAGTATTTAAAATCGGCGATAAGGTAAAAGTCACAGGAACCTCAAAAGGCAAGGGATTTCAGGGTGTCATGAAAAGACACGGCTTTGGCGGCGGTGTTAGAACACACGGACAAAGTGACAGACAAAGAGCGCCCGGATCAATCGGTGCATCATCGTATCCTTCCAGAGTATGGAGAGGACAGAGGATGGCTGGAAGAATGGGCGGAGATCAGGTAACAGTCCGAAATCTTAAAGTCGTAAAGATAATTCCAGATTCAAACCTTATATTAATTAAAGGCGCTGTACCGGGAGCAAATTCCGGATTAGTTGAAATTTATAAAAATTAACGATGGAACTTAAAGTATTAAAAATAAACGGAACTGACAGCGGTGAAAAAGTTAATCTACCTGATGAAATATTCGGTATTGAACCCAATACTCATTTAATTTATCAGGCAGTAAGAACATATTTATCGAACAGAAGACAGGGTACACACAAGACTAAAGAGAGAAGCGAAGTCAGAGGCGGCGGCAAGAAACCTTACAGACAAAAAGGTACGGGTAATGCAAGAAGAGGTACAAGTCGGTCACCAGTAATGGTGGGCGGAGGTACGATATTCGGTCCTAAACCTCACAGGTATTATCTTGATATTCCTAAGAAAGCAGCGAGACTTGCGAGAAAAAGCGCTTTAAGCTTAAAAGCAAAAGAAAATGAAATTACAGTTGTAGAGGATTTCAATTTTGAAAAGCCGAGGACAAAGGATATGCTTGAAGTTATAAAATCATTAAAACTGGACGCGACCAAGACTCTTTTGTTAGTTCCTGAAAAAAATGAGAATCTGTACAAGTCAGGCAGGAATCTTCCAAAGTTAAATGTATTGATTTCGGACCAGGCTGCAACATATGATTTACTGAACAATAAGATGATATTAATACAGAAATCAGCAGTCGAGAAATTATGCAAACCTTTATTATCATAAATTAGAAAAATGAAAAGAATAATAATCAGACCGTTAATAACTGAGAAAAATACAGGTTTACAGGAAATGAGAAACCAGTATGCTTTTGAAGTTGGAATAGATGCAAATAAAATAGAAATAGCAGGTGCTGTTGAAAAGAAGTTTAAAGTACGGGTAACGAATGTTAGAACTTTGGTTATGAAGGGAAAGCAGAAATCGGCAATGACTAAAAAAGGCAAATTCTCAGGATTTAGAGCAGACAGAAAGAAAGCAATAGTTACATTACATAAGGAAGACAAGTTAGATTTAATTGGCGGAAATCCGACAGAATAATAGAATCAATATTGAGGATATTATAAGATTATGAAAATTAAATAGGGATTTAGTTTCTAATGAAACTAAGTTCCTATTTTTGCAGTTTAATTAAGTGCAGATAAATTTTGCAATTTAAAAGGATATGAAATTAGGAAAACAATATACAAGCCGCGAAAATCAATCGACCGATATATATCTTAAGGAAATCAGTAAGACGACCCCATTAAGCGTTGCTGATGAAATTGACTGCGCAAAGAGAATAAAGAAAGGCGAAAAGAAGGCTTTAGACACATTAGTCAGAGCAAATCTTCGTTTCGTTGTGAGTGTAGCAAAGCAATATCAGAATCAGGGGCTGTCCCTGAATGATCTGATAAATGAGGGTAATCTCGGGCTGATAAAAGCAGCAAAGAAATTTGATGAAACAAGAGGATTTAAATTTATATCGTACGCTGTATGGTGGATTAGGCAATCCATATTACAGGCTTTAGCAGAACAATCAAGAGTTGTAAGACTGCCTCTGAATATCGTTCAGCAAAAGAGCAAGATTTCGAAGACAATCAGCGAGCTTGAGCAAAGCAATGAGCGTGCACCAAATGTACTTGAGATTGCCGAGAAACTTGATATGAGTATTTATGAGGTTCAGGAAACTCTTAAAAATTCAAGCGGACATGTCTCAATGGATGCACCGAGTATACATGGAGAAGACACTAAGTTGATAGACATAATGCCGGATAAAGCTGAGAGGATGCCCGATCAGGGATTGCTGAAGGATTCTTTGAGGATAGAAATTGAAAGAGCTTTGGATACACTTTCACAGAGGGAAAAAGAAGTTGTGAAGCTTTATTACGGTCTTGAGAAAGAAAATCCGTTAACACTGGAAGAAATAGGTGACAAGTACAAACTAACTCGAGAGCGTGTCAGACAGATAAAAGAAAAAGCAATAAGAAGGTTGCGACAGGCTTCCCGGAGCAAATCACTTAAAGCATATTTAGGTCAATAATAATTTTCAGGTATAAAGATACTGCCTTTCTGTTGCATTCAGGAAGGCAGTTTTTTAATTGAGAAAAATCATTGATTTTATTGTTTCGATTAAATATATTTGCTAATAGCAATTAAAAATTAAATTCTAAATATAAAGGAAAATTAGAATGCCAGTATTTGAATATAAATGCACGGAATGCAACTCGAATTATGAAGTATTTCATAAGACGAAAGAAAATGTTGAGGATGTTGTATGTCCTTCATGCAATTCAAAGAGTCATATTAAAATGATGTCAACCTTCTCATCGGTAATGTCATCGAGCAGTTCTGCCGGATGTGAAGGAGGTTCGTGCGGAATGCCTTCTTATGGAGGCGGATGCGCTAATGGCATGTGCGGCTTGAACTAAAATTCATTTTTTATTATAAGGGGTTTGTGATACTATTCACAAACCCTTTTTTATTTATAAGACTATGGCTATATTTACACATGAAATATATACTCCTTCTTCTAATACCTGTTTTATTGATTCTGTCTTCTTGCGACAGGAAAAGAAATAAAGAATCCGAAAATTCAACCTCCGAAAATGATACGCTCACAAAACTTAAAGATGATACGATTACGATAATTGGTGTTGGCGATATTATGATGGGCACTACTTATCCCTTTTCTGACCTCCCGCCTAATGACGGAAAAGATTTGTATAACGATGTTAAAGATATTTTACGAAAGGCTGATATAACTATGGGAAACCTGGAGGGACCGTTTCTCAATTCAGGCGGGACGCCTAAAGAATGCGAAACTCCGGAAAGATGCTATTCATTCAGAATGCCGGAGAGATATGCAGAGTATTTGAATGATGCTGGTTTCGATTATATGAATCTTGCCAATAATCATGCTTTTGATATGGGTACTAAAGGAAGGAAAACAACATATAGCGTACTTGATAACAATGAAATCTTATATGCAGGAACAACAGATTATCCTACTGTTATTAAGGAAGTAAAGGGACTAAAGATTGGGTTTGCAGGATTTGCACCAAACAGAGGGACGATTAACATAAACGATGAGAAATTAGTTGAGAAAACTATTAAGGAGCTAAAATCAAAATGCGATATTTTAGTTGTTATGTTTCATGGCGGTGCGGAGGGTGCCGGAGCACAGAATATCCCGATGAGAAACGAAATTTTCCTGGGTGAGAACAGGGGAGATGTTTATGATTTTGCTCACAGAGTTATTGATAATGGTGCGGATGTAGTTTTAGGTCATGGTCCACATGTTACGAGAGCAGTAGAAATTTACAAAGGAAAGTTTATCGCATACAGTCTCGGAAATTTCTGCACTTACGGGAAGTTTTCATTAGCGGGTGTACAGGGGATTGCTCCAATAATAAAAGTGTTCTTGACTCAAAAAGGTGAGTTTATTAAATCAGAAATAACATCAATAAAACAAGTTAGAAGAGGATTTCCAACGATTGATGAAAATGAGACGGCTTTAAAGACGATTATAAGACTGACCGAAAAAGACTTTGGGAAGAATGCTGTTACTTTTTATGGTAATATAGTAACGAATTCAAACAAATGAAATTAAGATTACTTAATTCATTTCATATATAGAATACTATCTTTAAATTGAATAATATTTGTAATTCTTCTGAAAACATATAATATGAATCAGTTTTTTGCAAAGAAATCTCTTGCAATGATAAAAGAGGAAATGAAAGGCGAGAACCGATTGCGCCGGATTTTAGGTCCTCTTGCATTAACCAGTCTTGGAGTTGGTGCAATAATCGGCACGGGTATATTTGTGCTCACGGGTATTGTTGCACACGATAAGACCGGTCCGGCAATAATTGTATCATTTATTGTTGCAGGACTAGCTTGTGTATTTGCTGCCCTGTGTTATGCTGAATTGGCATCAATGGTTCCGGTAGCGGGATCAGCTTATACCTATGCTTATGCAACAATGGGAGAATTATTAGCATGGATAATAGGCTGGGACCTTGTGCTTGAATATGCAGTAGGGTCAGCATCAGTAGCGCACGGGTGGTCTCATTATTTTCAGGGTTTTCTTCAAATATTTAATATAACAATTCCTCCATTGCTTTCACGAGCGCCATTTGATTACAGCCTTGAGACAGGACACCTCATCTCAACAGGTTCAGTGATTGACTTGCCCGCTGTTATAATAACATTAATACTTACAGCAATACTAGTAAAAGGTATTCGTGAAAGTGCAGGTTTTAATACTGCAATGGTGATATTAAAAGTAGCTATAGTTTTATTCGTAATAATAGTAGGATCATTTTTTATAGATACAAATAACTGGGATAATTTTGCACCGTATGGCTGGGGAGGAGTGAGTTTCTTTGGGAACACAGTATGGGGAATGGTTGGAAATAATGGAGCTCCGTTAGGAATGATAGCAGGTGCTGCTGTTATATTTTACGCTTATATCGGTTTTGATTCCGTTTCAACACACGCAGAGGAAGCAAAAGTACCAAGCAAAGATGTACCTAAGGGAATTATATATTCTCTGATTATCTGTACGATATTGTATGTACTGGTAGCATTTGTATTAACCGGAATGGTTCCATACGACCAGATAAATATCGATGCACCGGTTTCAGAGGCGTTTCAAAGCATAGGAATAACGTGGGCAAATTTTATAATATCCCTCGGAGCGATTGCGGGGATAACATCAGTGCTGTTAGTTTTGCTTCTAAGCCAACCAAGGATAATGCTTGCAATGGCAAGAGATGGTATGATACCGAAGAATTTTTTTGGTGCAGTGCATCAGAAATTTAAAACGCCTTACAAAACTACAATTTTAACAGGCATTTTTGTAAGTATATTAGCCGGTTTTTTACCATTAAGAATCCTCGCAGAATTAGTCAGTATTGGAACACTCTTCGCATTTACGATTGTTTGCACAGCAGTTCTGATTATGCGTAAAACAAATCCAAATGCTGAAAGACCATTCAAGGCGCCTTTTTATCCAATAACACCATTACTCGGGATGTTGATTTGCATCTTATTAATGTTTTCATTACCTCTCGAAAACTGGTGGAGGCTTTTGCTTTGGCTGGCAATAGGGATGGTAATATATTTCACATACAGCAGAAGACATAGTATTATGAACCCAAACAACAGGCAATAGAACATGGCAGAGAAACTATTTCTAATAGATGCAATGGCAATGATTTACCGGTCTTACTTTGCTATGATAGGCCGACCGCTGAAGGACGGAAAGGGAAATAATGTCTCTGCAATTTACGGTTTTGTTAATGCAATGATAAGAATACTTGATGAAGAAAATCCAGACCACATAGCAGTATGTTTTGATACAGAAAAGCCGACTTTTCGTCATAAAGAATTTCCACAGTATAAAGCGCAAAGGGCTGAGATACCCGATGATATGCCCTGGCAAATAAACGAGGTGAAAGATATTGTTAAACTGTACAATATTCCAATGATAGAATCTGAAGGTTTTGAAGCAGATGACATAATTGGCACATTAGTGAAACAAGCAGAAAAGGAAGGTGTTCATAGTTACATGGTGACACCCGACAAAGACTATATGCAGCTGGTATCCGATAAAAGTTTTATTTTCAGACCATCGAAAACATCAACCGGAAGCAGCGGGGGACTGGAAGTAGTTGGAATAGACGGTGTAAAGATTAAATTCGGAGTTACACCAGAGAAAGTTGTAGATGTCCTAGGATTAATGGGTGATTCTGCTGACAATATACCGGGAGTTAAAGGCGTCGGTGAAAAAACAGCAATTGCTTTGATTCAAGAGTATGGAAGTATAGATAACCTATATAAAAATATAGAGAAGATTTCAAAACCAAAACTGAAAGAAATTCTAATTAGAGATAAGGAAAATGCTTTTCTTGCAAAAAGATTAGTTACAATCAAAATTGATGTACCGCTTCACGTAAATTTCCATGATCTTGTAAGGAAAGAACCTGACAAAACTGCTCTTTATTCAAGGTTTGAAGAGCTTAACATGAAAACGTTTGCAAGGAAATACAGTGCGGGACTTCGATTTGGAGAGCCCATCGAAGCAATTGAAAAAGCAGATGAAGAATCGGATAATGAATTACCGCTGAAGATTACAATTCAAGGTGAGAAAATTGAACAGGAAGTACAGGAGATTAAGACGATAAAAGATGTCAGACATGATTACTATACTATTAAAAATGAAGCATCACTTGACAAACTTGTAAAAAAATTAATTTCAGAGGAGTTTGTATCATTTGACACAGAGACGACCGGTCTTGATTTTAATGAAGCGAAACTAGTAGGTATGTCATTCTCGTTTCAGGAGAATCAGGGATTTTATCTCCCTGTTTTTGGTGAATATGATGAAGACGTAATGAGTTCAGACGGATTGTTCTCTTCTGACAAAATCAGAAAGAATATTGGAGTCGAGATTAACATTGCAATAAAGAAGATAAAACCTGTTTTAGAGAGTAAGAAAATAAAATTAATAGGTCAAAATATTAAGTTCGACTATCTTCTTATGAAAAGGTACGGGGTTGAGATGAATAGCATTCATTTTGATACTATGGTAGGCTCGTATATACTTGATGCATCCGTGGATCATAGCATGGATTCCCTATCAGAGAAATGGTTGAAATACAGACCGATTTCGATTAAGGAGTTGATTGGTAAAGGCAAAGATGAGAAGACAATGGACGAAGTTGATGTTGAACTCGTGAGTGAATACGCGTCTGAAGATGCCGATGTAACGCTTCAGCTTTACCACAGAATTAATTATGAACTTGCGAAATTGAATCAAACAAAACTCTGCGAAGAAATAGAGTTTCCACTTATTAAAGTACTCGGAGATATGGAGTTCGAGGGAATAAGTGTAGATGGGAAAGTTCTAAAAGTACTGGATAAGGAGATTCAGAATTACATAGAAAAATATGAAGGAAAGATTTACGAAGAAGCCGGAGAAAAATTTAATATAAATTCACCCGCTCAATTAGCAAAAATATTAACAGAGAAACTTCATTTAGGACTTTCAAAGAAAACAAAGACCGGCTATTCTACCGATTCAAGTGTCTTAGAAGAACTCAGATACAAACATCCAATAGCAGCGAGTATTCTGGAATACAGAATGATGACAAAACTGAAATCGACATATATTGACGGACTTATGAAATCCATAAGTAAAAGAACTGGGAGAGTGCATACTTCTTTTAATCAGATAAGGGCTGCAACGGGAAGGCTTTCGAGCGTTAATCCAAATCTGCAGAACATACCAATAAGGACCGAAGCAGGAAGAAATATAAGGAAAGCATTTATACCGAAAAATGATGAATACGAAATACTCTCTGCTGATTATTCGCAGATAGAGTTGCGGGTTATGGCTCATTATTCAGGGGATGAGAATTTTATAAGTGCTTTCAAGAAAAACAGGGACATACACACTGAAACTGCGATGAGAGTATTTAAACTTAAATCGAAAGATGAAGTAACTCCAAACAGAAGAAGAAAAGCTAAGGAAGTCAATTTCGGGATTATTTACGGAATAGGGGCATTCGGGCTTGCTACAAGATTAGAGATTAAAAATTCAGAAGCAAAAGAAATCATTAACAGATATTTTACTGAGTTTCCTAAGGTCTATGAATATTTAGAAAGGACAAGAAAGTTTGCAAGAGATAATGGATATGTAACAACTCTGAAAGGTAGAAGAAGGTATCTTCCGCAAATAAACAATAACAACAATGCTGTAAGAAACGAAGCCGAGAGAATGGCTATAAACATGCCGATTCAGGGTACGGCAGCAGACATGATAAAAATTGCTATGATTGAGATTCATAAGGTATTTAAGGAGAAAAAGCTTAAGTCTCAGATGCTACTTCAAGTACACGACGAACTTGTGTTTGAGGTTTATAAACCTGAAATTGAGGAAGTTAAGAAAATTGTTTTAAGGGAAATGAAAAACGCCATTAAACTGGATGTCCCGGTTGAAGTCGAAATTGGAACAGGGAAGAACTGGTATGAGGCGCATTAAAATATAACTGCTATTGCCTAAGATTAATTCAATATATATTGAGTGTTATGTTGCGAGGAAGTACAAAGAAGGCTATAAGTTTTTACTGCTTAAAAGAGTTGAAGGTGAAAAGTTATATCCCGGAATTTGGCAAATAATTACAGGTAAAATTGAGATGAATGAAAAAGCTTACGAAACTGCATTAAGAGAAGTTAGAGAAGAATCAGGGCTCACACCATGCAGACTTTTTGTTCTGCCACATACGACCTCATTCTATTCACCAAGGACGGATGCAATTAGTTTAATTCCGCTTTTTGTGTGTTTAGTTAAGAATAAGATGGTTACAATTTCAAACGAACATAGTGATTATCTGTGGTTAAATTCAAAAGAAGCATCAAAAAAGTTGTACTTTAAAAGCCAGAAAGAAAATGTTAAATTTATAGAACAAAACTTAAGAACAAAAGATAGACTTAAAACATTTACTGAAATTAAAATAAAGTCATGATTATAGTAACCGGAGGGGCAGGATTTATCGGGAGTGCATTAGTATGGGCGCTCAACAAAAAAGGACGTGAAGATATTATTGTTGTTGACCATTTTGGTGTAAATGAAAAGTTTAAGAATTTAATATCCTTAAAATATCTTGATGTTTTTGACAAGGATGATTTTGGTCAAATGGTACATGACGGATTTCTTAAAAAGAATAAAATCGAGATTTTATATCATTTAGGAGCATGCAGTTCAACTACACAACTTGACATGAATTTCCTTTTACGTAACAATTTCGAATATACAAAATTTCTTTGCGGGCATTCATTAGAAAATAACGTACGATTTGTTTATGCTTCTTCTGCTGCTACTTACGGCGACGGTAAACAAGGATACGATGACGAAGAGGATAAACTGGATACATTAAGACCTTTGAATCCTTATGGGTATTCGAAACAGATGTTTGACCAGTGGGCAAAGAGAGAAGGTTATCTTGATAAGATTGCAGGGCTTAAATATTTTAATGTTTTCGGACCGAATGAATACCACAAAGGTGATATGCAGAGTATTGTTAGCAAAGCATACAAGCAGGCAAAAGAAACGGGCAGGATTAAATTGTTTAAATCCTATTCAAAAGAATATGGTGACGGAGAGCAGAAACGTGATTTTATATATGTTAAGGATGCTGTTGACATGACATTATTTTTTGGTGAGAACAAGATTGTAAACGGCATCTACAATGTTGGTACCGGACAAGCGAATACTTTTAATTCTTTTGTTAAACCGATTTTTAAAGCATTAAATTTGAAAGAGAACATTGAATACTTTGAAATGCCTGAAGTATTAAAAGGACGGTATCAGGATTACACGAAGGCTAACATGAAAAAAATAAGAAACGCAGGATACAGCGGCAAGTTTCACAATCTTGAGGATGCGGTTATTGATTACGTAAGTAACTATCTAAATACCGATTTTCCTTATTTGAGTTAATAAAAGTTTATTTTTCTGTTATACTATATAATAACAATGCAGAAGTATTTTGGTAATAGTAAATTGATTATTTAGAAATATATAATAAAAATTATGAAAAATTTCATTTCCCTGATTTCGTTTACAATTTTCGCTTTAATTGCATTCAATAATTCCCCGGCTCAGAATCTGCCACATTATATGACAGAAGAAGAGCAAAAGATTTACAAAAGCTACACTCCTCCTGGATTTGGTACTGAAGAAACAAATCCTCCTTACTCTCCTGTCAGGACAACCGCTGAATGGGAAGAGGTTCAGGCTATAATGGTGACCTGGACATCATACACATCTATATTAGCTCAAATAGTTGACTATGTGCAAGATGAGTGTGTGTGCGTGATTGTATGTTCGGATTCAAATAGCGTAAAGTCACAGCTCACGTCATACGGAGTACCACATGTTAATCTAAGGTTCTTGATAAGATCTTTTAATTCAGTGTGGTGCAGGGATTACGGGCAATGGAATGCATATACATATGATATTGATTCATTGAAAATGATTGACTGGGTTTATAACAGACCGAGACCGCTTGACGACCAAATACCGGTATATATAGCACAAATGTATAATACTCCTCTTCATCAGGCGATAGCATCTCCGTATGATTTTACTGCAACAGGCGGAAACTTCATGGTGGACGGTCATGGAACGGGATTTTCATCGAAACTTATATTGAATGAGAATCCGTCAAAAACTGAAGCTCAAATTGATACAATTGCAAAGAAGTTTATGGGACTTAGCAGGTATATAAAGATGAATACATTACCATACGACGGAATACATCACATAGATATGCATATGAAATTGCTTGATGAAGAAACTTTACTTGTTGGACAGTATCCTAACGGAGTGTCAGACGGTCCGCAGATAGAATACAACCTGAATTATGTTTTAAGCAATTTCCAGACTTGTTTCGGTAAGCCGTATAAGGTTGTTAGAATACCTATGCCGCCAAGTTCATCGGGTCAGTATCCACCTAACTCAAGTTATTATACATACACAAATTCGTTAATAGTAAACAAAACTGTTATAGTACCGATTTATGGATTTTCAATGGATACGACGGCATTAAGGATTTATAGAGAAGCGATGCCGGGATATAGAGTTGTAGGAATAAACTGCAGCGGAATGATTTCTGCAAGCGGTGCTGTACATTGCATAACGAAGGAAATAGGAGTTTATGACCCACTATTCATTTCGCATTCGGGTTTAAGAAACACAGACAATACGACAACTCCTTATGAAGTTAAAGCAAGTATAAAATCGAAAGCAGGAATACAAAACGCGAAAATTTACTGGAGAACTGATACAACCTCGGCTTATTCAGAAATAAACATGACAAATATTGCAGATACATTTAAAGCTTACATTCCCGCACAACCTTTGAATATGACTGTTTATTACTATATATCTGCAACATCGAACAGCAACAAAACCACGTCAAAACCATATACAGCACCGGCGGGTTACTTCAAGTTTGCAGTGACAACAACAACGGCAATTAATAATGAGACAGAGAATGCACGACAGTACAAATTATATCAGAACTATCCGAATCCATTTAATCCAATTACAAAGATTAAATTTGAACTTTTGAAATCAGGCTATACATCTTTAATTGTGTATGATGTAATGGGACGCGAAGTAGAAAGGTTGTATGATAAGAAGTCAGAGGCAGGAATATTTGAGGTTGAATTCAACGGATCAGAATTATCGAGCGGGATATATTTCTATAAGCTGACATCGGGAGGATTTACAGATATTAAGAAACTTATGCTTTTAAAATAAACAATAATACAAAATCTTTATTTATTAATAAAAATATTGTTATGAAGAAAATTATTTACTTATTTGTAATTGTAATGACAGCGTTTGCGACTGTTAATGCTCAACCCACACGCAATGTTTTGTTCGAAGAAGGAACGAATGCATCGTGCGGTCCTTGTGCATCGAGTAATCCAATTCTTATAGCATGGCTTCAAAATCATCAAGCACAAGCTATATCTATAATGTATCATGCTTCCTGGCCGGGAGTTGATCCTATGTATCAGGCGAATCCTACTCAGAACACGGAGAGGATACAATATAATAACATATCTGCGGTACCAACGTGCAATGTGGATGGTATTATTTATGATATTTGGCCTTTTTAAGCGGCTGCATTTGATAATGCATATAATTCAAGGTTAGCAGTTACACCGCCATTATCGATAAATGTTGTGGATGAGAGGATTCCAGGTGATTCGATAAAATCCACGATTACGCTTGTTATAAGTACAAATTTAACTTCCGGTAACTTTAAACTGAGAGTTATGGCTGTTGAGAAGCTGATAACATTTTCGACACCCCCAGGTTCAAATGGCGAGACTGTATTTCATACTGTATTTAGGAGAGCTTACCCTAATACAACAGGCATTGATTGTCCAACAACAGTTGGTACTTATAATTACACTTACACATACAAACGAGAAGCAGCATGGCAGGATACAAGCATAACAACAGTAGTGTTTGTTCAGAATGATGTGAACAAAGAAGTTCTTAATGCGGGTAAAGGAACGTTCATACCAACCGGTATTACTAATTTAAACAACGAAATACCTTCTCAATACAAACTTGAGCAGAATTTTCCGAATCCGTTTAATCCTACAACGAGAATTAGATTTGAATTAACGAAATCGGGATATACATCATTAAAAATTTTTGATGTGATGGGCAGGGAGCTATCATCACTTGTTAGTACAAATCTTCAGGCAGGAAAGTATGAGTACGAATTTAATGCATCAGGACTTTCGAGCGGGGTATATTTTTATGAACTTATTTCGGGAGATTTTAAGGCAATTAAGAAGCTAACATTGATTAAGTAAGGAGGTTTGGAAAGTCATCTTACACTTGAATTTTAAATGTCGTTGTATTAGTTTTAATAACAAAGTTGAAAAATCTGACTCATTTTTAAAAATTTATAGAAAACTATCATGAAAAAAGTATTTCTGCTTACTTTAGTACTGGCAATTGGATTTATGGCATTCAATTTTCAGTCAACACAGCAATCAATGTTAAATGATATTGTAGTACAGTTTGTAACGACAAACGGTTACGGCAATAATATTTATGTTGATAATTTTATACTTGGTACACAATATCAGAATGATATTGCTGTATCCTCGATTAATATACCAAAGGACTCAAATTACTCTGTCAATGGAACGAGTAATTTTAAGGTGCTGCCTAAAGTGACAATAACAAACGTAGGGACAGCATCTGCGGGTTCTTTCAACGTTGTACTATCAGCTGGTACATATACAAGTACAAAACCTGCTCCAACGATTACCTCAGGCGGGAGTGCGATAATTGAATTTGATTCCCTGACAATAGTTCCAAATACAGCGTTAAATATAAAGACGTATTCGACATGGGCAACAGACGAGAATAAATCTAATGATACGTTGAAGCAATATACATTGTACATGCCGGGCGCACAAAGAAAAGTTGTATTTGAAGCATTTACAGCTTCAACTTGTGCTCCTTGCGCATCTCAAAATCCCGCACTGGATGTTTTTATATCAGAACGTGTTGATTCTATAGTTCCCATTAAAACGCATGTATGGTGGCCATCACCAGGTAACGACCCGATGTATTTAGCAAATTCAACGCAAATACAGCCGAGAGTTCAGACTTATTACGCAGTCAGTGCAGTACCTACACTAATTGTTGACGGAATAATTGTACAGGTTAGCGGTTACACAACATTAAGCAATTTGTTGACACCATATACAACGAGAATGTCGAAAGGTGCTCCTTTATCGGTTAACGTAGTTGATACAAAAATTGGCGACTCGATAAGGACAAATATTACAGTAACCGTTATTTCACCATTACCAACGGGTAATTATAAACTACGCGTTAATTCCATATCAACTAAAGTGACATATACATCACCTCCGGGAACAAATGGTGAAACAGTATTTAAGGATGTCTTCAGATTTGCTTATCCCGATATGAGCGGAACAACAATTCCCACAACACCAGGTACATACAATTATGAATTTACATATAAGCTGACTCCATTTGCGAATGCAAATGACACATCATATTATACATCAGCGTTTGTGCAAAATGATGCAAACAAAGAAATTATTAATGCAGGAAAAGCACCACACGTAATTTATGCAGATAGTTACACTAAAAATGTAACACCCTCTGATACAAAACCAATGCTTTTACCAGGTTTTGTAAACAGCAATAACGAGACAATAACAGGAACGCAGTCATATTCGATAAACTCCGGATTTAATTATGAGGTGTTTGAATCAGGGTTCCCTCCGACAGGCTGGCAGGTAATAAACCCGAATGCAGGTAGTTTGACATGGGAGGTTTTCTCAGGAGCAAATGGTCCTCTATTCTCGGGAACGAGGTCAGCAAGAGTAGCTTGTTACAGTTATAGCACAAGCGGGCAAATGGATTATTTAAAATCGCCGATTTTTAATAATGTAGATTTAACGGACTCACTAAAGTTTAACTGGGCACATGCAATATACAGTGCATCTTATAACGACAGATTGCAGGTTCAGGTATCCACAAACGGCGGAACGACTTTCCCATTCACAATATTTGATAAAGCCGGTTCAACTCTAGCAACGGCTCCCGCGACAACGAGTACATTCGTGCCGTCAGGTGATAGTCAATGGGGGAGATTCTCTGTTGCGATTAGCAGTTTCATAGTTTCAATACAGCAAATAGGCACAGAAACACCGACTCAATATGCCTTAAACCAGAATTATCCGAATCCGTTCAATCCCGTAACGAATATATCATATATGATACCGAAGAGTTCGAAAGTATCATTAAAAGTGTATGATATAAAGGGTCAATTGATTTCAACACTGTACGAAGGAAATCAGAATTCAGGTATTTACCTGACGCAGTTTAACGGTTCAAAACTTGCCAGCGGAGTTTATTTCTATAAACTTGAAGCAGGTGACTTTAAGGAAGTTCGTAAGATGACGATGATTAAATAACAGAACGAAAAAGGATATATTTTCGGGGAGGGCAGTTTGCTCTCCCTTTTTTTATTAATAGATATAATATATACGTTTTTATCATTCACTTTTTCTTTTTCGATTTTGTACAGAGATAATGTCCCGCGGGTAATGTTTTTGTATTATTATTGACAATAAAATCTATTCTTAATATATTATTACCCATATATGGGGTAATAATATATTTATTCAGGTTTAATACTTGTTATTGAAGTTTAGCATTATTATATTTAGAGGGATTTGTTAATGAAAATTGTTTTATTCACTACGAAGGAATAATTATTCTTTAAAGAGCATTTATTTTTGCGATAAAACTAATTTAGCGGGAGAAATTGATTGATTGACTTGCTGTAAGGCAATTAGGGAAAAGAATGATATTACTTAATGAAAGTAGACATCAATAAAGTACAATATAAAAATAGTTAACTAAAATGGTATTTATAAAATCTTTAAACTTTAAAATCATGAAAAAACTACTTCGCATTTTTGTTGCACTTCTTTTTATTTCGGTTGCTTTTACACCAAAGATCCAAGCACAAGATACAAACAATGTACTTCTTGAGCTTTGTACTGGCACATGGTGCCAATGGTGTCCATGCGGTCATACTATTGCCGACCAGATACTTACAACGTTTCCGAATACGTTAATACTGGAATATCACGGACCTGCTAATACTGCAAGCGATCCATTTTCGACATTTAACGGAAATAGTATTCTCTCAAATTTAGGATTATCAGCGTATCCGCAAGGAGTAATTGGTAGAAGGACAGGTCCTATAAGCCGCAGTGCATGGGCAGGCCAGGCAAGTTATCAGAGTACTTTTGCTCCAGATGTAAGAATTGATTTAATAAGGTCATACAATCCGGCAACAAGGCTTTTAGTGTTAACAGCAAATGTTACTGCTCTCAGAACTCTTGACACAACTGTTAATATAAATTTTGTTATGTTAGAGGACAAACTTATATATCCACAAACAGGAAACAGTTCCTGTACAGGAGGTACAAACTATATTCACAATCATGTAGTTAGAAATATGGTTAACGGTGCAACAGGAGAACAATTAAGTACAGGTACATGGACTGGAGGTACAGTTAAATCAGTGACCTGGAACTATACGGTTCCAAGCGGATGGGAAGCATCAAATTGTGAGATTGGAGTGTTTGCATATTTTGTTTCCGGCACCCTTAGTTCAAATAGTTATGTTCTGAATACAAGAAAGGCTAGTTTAGAAATTCCAACAGGAATAGGTAACGAAAACGAAACCACATTTAATTACACTCTTGAACAGAACTATCCAAATCCCTTTAATCCTGTAACCAATATCAAGTTTTCGATACCAAAGAACGGACAGACAGCAATGAAGATTTACGATATACTTGGTAATGAAGTAATGACATATTTCAATCAATTTCTGGAGGCAGGAAATTACAACATACATTTTGATGCATCAAATCTTTCAAGTGGAATTTATTATTACAAGCTTATATCCAAAGATTTCTCTCAAACGAAGAAAATGATGCTTATAAAATAAAATAATTGATCTGGCTTTAGGAAAAGGGAGGCAATTAATGCTTCCCTTTTTCATTTTCAAGATTAAGTAAGAGTCAAATTTTTAAAATAGTTTTGTTCACAGCTGTCCAAAATAAAAATGGAACCTAAATAAAATCCTATAAATATCTAATTTTGTACAGTTTTATTCCTTTAGAGAAGTCATTTTGAAAACAACCTCCTACTTATTTTTCTGATTATTAAAATATTCGGTATTGTTCTATGTCAATTTCTTTACCCGGTGGCTTAAAGGGATTGTGAAGCCAGTTATAAAGGTCAATTTTTACAAATAAATTCATTCTTAAGAATGCTATTAGGTTTGAGAAGTACCGTCCATATCTTGAAATACTCTTTAAGTATCTTAATATTAACATAGTAATCAATGCTGTCCAAATCCGAATTTCAATTACATTTGAACTTGTTCCAACAAATGTTTTGATTCTAACATGATTTTTAATCTCTTTTACATTATTTTGAACATATGTGTAAAAAAATAATAGTATTCCATATTTATGACTTGACTTTTTTGCAAAATATAACCATGTTTATCATTATAAATGGGATACGGTTTTTACATCACAGCACGGATCTTTGCAATCAAAAACCCCCATTAAAGGACGTTTTTGCGGGATAATTAGACGGAAAAAACAATATTATATCACTTACAACCCTGTAAAAACAGCAATTTAATAGTAAGTTACCTATCCAAATCCTATCTATAACCTATCAAAATCCTAATAACCTCCTAACTTTCACCTAAGTTTTACCTAAGACTTCATCTAAAGCCTCACTGATGCCTCACTGATGCCTCACTGATGCCTGAGTGATGCCTTTAGCGCACTTGATTTTCTCCCTGCAAATATACACTGCTGTCCAAAATAAATATGGATCCTAAATAAAACCTAAAATATATCTTATTTTGTAAAGTTTTATTCTTTTAGAGAAGCGATTTTGAACCCACCCCCTGCTTATTTCTCCGATTATTCAAATATTCGGTATTGTATTATGTAAATTTCTTTACATTTTGGCTTAAAAGGATTGTGAAGCAGTTATAAAGGTCAATTTTTGCAAAGTCCCTTGGCGTGTTTGTCGCTTTGAAAAGCAGATACAATCTTGTTAAAAAGGGTCTATCTAATCCATGAATTATTTGTGCAAATAACGTTATATTTGTCATAGGGCTAAGTTGTTTAAATTCGTAAAAATTAAATATAACAAATTATCACCTTTGATAACCTGTTTTACTTAGCCCTTTTTCTTCCATTTTATTTTGGACAGATGTGTTGATTTAGTAAAAAATAAGTGATTTTTTCACTCGAAAAAGGTGATGAAATTTTGTACATTTAATGTTAGCCCTTGTAGCTCAGGTGGATAGAGCAGCAGTTTCCTAAACTGCGTGTCGGATGTTCGAGTCATCCCAAGGGCACCGGTATATGAAAAATAAGAATAAAGTTGCTTTAGTTACGGGTTCTGTTCGGCGATTAGGCAGAGAAATTGCTTTAAAACTTGCTGAATTGAATTTTAATCTTGTACTCAGTTACTTCAATTCGAAAGATGAAGAGGTTGAGAAAGCGAAGAAAGATATTGAAGAGAAAGGTGCTGAAGTTATATGCGTTAAAGCTGACCTAAGAAACGTTTCTGATATTAAGAAATTATTTACTGAAACTGCAGATAAGTTCGGAAGGCTTGATATTCTTGTGAACAACGCAGCAATATTTGATAGGAAAGATTTTCTGGAGGTTTCAGAAGATGATTTTGATAATTTTATAAGCATGAATTTAAAGAATGCTTTTTTCTGCACACAGGAAGCAGTTAGAATGATGATGATGAATGAAGACACACCATGCAGTATTATAAACATTTCCTCACTCGGCGGAATTGAGAACTGGAAAGGAGCGATTCCATACTCGGTAGCAAAAGCCGGGTTGATAAAGCTGACACAATTAACGGCGAAAAGATTAGCTCCGCATATACTTGTAAATACGATTGCACCCGGTACGATATGGATAGAAGGAGATGAAAATACAACAGTAATAAAATCAGAAGAAGCTATGTACCCGATGAAGAGATTCGGGAAAGCAGAAGACATTAATTCGATGATAGAATATTTAGCAGTTAAAAATAAATGGACAACCGGGAATATATTTGTGGTTGACGGAGGAAAAAGTCTGTAATGACAAAACATGTTAAGAAATCACCAAAAGCTTATAAAAATCAGGATTTTTTAAATTCGCCATCGGGCAGAACAGTACGTCTTCTTTCAGAATATCTTGAGCCTTATTCAAGACTAAAAGCAAGTGATATAAAAGATACTGTAGTATTTTTCGGTTCAGCAAGAACATTGCCTGAAGACATAGCAAGAAAAAATTTAAGAGAAACAGAAGCAAAACTTTATGCATTAAAAAAGCCAAGCAAGAAAATTCTTAATGCTATAAAGAAAGCTGAAGTTGAATATGAGATGTCGAAGTACTACACTGAAACTGAAGAGCTCGCGTACAGAATGACTAAATGGTCAAAAGGACTTGGGAAAGGGAATAAATTTGTTGTAACATCAGGAGGCGGTCCGGGAATTATGGAGGCTGCAAACAGGGGAGCTAAAAGAGCGAAAGGATTATCGATTGGTTTCAATATATCACTGCCTTTTGAACAATACCCAAATCCATACATTGACAGACATCTAAATTTTGAGTTTCATTACTTTTTTATGAGAAAATTCTGGTTTGCCTATCTCGCAAAGGCGCTTGTGATAATGCCGGGCGGTTACGGGACGCTTGATGAACTGATGGAAATATTGACATTAGTACAAACGATGAAGCTTAACAAGAAAATGACAATAGTAATATACGGAGAAGAATTCTGGAGAAAAGTCATTAATTTTGAAGAGATGGCGAGGACTCGAATGATATCACAGGAAGATTTGAATTTATTTAAGTTTGTTAACAGTGTTGATGAAGCTTTCAATTATTTAAAGAGTGAATTAATTAAAAACTACGTTAAATAGGACTGATATGCTTATAAGTATGACCGGATACGGCAAAGCCGAAGAATTAAGAAACGGACATAGGTACACCGTAGAGCTAAGGACTGTCAACAGCAGGTACATGGAAGTATTGCTTAAATGTCCAAAACATATATATACAAAAGAATACGAAATACGTGAAATAGTAAAACAAAAAATATCACGGGGGAAGGTGAGCGTTTTAATAGGTGTCGATACACCTGACATCAAGGGGGTTTCAGATATGATGCTTGATGAAGAGAACCTTAAGGCACAGATATCGATATTAAAGACTATAAAGAAGAAATCAGGTTCAAAGGAGAAAATAAAGCTTGAACATATACTATCGTTATCTGATTATTTTCTAAGGGAAAATGACAATGCCGTTGATGAGGATGAGTTTGCGTTTATAACAGAGCTTATAGGGAAAGCTGTCGATGATCTTTACATGATGAAAAATAAGGAAGGTGCATTTTTAGAAAAAGACATTTTGGGAAGGATTAACGTCATAGACAAAGAGTCCAAAATAATTTCTGAACTGGGAAAGGAGAGAATTGCAGAAGAGAAGAGGATATTTAACGAGAAACTGAATTATTACCTTAATGACAGAAACGTGATTGATGAAAAACGACTGGAGTTTGAACTTGCATTGCTTACAGAAAGAATGGATATTACAGAGGAATGTGTTAGGCTGAAGAGCCATCTTGAATTCTTTAAGGAAAGCGTAAATTCAAAAGAGAATGCCGGTAGAAGGCTGAATTTCCTTTTACAGGAGATGAACAGGGAGATAAACACAATAGCTTCAAAAGCATCTGATGCATTGATATCTCAAAAAGTTTCTCTACTTAAGGAAGAGCTTGAAAAGATAAGAGAACAAATACAAAATGTAGAGTAACCATGCTTTATGTATTTTCGGCACCTTCGGGCAGCGGCAAGACGACAATTGTAAAAGAAGTACTTAATGAATTTCCTGATCTGTTATTCTCAATTTCAGCAACAACAAGAAAGAAACGGAATAACGAGACCGATAAGAAAGATTATTTCTTTATTAAGAAAGAAGAGTTTGAGGAAAAGATTAAGAATGATGAGTTTGTTGAATACGAACTGATATACGACAACAACTATTACGGTACTCTGAAGAGCGAAGTTGATAAATGCATTGCAGGGGGTAAATCGATGGTTTTTGACATGGACGTTAAAGGTGCGCTTTCGATTAAGAGAATTTATAAAGATAATGCGCTGTTGATATTCGTGAATCCTCCCGATAAGAATACAATAGTTGAAAGACTTATAAAAAGAGGAACGGAAAGCGATGAATATCTAAAGAAAAGAATAGCAAGGATAGATTTTGAAATGACGCTGAAAGACCGGTTTGATATTGTGCTGAACAATTTTGATTTAAAAACAGCAGTAGAAGAAGCAAAAAATATTATTAATAAATATAAAGGAATACAAAATGGCAATAAAAACAGTTGATTTAGATAAATTCGAGAAAAGTGCCGAGAATATATACGAAGCAACAGTAATAGCTTCAAAAAGGGCAAGACAAATCAATGACGAAACAAGGATAGAAGTAAGCCAGAGACTGGAACCTGTACTTATGAAGGAAACAGATGAAGATTCAGGGATGAATCAGGATAAGCTTAACTTATCTCTTGAGTTTGAAAAAAGGGTTAAACCTACATTTCAGGCAGTTGATGAGCTGATAAGTAAAAAGTTAAGCTTCAGGTACAAGGGACTAAAGTAAAACTTTTATTTTGAACTGTGTTAAAAGGAAGGAAAATAATTATCGGCATTAGTGCCGGAATTGCAGCTTACAAGATATGTAATCTGGTGAGACTTTTCATTAAAGCCGGTGCAGAAGTACGAGTGATAATGACTCCTTCAGCAGTTAATTTTGTTTCACCATTAACACTTTCAATTCTTTCAAAAAATCCAGTTATAATCAACATGTTTCCTGAGGGGGATATGTCTAAATCTGAAACCGTAAATGCGGGGACATGGCATATAACAAATGGAATCTGGGCAGACATGTTTGTGCTTGCTCCTGCTACTGCAAACACCATAGCGAAAATTAATGCAGGGATTTCCGATAATTTCCTTCTATCAGCTATACTTGCCGCAAGATGTCCCGTTGTTGTAGTACCTACAATGGATGAAGACATGTATAATAACAGAGCAACTCAAAGAAATATAAAAGCGCTCAGGAATGACGGCTACAGAATACTGGAACCTGTTGAAGGTGAACTAGCGAGCGGTATATACGGAATGGGGAAAATGCCTGAGCCGGAAGAAATTTTTAAATTTGTAGAAGAGCAGTTTTATGAAAAGAATTTAAAGGGAAAGAAAATTCTCGTTACAGCTGGTCCTACAAGGCAGTCCATTGATGCGGTTCGTTACTTGTCGAATTACTCATCGGGAAAGATGGGTTTTGAAATTGCGAAGGCAGCATATTTACGTGGAGCGGAAGTTGTGCTTATAACAGGACCTTCGGCTTTGCAGCACAGGAAAGGTGTAACAAGAATTGACGTTGAAACAGGTGATGAAATGCTTGATGCTGTAAAGAAAAACATGAAAGGAATAAATGCGGCTATAATGTCAGCTGCGGTCAGCGACTTCAAACCAAAGGCGGCAATGAAACATAAGATAAAGAAAGAGGAGACAGAAAAAGAATATAATCTTGAGCTTATAAAGACGACAGATATTTTGGGCTATATGGGAAAGAATAAAAAAGGATTCAGATTAGTTGGATTTGCTCTTGAGACGGATAATGGATTAGAAAATGCGAAGAAGAAGCTGAAGTATAAAAATCTTGATATGATAGTTCTTAATGATCCGAATGTGGAAGGAGCGGGATTCGGTACGGACACTAATGTTGCAACGTTGATAAACAAAACATCTGTGAAGGTTCTGGATAAGATGACGAAGTTTGAGCTGGCGAATGAGATACTTGATAGGTTATTTGAGTGGAAGAAAGCAGATTAATTTTGAAAATATTATTTTTATCGTACAAATACGTTAAGAGTAAAGATAAGAAGAACTTTTACCACAGAGTACACAGAACGCACAGAGAATAATTTTATTTATTACTAAGAGCAAGAGTTTACATTATTATCATTTTCCTCGACGAATCTACGACTCGAACACAGAGATAAAACGAAGGGCACAGAGGAAGAATTTATTTGCCGCTAATAGCAGCAGAGAAAACGAATAGACTATTATTGTTAAAAGATTTTTAAACGCAAAGGATGTCCGCCACGGCGGATCTCCGACTCGAAGGCAAAGGAGGCAAAGAACGTTCGCCACGTCGAATCTACGACAAAGAAAACTGTTAAGCCTTTTTCTTTTAAAAAAGTTTGTTTTTAATTCATAGTTATAAAACATAGTTACGCAGAAGCAACTTTATTTTTATTGATGAACATACTAAACGTAACGTACAATAGACAAAGCAGCTATCTCCGGCTTGAGTAAAAAGAAAATAATTGGAAATATATATGTCGTAAAAATTTGTTTATTGCACAATTTAAATGATTGTAACGCTGAGAAAATATTCTTATCTTTCATATAAATCATAACAGAGTTGAAGAGAAAATTATTAGAGGACAGTATTAATTATCTGCGATACGTTCAAGGAGAGAAAGAAATTCACATACCCAGAGAATTACTGAAAGAGTATGACCTTGAAATACCGGATGAGAATACTGATGTTGAAGAACTGAAGATAAAAATCGCTATTCATAATCATGAAACTGAATATAAAGAAAAAGTTGGAAACGAGAATATAGTGAGGGAAGGATCTCCGATGACATTACTGAGAGAAGACTGGATGGATGCAAAGAATATCAGCGAACTGGATTCAATGATAAACAAATGTATAAAGTGCAATCTATGCGAGACGAGAAAGAATTTTGTTTTTGGTACAGGCAGTCCGAAAGCAGATGTAATGGTCATAGGTGAGGCACCGGGTGCAGATGAAGACGAAAAGGGTGAACCATTTGTAGGTCGTGCAGGTAAACTACTTACTGATATATTAAAAGCGATAAATTTTACGAGGGATGAAGTTTTCATATGCAATATTTTAAAATGCAGACCGCCTGAAAACAGGAATCCGAATCCGGAGGAGATACTAAAATGCGAGCCGTATTTGCTGAAACAAATCGAGCTTATAAAGCCCAAGTTTATTCTATGCGTGGGTACGTTTGCAGGACAGACAATGCTGAGGGTTAAAGAAACACTCGGAAGAATGCGAGGCAAAATTTACAATCTCACTTTTGGGGATATCAAAGTAAAGGCAATGGTAACTTACCATCCGGCGGCACTTTTAAGGAATCCAAACTGGAAGAAACCAACATGGGAAGACGTACAATTATTCAGAAAAGAGTATGACAAGGAAAAAAATTATACAGGATAAAAAGAAGCTGGAAAGAACCGCTGAAGACTCCATGGTAGAAGTCTTTGAAGGCAAACTTCCGCCGAATGCAGCAGAGCTTGAGATACAAGTTCTTGGAGCCATTATGCTGGACAGCATGGTGTTTACAGACATTGAATTATTACTTAAATCAGAATATTTTTACAAGACCGCACACAGAGTGATATTTTCATCAATAGTAAACCTTAACACAAGAAACGAAGACCTTGACGCACTTTCAGTAATTGAAGAACTCAAGAGAATGGGTAAGCTCGATTCTGTAGGCGGTGTTGAATACATACTCAGAATTACCGAAAGCATAGCCTCATCTGCAAGCGCAAAAAGGTATGCAAGAATTATATACGAAAAATACGTACTAAGAGAACTAATAAACATTGCCAAAGAATTACTCGATAACTGTTTTAATCCATCATCAGAACCCTATGCAATACTTGCAAATGCATCAAAGGATATTCTTGACACATCGGAATCATTTTCGAAGAAAAGAGTAGTATCCGTAGAAGAGGAAATTAACAACATACTTGAACAGTTAGGCTCGAGAAGAGGCGGAGATAAGAAGAACCTTCCGGGTGTGACTACAGGATACAAACTTCTCGATGATTTAACACTCGGTTTTCAAAAGTCAGAGCTTATTATAGTTGCGGGAAGACCATCGCATGGCAAAACAGCATTAGCACTGAACATAACGAGAAATGCAGCTCAGAGGGGTTATAAGGTTGCTTTTTTCTCTCTCGAAATGACTAAGATGGAGATTATCTCAAGACTTATATCGATTGAATCGAGAGTTGACGGGCAAAAATTAAAAAGCGGAAGAACTTCAAACGAAGAGTGGGCAAGGGTTGTAAACTCTCTGGATAAGCTTAAAGTAAAAATGTACATTGATGATACGAGCGAGATGAATGTACTTGAGCTGAGGGCAAAAGCAAGACGCTTAAAGCATGAGCATCAAATTGACATGGTAGTTGTTGACTATCTTCAACTATTAAAAGGTGAAGGGCAGTATGAAAGGCGCGACCTTGAAGTTGCACACGTATCAAGAAGCCTGAAGGCTCTTGCCAAAGAGCTTGATATACCGGTTGTTGCAGCTGCTCAGCTGAACAGGGGAATTGAACAGAAGAAAGAAAAAAGGCCACAGCTATCTGACCTGAGAGAATCCGGTGCAATAGAACAGGATGCAGATGTAGTTATATTTATTCATAGGGAATTTTTAGTTTCTCCTCCTCCAAAAGATGATATGGCAAAATATGAAGAAGTAAAAAGAAGAGCAGATATTGTGATAGGAAAACAAAGAAATGGTCCTCCGGGAGACTTCAGGCTCGTATTTCTTGAGGAGATAACAAGGTTTGAGGATTTGACAAAAGAACCGATTATCGGAGGTCCTTCACAGTATCAAAGAGATGTTACCGAATTTTAAGAATGAAAACTGCTACAGTGTGATTCTATGCAGCAACCATTCCTTCATAATCTTAGCGTTGTAATTTTTATAAAAATTAATTGCATTTTTATTCCAGTCAAGGACAGTAAATTCGAGTCTACCGCATTTCTTGCTTTTTGCAATTCTTAATAATTCATTAAAGAGCATTTTACCGATACCTTCATACCTGTGTTTTACACTCACAAATATATCTTCAAGGTATAAAGTTGGTTTAGCAAGAAAAGTAGAGTATGTGAAGAAATAGAATGCATAAGCAGTGATCTTTCCTTCATTCTCAGCAACAAGAATATTAAATATTGGTTTTGTCTTGAAAGCATCAGATATAAGCCGTTTCTGTACGTACCTGTTCGGTGGAGAGAGTTTCTCAAATTCTGCAAGTTCGGATATTAGTCCAATTATGGACTTTGAATCTGATTTCCTTGCTTTACGTACTACGATATTATTACTGCGTAAGTTCATTTTAGTTTAATCTGTTTGTTTGTAAATTAATAAAATTTTAAGAATATGATAAGTATAAAAGTATTTTGCATGAAAACACTTGTTTTCAGTTTGATTATTATATCTCTTCTGGCTTCCGTGAATTCAGTTGTCATAGCGGATGATGACTATGAGGAAAAAGCCGTTAAGAAAAAGCTAAATAGTTTTGACGCATCTTTAAGCAACTCGGATATTTCGGATATCATAGCAGTAGTTGGTAAGTCTTTTCTTGGGGTTGAATATCAAGCGGGAACGCTCGATAAAAATACAAATGAAGAAAAACTTATAATAATGGTATCGGGTCTAGACTGCGTCACTTTTGTAGAGAATGTTCTTGCCATGTCTTACATAATTAAAAAAGGGAAAACAGATATTAACAGTTTCAAAAAAGAGTTGCAGCTGATAAGATATAGAAACGGAGAAATTAGCGGATATCCATCACGGCTTCATTATTTTACTGACTGGATATATAACAATCAGGAAAAGGGAATTGTTAAAGATATTACTGAAGAAATCGGAGGTATACCATACAACAAAAAAATTGACTTTATGACTACACATACATCTTCTTATAAACAGCTTGAAGGCAACAGCGAATATATAAATGAAATGGAATCAGTTGAGGCAAATATGAACAAAAGAGCACTTTATTATATAAGAAAGAGTGATGTTGATGAATATTACGATAAGCTGCAAACAGGAGATATAATCGCAACGACAACGAATATAGACGGGCTTGATGTAACTCATACGGGTTTCATATACAAGGAAGATGGCAGGACGAAGTTCATGCACGCTTCGATTACAAAGGGTGAAATAGTTATTTCAAAAGAAGAACTTAAAGAATATCTAAAGGGAAATAAAAAGCAAACGGGGATAATTGTTGCAAGACCATTATAGTAATATGCAATACTCCGAATATATTTTATTGTGCATCCTTTTTTATCTTATAGGCTCGATACCCACAGCATATCTGATTCTCAAATACAGACACGGAAAAAATATAATTAAAGAAGGCTCGGGAAATGTAGGAGCTTTGAATTCATACGAAATAACAAATTCAAGAGTTACGGGTATAATTGTCCTGGTCCTGGATTTCATAAAGGGTTTTGCACCATCTTTTATTTTTCTAAAAGCGGCTGGTTATAGTTTAGAGACTATGTTATTACCTTTAGCTTTGATTGTTGCAGGGCATAATTTTTCTGTGTGGATAAAGTTTAAAGGCGGCAGAGGATTAGCGACTGCGGCGGGGATATGTGCTGCCACAGAGCCATGGGCTCTATTAATATGGTGTGCAATTTTTACGATATCTTATGGTGCATACAAAAACGTACACTTTGGAAACATTGCTGCGACAATTTTACTACCTGTTGTTTATTATATAATTAATCCTATGATAAATCAAAAGGATTCTAACCCAAGTACAATCATAATATTTATTATTATCATAGCTCTAATAATTCTTCTAAAACACATAAATCCATTTCTGGATATGATTAAATCATATAAATCTAAGCAAAGACCGTTGAATTAATATAATTAATTTTTTGTTTAGATTGACTGAATCAAACCAATAATAAATAAACTTATATTTTTAAATGAGTAAAAATCCACGATTAAACACAGTTGAAGAGCTTAATGAAATGGCAAGGCAGATAAGGCGTGACATAATCAATATGCTTTTAATATCGAAATCAGGGCATTCGGGCGGTCCTCTTGGCACTGCGGATATTTTTTCAGCACTTTATTTTAACTTGTTAAACCTTGATAATGAAGATCCTTATTTTGAAGGAAGAGATTATGTTTATCTTTCAATAGGACATATAGCACCAGTATGGTATTCAACACTGGCACGCAGGGGTTATTTCCCTATTGATGAGCTTAAGACTCTGAGAAAAGTAAACGGAAGATTGCAGGGGCACCCTGCTCCGCTGAAAACGCATGGTTTGCCGGGAGTAGAAATTGCTTCAGGTTCTTTAGGGCAGGGACTTTCTATAGCAGTCGGTACTGCTCTTGCCCTCAAGCTTGATAACAAACCGAATAAAGTAGTTTGCATAAATGGTGACGGAGAGCTTCAAGAAGGGCAGCTTTGGGAAGCAATAATGACAGCGGCTCATCACAGAACAGATAATCTGATAATGATTGTCGATAAAAATGACTGCCAGATTGATAATAGGGTTCAGAAAGTTATGAACCTTGACCCGATGCCCGATAAGTTTAAATCATTCAACTGGGAAGTTTTTGAAATGAACGGACACGATATGCAGGATATTCTGAATACTTTTAACAGAGCAAAAGAAGTAAAAGGTAAACCATCAGTAATTATAGCAAATACTAAAATGGGGCGAGGAGTGTCGTTCATGGAAGATGATTACAGGTGGCATGGAGTACCTCCGAATGACGAGCAGGGGAAGATAGCATTGACGGAATTGGTAGAAACGAAGTACGGAGACTTCGTTTAATTCGGATAATTTATATTTCAAATGAAAACGACCTAAATTTAAGTCGTTTTCATTTTTAGAACAATATTCAAACGAAAATTTTATTGCTGTATTCGTGAGTAATTGCATCATTTCACCATATTTTCTACTTTCATAAATATTTAACATCAATTTTTTTAAATCCTTCTTCATAATTCATAAAAAACATAGTTTTGGCACTTTATATATAGTGAGATGACTATAGTATGCAAATGAAAAACCTCGATTCCGGCTTGTTTTCCCACTATTTTTGTGGCATGATGTTTGATATATGGTTTATAGACATTTTAAATTAAAACTTAAATTAAAAATTATAAATAAATTGAAAGGTAAAAAAATGAAAAAATTCTTCTTAG
>CAZVCC010000025.1:0-44561 GCA_964626015.1 uncultured Ignavibacteriaceae bacterium
CTGTGTAATAAAAACAAACTTTTATAAAATAAAATACATAATGGTTTTCTTTGCGACCTTTGCCTTCTTTGCGACCCTTGCGTTAAATTCATTTCATCTTTCGTATTTTAGAGCTAGTTCTCTGCGTTCTCTGCGAACTCTGCGGTTAAATTCTTTGTTAATGTTTGTCTTTATTTTGTTTGTAGCCATTGGCTACGCCGTGTTCTCAGTGTTGAAATGCTCTTGCTCTTACCAATAAATAATTTCTCTTCTCTGCATTTGAGTCGATGATTCTCCGCAGCGGATGATAAAATCTTTTCTTTGTTTGTCGTAGATTCGCCTCTGGAGAACAGCACTTGCTATTCTGCTTACTTTGAAATTGACGTAATGCATAATTCACAAGAATTTATACTTATTCAAATCACCTGTTTGCATGATTTTTACGGAGGTTTACCGAATATGATTATTTCTCATCATTTTATCTTCGTATTTTGATTAAAAAATTTAAGCAATATGTTTGCAAATTTAAAAGAATTAAAATCATGAAAACAATTTATTTAACACTCGTCGTTCTGTTCTTTGCAAGTACTGGTTTTTCACAACCGATTCCTCAGGACAGTTTATATCTTGCACAATCGCTGCCGGGCAATAATCCTGTAGTATTTCAATTACAATCAAGCAGCGGATTACGTCCCGTTGAAAGAATAAGCATAAGTTCAGATGGCAAAGAAATTTATTACTGTGAAATAAACAGCTGGCCCATAACTGTATCAAGAATTAAATGCTGCAAGTATTTGAGCAATATGTGGCAGGGACCATTTGTGGTTTTTGAAGGATTTGCTTGTCCCGGACTATCGATTAATGACAGTACAATGTATATGCAGAAGGATGTCAATGGTGTTGGATGCACCTTTTATTCAACAAGAACAAGTACAGGCTGGACTACTCCTTTAAAGCTGCTTTCATCAAACCTTCAGTCACATTATTTTCAGGAGACACAATTAAAGAACTATTATGTAGCCTCGAATCCAGGTAGTAATACTGATATTTGCAAATTAATGATTAATAATCAGGATACATCCATACAGAGTTTAGGAAAACCAATAAATACTGCCAACGACGATAACGACTTCTTTATAGCAAGAGATGAATCATACTTAATATTTTTTCGTTTAGCATCGCCGTACGATTTACGTATCAGTTATCATAAAACTAATGGTAAATGGACAAACCCGAAATCTTTCGGTCCAAATATTAACACGAATATTTACGATTGCTGTCCGTATGTAACTCGCGACAATAAATATCTTTTCTTCACTCGCGGTAACTGGCCCATGAGTACATATTCTACTTATTGGGTTAAAGTGGACAATATTATTGACAGCCTTAAACTGACAAACTTTATCCCTTATTTAGCAAATCAAATTCCGGATAGAACTGATTCTGTAGGCGTACAATTCATTTATCAAATACCCGATTCCGCATTTATAGATGACGATGGAAATAGCACACTCGCATATTCAGCGTCTCTAAGCAGCGGCAGTCCATTGCCGTCATGGTTAAATTTTAATCCCGCAACTCAAACATTTTCCGGTTCACCTTCTTCAGCTGGCTCATCTATAATTAAAGTTACTGTTACCGATAATGATTCTGCGAAAGCCTCCTGCACGTTTACATTAAACGTTTCTCCACATACTGCAATCAACCCCAAAGGTGAACAAATTGTGAATGATTATGAATTATTCCAGAATTATCCGAACCCGTTTAATCCAAATACAAAGATAAACTTTGCACTGCCTAAACAGGGATTTGTAACACTGAAGATTTATGACATAACAGGCAGAGAAATTAAAACACTCGTTAATGAAGTAAAGCAGGCAGGATATTACACCGTTGACTTCAACGCCTCGCATCTTAGCAGCGGAGTTTATTTCTATAAAATCCAATCAGGTGATTTTTCAAGCGTAAAACGTATGGTGCTTATCAAATGATTCTGAATAAATAACACAAAACTTACATCAATCAAAAAGAACCCGCATAAACATACGCGGGTTCTTTTTGAATTGGAATCAATTAATCAGTAACCGCAAGAGAATCAAGAATTGTATCAACATAAAATTTAACTCATTAAAGTATATATCTCTCTCCTACCAAAAGAAAATTACTTCTAAAGCAACGTCCATATTTTTCCACCACTCATATTCGAATTATTTATTCCGCAAAGCATCATAAAAACTATATTTTTTCTCTTGACATTATAAACTAAAATTAGTATATTATACTTGATTTATAAGCAAAATTGTAAAGATTACTTATATAATCATCAAATTTAAATACATGTCTTCTCATCTATTAAACTTCTTGAATACAATCTCAATACAACCTCAATCCATCTTGAATACAATCTTCTAAGCCATTTCTCCCGCTTCCTACCCGCTTACTCCACGCTCCGCGCCCTTTTCCGGTTCATCTCTAAACTTCTTATTTTATCAGATCTTAAATGTGTTAATTTTTCAAAAAATATGCAATTATTAATAAGTTTTTCCTAAAATTCACTGTTTCTTTGCCGGTTTTTGCTTATTTTTCATAAAATTCAGAATTTATTTTATGGCAATTTTAAAAAGACCAAAATTAGGTAGAGTTTACGGAAAAGCAGGGGATACAGTTACTCAACGCAGGTTTGGAAAAGATGTTGTTTCAATTCGACCGGAACATTATGTCACTGTTTCTGAAGACTTAATTAAAACCAGAAAGGAATTTAATCTTAAAGTCCAGTTCGCAAGGGCAATTCGGAAAAGTCTTTTGCTTACAAAATGCTGGGAAAATTGCAAAATAAAATCAATAAGCGGGTACCATAAAGCTTTGAGCTATAACTCTACTCGTATTAAAAATGATATTACAACACATAATAATTTAATCACACCCCCTTACGATATCTCAAAAAAATTCGAAATGGTATATATCGACTCCTTCACCCACAAATTTGAAAATGATTCCATTTATTTCGAATATTCATTCTCCGATAATAAAGAATTAATGACGATTCCTTATTCCTGTATTGCTGTTTTCTTTGTTTTCTTTTCAGACGGAAAAGCGAATCGCTTCGAGTGGTTCACGGTGCAGGTTGTCGTTAATAATGAAAATTCCAATGGAATTAAGACGGTAAAATTTGAATTCACAGATGAACAGAAAGAAATGATTAAATTGTACAGGTTAATGCGTGGATACTTTGCTGCCGTAAAAGAAACCCCGGAAAACAAGAAAAATGTGTTATACTCTAATACAGAATATTTCGAAATTAACCTCGTCGAATATTTTAAACAAGAGCATTAATATTGTGCATTTAAGTTTTATTTTTCAATAGATATACGTAAATTTTATAATGTTTAAAAAACTCGGAATATTAATCCTGATTCTTGTCGGATTAGGTCTGTTTTTCAACAGTTTGCTCATGCCGTGGTACGTCAAACATGCTGAACTTACGAAGGTTCCAAACGTTACCGGTCTTAATTTCCTTGAAGCTAAAAAAGTTCTCGAAGAATCCGGGCTCGATGTTAAACAGGGTGATATCCGCTATGATGAAAACAAACCTATTGGTCTCGTTCTCGATCAGGCTCCGGCTGTCGATGAGACAGTCAAAAAAGGCAGGCGTGTTTATCTGACAGTATGCGGAGGCGAACAGCTTATTGACGTTCCGCGCCTCATTGGCAAATCAGAACGAGACGCAAGATTTACGCTCGTTCAAAGAAATCTTACTCCCGGCGAAATTGTCAGAAAGTTTACTGCCGAACAACCCGAGGACTTCGTTATTTCTCAGATTATACAACCCGGCAGTAAAGTAAAAAAGGGGACTAAGGTCGACCTGATTATTAGCAATGGTCCTGTTATTGGAGATATAATAATCCCTGACCTTATCGGAAAAAAACTTGCCGATGCACAGAAGATTTTGCTGGAAAAGAAATTAAAAGTAGGTAAAGTTACTTATCAGTCAAGCGACCTGCCAGCTGGTCAAATTATGGACCAGTATCCTAAAAAGGATAAATCCGCAAAGGAAAATACCTCGGTTGACCTTTTTGTTGCTAAAAAGAAAACCGAAGTTATTAAAGAACCCGATGAAGTGGGCGATAACGGGAATTTGGAACCGCTGGACAACAAAACAAATAAAGTTGAACCTAAGAAAAATAAGACTGAACCCGCAGAAGAAAAAGTGAAAGATAAGCAGGATAACAATACGGATAAATCTAAAGAGAAATCTCCTACTGAGAAGTCGAACGGTAAACCTACTAACACTGATAAATCTAAAGAAAAATCAACTACTACTGATAAATCCAAAGAAAAGAAGGAGAACAACTGATGAAAATGATTTGTCCTTCAATATTGTCAGCAGATTTTGCTAAACTGGCTGAGGAAATAAAAGAAGTCGAGCTGGCAGGTGCCGATGTTATTCATTGCGATATCATGGACGGACATTTCGTACCGAATATTACTTTCGGACCGGACGTAGTCGCAAAAGTGAATTCCATTACAGGCCTTCCTCTCGATCTTCATCTTATGATTGAAAATTCAGATAAGTATATTGAGTCTTTTGTTAAAGCTGGAGCTGATTTCATATCTGTTCATTTCGAAAACAACTATCATTTAAACAGGCTCCTCAACAAAATAAAGTCACTCGGTGTTAAAGCAGGTGTGGTACTCAATCCCGCAACCCCCGTTTCAATGCTTAAGAATATTCTCGAGTACTCCGATTTCGTACTTTTAATGAGTGTTAATCCCGGTTTCGGCGGGCAAAAGTTTATCCCGAATTCAATAGATAAAATTATAGAACTGAAACAACTCGCGAATAAGTTAAATCCGGATTGTATGATTGAAATCGACGGTGGTATTGGTCTGGATAATATAAAACTCGTTTCTGACGCAGGAGTTGATATGTTCGTCTGCGGAGCCTCTGTTTTTAAGGCTATTGACAGGTTCGGTGTTATTAAAGAAATGAAAAGGCTTGTTTCTTAAATGAAAAATGTTTTTTACAATACGGATGTTCTTGAAGCTGAAAAGAATCTCATGGAAAAGTACAGAATTCCATCCGTTCTTCTTATGGAAAATGCTGGAGTTAATTCTGCAAAGATTATCTGGGATTATTTTATAAGTGAAAAATGCTCGCGTATTGTTATTCTTGCGGGTAAGGGTAATAATGCAGGAGATGGTTTCGTTGCAGCACGCACCCTGTATAATTACTGCTTGAATCAGGGAGTATTCTTTCCTATCAATGTATTTCTTTGCTATCCCGCGGAATCCTTAAAAGGTGATGCTTTAACAAATTATAATATTGTAAAAGAACTTTTTAAAAGCGACTATTACGAGGTAACCTCTGATATAGAAAGACTAAATGACATTCTTGATGCTGAGAATGAAAAGATACTATTTGTTGACGCAATTTTTGGTATTGGTTTTAGCGGTGAACTAGACGAAAATATAAAGAATATATTCTCCGATATATCTCAGTATCCCGACAAAAAATTCGTTATTGCACTCGATACTCCGTCCGGATTAAACAACTGGTATGATTCAAATGATTGCCTCAAGGCTGACGTAACAATATCAATGGGCATCAGGAAAATGAACACAATGTTCTATGAAGGAAGTAATGTATCGGGTGAATTGAAAGTAGTCGATATCGGTCTCCCTTGCGAAAAATTCGATGAATTTAATTCTAAAAACATACATCTTCTTGAAAAGGATGATACATGTTTCGAAGAAGCTGTAAGAGACAGGAATTCTCATAAATACAACAACGGTAAACTCTTTATCCTTGCCGGCTCAGAAGGTTTCAGCGGTGCCGCATACCTTTCAGCACAGTCAGCTCTCAGAACTGGAAATGGTGCTGTCATTCTTGGTATTCCCGAATCTCTTAATAATACTATGGAGTTAAAAACCACTGAAGTTATTACTCTTCCTCTGAAATCGGAGAAGTACTTTACAAACGAATCAGTTGATATAATAACAAAAAAGATCGAATGGAGCGACGCTGTTTTAATCGGTCCCGGTATCGGAAGGGAAAGTGATACAATGTCGTTTATGAGAAGTATTGTTAAGAAATTCAACAAAAACTTTGTTATTGATGCAGACGGTATTTTTGCTTTTAAAAACAATCTTGATTTACTGAATAAGGAAATGAGTTCAATTGTACTTACCCCTCATTTCGGTGAGTTCGCAAATTTACTCGGTATAACAGTTGATGAGCTTAAACAGGATTTTATTAACATTGCTAAAAAATTTGCATCCGATTTTAATGTTGTATTAGTCCTGAAGAATTCTCCGTCTATTATCACTGACGGCAATATAACATTAATTAATTCAACAGGGCGCGAAAATCTTGCTACCATTGGAAGCGGTGACGTTTTATCAGGAATAATTTCCTCTCTCGTCTCTCAAATGAAAGATGTTCCCTTGATTAATATTGCTTCTTCGGGAGTGTATCTTCACGGATATTGCGGAGATAAGCTTTATGAGTTGTACGGCTCCTGCGGGACGATTGCAGGCGACCTCATTGAAATTATTCCTGCTGCTAAAAATGGAATTTTAAAAAGTTATAATATATAAACTATACAGATGATTAATCTTAACGACCTGAAAGAAATTATACCGATTTTAATCGTTGCAGCTTCTGCACTCATATCTTTAATGATTGCTGTATTCTCTGGAAAATCTAAATATCCGGTTTACGTATTTTCTTTAATTGCTGTCCTTTCTGCAATCATTTTTGCAGGTTTAAATATCGGCAAAGATGCGTTCATTATTTCTGAAATGATGAGAATAAATTCCGTTGCAAATGCTTTTCACCTCATTGCCCTTCTCTCTGTATTGCTGACAATTACTGCATCCAAAGAGTACCTCGAAAAGTTCAATGTTAATTACGGTGAGTATTATTCTCTGCTCCTTATTGCTCTGTTTGGTATGCAGATAATGATTTATGCCAACGATATAATACTTATCTTTATTGGTCTCGAAACTATGTCCGTTTGTTTCTACATACTCGCAGGTATGATGAGGCAAAGACCTAAATCAAACGAAAGCGCAATGAAGTATCTGCTCCTTGGTGCATTCATGACAGGTTTCCTTTTGTACGGTATGTCTTTAATCTACGGGGCAACTGGATACACAAGTATTGCAAAAATCATTACTACATTCACAGCTTTTAAGTCACCCATGTTCCTAATCGGTGTCGCCTTATTTATGATTGGTTTTATGTTTAAGATTGGAATTTTTCCTTTCCAGATGTGGATTCCCGATGTTTATGAAGGTGCGCCGACTATTGTATCGGGTATGATGTCAACCGCCGGAAAGATAGCAGCAGTCGGTACGCTTGCACCCGTTATTCTGTCCCTCGACCTTGGTCATTATAAAATATTATTCTCAATTCTCGCTACACTCACTATGCTGTATGGAAACATAGTAGCACTCACACAGAATAACTTAAAAAGACTTCTTGCATATTCTTCAATTGCTAGTGCAGGTTACATTCTCGTTGGCATTACAGCTATGGATGACGTCGCGAACAAGGGAATAGCATTCTATATGCTGGCTTATGTTTTTATGCAGCTCGGAGCATTCATTGTGGTTTCTGTATTCGAAAATTCAACCTCAAATGGTAAGGATTTTGGAAACGTAACATTCGATGATTACAAGGGGCTCTCAAAAAGGAGTCCGTTTCTTGCCTTAGTGCTGACAGCTTTTCTCTTCTCATTGGCGGGAATTCCGCCGTTTGCAGGATTCTGGGGTAAGTACTATATATTCTATGCTGCAATTAAAGCTAATCTCGTCTGGCTTTCTGTTATAGCAATTTTATTAAGCGTTATATCAGTATATTACTATTTAAAAGTAATAATCTATATGTGGTTTAAAGAACCTGAAGGTGAGCTCGCAGAAGACAGGAATAAAGGAAATACTATGTCTAAACTTGCACTGGGCATCTCAATCGCGGGTACGCTTGTCTTTGGAATTTATCCTGAATTATTCTTTAATTTCTTTAAGTTGATAATTAAATAATGTTTCTGCTTTTAATCTTAAATATTCTTCTGTTTAATGGAGATAGTATTCTTGTAAAGACAAATGAATTGAGCGGATTTCTTAACGCTGTTTCTATTACCTCCGACGGTAAAGGGAAAATATACGTCCTTGATGCTTTAAGCAATGAAATAATTAAGTTTGATGAATCGTTGAAAGAAGTAAAACGCTCAGGGAAAAAAGGCTGGGCAAACGGCGAATACGACTCTCCGACCTGCATTGAAGGTTCTTCAGGTCTTGAAATTCATGTATCAGACCCAATGAACTTCAGGATTCAAAAACTCGATCTAAACCTAAGTTACATTAGCTCCATCTACACTAATTATGAATCTTTTCCCGAGAACCTGAAATATCAAACTCCGGTTTCTACGGTTTTCATTAATCCATATATTTATTCTATCGACGGCGAGAATAATCGTATTGTTACTTATCAATACCAGAACCAAAGCATGTATCAGCCTGCTTTCTCTTTTGGCGGGTTTCAGTCTGCTCAGAAACCCATGTCAAAACCTGTCAAGATTGTAAAAGATGGTTTGAATAATATCTATATTTTCGATTCTAAGCTTAATACGGTTTTTAAATATGATAATTTCGGGAATTATCTGAATTCAATGGAATCTAAATACATTAAATCAATTTCCGCTTTTAATAATCAGCTTTACATTCTTACAGATTCCGAAATTCTTATTTATGATGCAAGAAAAAATGCATATTCAGGCAGATACTTATTTGCCGAACCAATACTTAGTGAGAAATTAAGAGATTTTATTGTTTTTTCTTCAGCAAAATTCTTTTTGCTTGAGAAGTCTAAAGTTATAGAATTCAACCTTAAATAATTAAATTTATTAATTATGTCAAAATCATTAAATAAAGTCATGCTTATCGGTCGTCTTGGAAGAGACCCGGAAGTAAAATATACCGCCGATGGAACAGCTTACGCTAAGTTTAGTGTTGCTACTTCGGATACATACAAAAGCAAGGATGGAAGTGATGTTGAAAAGACGGAATGGCATTATATAACTGTTTGGAGAAAACTTGCTGAGATTTGCGGCCAATATCTGAAGAAAGGCAGCAAAATTTATCTTGAGGGCAGCATAAGAAGCTATGTTGACCCAAAAGATGAAACAAAGAAATATACCGGTATTGATATGACTGAGATGATTATGCTTGATTATAAGAAATCAACCGTAGAAGGTGATCAAGCAAAAAGTTCTCAGCCTGAAGAAAACAAAGACGACTTACCGTTTTAATCGGCATCAACCGGATGAGAAATGTACCGAATATACTTTCAGTTATAAGAATACTTCTTTCTCCGGTTTTTCTGATTATGTTCCTGAGCAGCGATGTAACTTTACAGCGTCTGTCACTCGTAGTATTCTTCGCAGCAGTTCTTACTGACTGGTACGACGGCTGGCATGCAAGAAAATATGAATCCATAACAAACTTTGGAATTTTTATTGACCCGCTTGCTGATAAAGTGCTAACGTCATTTGCCTTTTATCTTTTTTACCTTCTTGGATTTATGCCTTTATGGATGCTTATCATTATTGCATTAAGAGATATTGTTGTTACATTAATCCGTTCTTATGATGAATACAAAGGCATTACTTTAAAAACATCATTCATCGCCAAAGCAAAAACTTTCTTTCAGATGTCGTATATCTTTTTAATCTTGTTTCTTTTGATTTTTATGACAACTGATATAAATGGTAAACTAAAAGAGGATATTCGTTTCTTTGTTTATGATTCGAATCTGAACTATTACCTTATGCTTTTCGTGACAATTCTTACACTATATACGGGTCTGGATTATATTATCAGAGCACAACATATAAAACGATATGAGATTGATTAAAAAGAAAATTATTGAAAATGAAGATGTCAGGATTGATTTCTTCACGATGTTTATTGCATCAGCTTTATTCACAGGTTATTTTCCATTCGCAAGCGGTACGGTTGGAAGTTTGCTTGCTGTCTTGTTCATTTTTATTCCGGGTTTCTATCATCCTGTCGTTTTAATAACATTATCTGTCATCTTTTTCTTTGTTGGGATTATCGTCTCCGACAGAATGATGCAAAGGTACGGAAAAGACCCGTCTGTCGTTGTTATAGATGAAGTTGTGGGTATGTGGTTGAGTTTGTTCATAGTTTCTGTATTTGGATTGAATAATGTTATGATTGTAGCCCTAATCTCATTCCTGACATTTAGAGCCTTTGACATTATAAAGCTGTTTCCGGGAAATTATTTTGATAAAATGGACAGCGGGAAGGGAGTTATGCTGGATGATGTCGTTGCGGGTGTTTACAGTGGATTCTTAAGCGTTTTATTAATCAAAGTATTTAATTATTTATGATAAATACAAAAGTAATATCAATTGGAGATGAAATATTAATCGGGCAGATTGTTAACACGAATTCCGCATTCATTAATGAAAAACTTAACTGTCTGGGAATAAAGGTTAAAAAAGTGGTTACGATTGGTGATAACAGGCAAGACCTTCTCGATGAACTTCAGGATTCTGTTGTGAACGATTTTAAAATTAATCTTATTACGGGAGGACTCGGTCCAACTCATGATGATATCACTAAACCAATACTCCTTGAGTTTTTTAATGACAAACTGATTCTTGACGAAAAAGTCCTTGAGAAAGTGAAAAGTATATTTGCACAACGAAACGTTATAATGCCGGAAACAAATATCGGACAGGCAATGATTCCCTCAAAATCAAAAGTAATTTGGAATGAGTATGGAACTGCTCCGGGAATACTGATGGAAAAGGATGATAAGATGTTTATAGCGATGCCCGGCGTTCCTTTTGAAATGAAAGCTATGATTGAAAATTCAATATTACCGTTGATTAAAGAAAAGTATCTTAGAAATCCTGAGTTTTTCCATAGAAGTAAAACGCTTTTAACTGCTGGTATAGGTGAGTCGCTTCTGTCTGAACAAATTGGTAACATTGAAGATCTGTTGCAGGGTCATAAAATGGCTTTTCTGCCTTCTCCGCTCGGAGTTAGATTGCGTATCGAAGTAAAATGTAAAACAGAGTCAGATGCTGATTCAGAATTTCATAGAATAGAAAATTCGCTGTATGAAAAAATTGGGGATTATATTTATGGTCAGAATGACGACTTGCTCGAAGAGCTTGTTGGGAAACTTCTTATTGAAAAGAATTTAACCATTGCTGCCGCAGAATCATGCACAGGCGGAATTATATCAGGTAGAATTACCGATGTTTCAGGAAGCTCGAAGTATTTCAAGGGTAGTATAATTTCTTATGCAAATGAGGTAAAAGAAAACATACTTATGATAAACGCGGATTTGCTGAATAATAAAGGTGCTGTAAGCAGTGAAGTAGCAGTTGAGATGGCGGTTGGAGTCAGAAAACTCCTTAAGACCGATATTGGTATTTCCGCAACAGGCATCGCAGGACCAACAGGCGGTACAGAGTCTAAGCCGGTAGGACTTGTTTACATTGCGATCTCTATCGGTGATAAAACATATTCTAAAGAATTATTTCTTGGAGATAATCGCCACAGAAACAGGATTAGAGCAGCTCAGGCTGCTCTCGAAATGCTAAGGAAGGAATTACTAATTCTCAAATAACCTTTTAATCTCGTTTATTACAATTCCGGCAGTTACCGAAACATTCAGCGATTCACAGCCTGTGTAAGATTTAATCTTTATCTCTTTGTATTCTTTTTTCTCAATCAATTTCTTTGAAATACCATTAGCCTCGTTTCCGAAAACAATCACTGCTTTTTCTTTTGATATTGTTCTGTCCGATATCACATTACCGGTTAATGTAGTCAGATAGATGTTGTATCCGTTGTTCTTAAGTCTTTCTAATTCAAGGTTCAAATCGGCTTCAGTCTTGAAATTAACGTAGAATAATGCTCCCTGAGACGCACGAATCGTTTTGGTATTGTATACATCAGCGGAATTCTTTCCTATAATTATTGATTCTATTCCATACCAATAACATGTTCTGATAATAGTACCCAGATTTCCCGGATCGTTAATACTGTCAAGAGCAACGATTATTTTCCCTACTGAAAGATTCTTTTCACCTGAACTCTTTACAACTGCTAATATTCCTTGTGGCGATTTTGTGTCAGATAGCTTATCGAACTGTGCACTATTTACTTCATAAATATTAATGTCCGGAAGATTATTAATTATGAATTCACTCTCAAAATCTTTTCTCCTGATTACGTACTTTAATCCCTTTTTCCCGGACTTAATGAATTCTGATAATAAATGCTCTCCCTCGATTAAATACATTTCATGCAAATCCCTGTATTTTTTAATCTTTAAACTTGCAATTAATTTAATCTCATTATTTGTGAGTGCTTTATTCATTTCCTTTGTAGATTACCGAATTCTTCTCAGTTTCAAATAGTTTTACCGAATAAAGTTCATACAAATCACCCTTCAATATGTCCTTTAATTCATTCCAAAAGATAACTGCCATGTTCTCCGTAGTCGGATTAACATTTTTAAACAAATCCACCTCATTAAGATATTTATGGTCAACCTTCTCAATAATCCGCTCATGCAGTATTCCCTTCAGTTTTTTAAGGTCCATCACATATCCGCTTACTGGATCTACTTCTCCTTTTATCGTTATTTCGAGGTAGTAATTGTGTCCGTGAAATGAATTGCATTTACCGAATAATTTTTCATTCTCAGTCTCTGAAAGGGAATCGTTTCTTAATGTGTGAGATGCTGAAAAATGTTCTCTGCGTGTTATGTATAGCATATTATGTTTAAATCAATTAATTTTTATAATTTAGTATAAATCAATCGTAAAAATAAGGATAATATAAATCAAATAATCCAGCATTTTGAAACATTTTTTAATCTTATCCGTTTTATAAGTATAAATTATTAGACAATGAGAAAAATATTTGCACTTACTCTGTTTTTGCTTTTTACTTTCAATCTCGCAAGTGCTCAAGAAATCTATGACTTAAGAAAATCAGTCAATACTGCTTTTGCTAACAGTCTTGTTATATCTCAACTTCAGAATAACATTAATATTCAGGAATTTAATGTTAAATCGTCCTGGGGTGATTTGATACCAACACTTAACTTAAACGGTCAGTTTAGCAGGAACAACACTTATTCTACCGGTGGTACGGTCTACCAGAATGGTTTGCCAATCAACCTCGGTGATTCAAAACAGGCTATAAATAACTGGCAGCTCGGTATGAATTCTTCCGTTACCATTTTTAACGGACTTGCAAACTATGAAAACATTGACCTTCAGAAGAAGAACTTATCAAATCTTTATTTGAATCTGGAAAATGAAAAGTACGGCATCGTTATGCAGGTCTATCAGAAGTTTTTTGATGTTATTAAAAAAGACAGAATTGTTGACGTAAATAAGGAAAATCTTCAAATATCAATTAATCAGCTTAATCAGATAAAGGAATACGTTGCAGTCGGTAAGAAGACCGTATCCGACGTCTATAAACAGGATGTGCAGGTTGCTCAGAACGAATTAAGCGTTCTCTCCTCAGAAAATGATTATGAAAAATCGAAAGTCGAGTTTCTTAACACGCTTAATGATGATGTTAATAAATCTATTAGTCTTGAATACAAGGATATTTATATTCCCTCAACGCTTACTGAACTTCAAGTTGTGATGAACAAATACTCTGATTTTGATGCTTTAGTCACAAGTGCAATCAGAACAAGATATGACTACAAATATGCTGAGGAGGACATAAAACTTAATGAAATAAAACTGAGTATTGCCAAAAAAAATCTCTATTTTCCGACTCTTTCAGCCTTTGCTAACGCAAGCATCAGCGGAAATGAAGTCTATAATATAGATAATAATAAGGTTTTTACTTACGGATTAACCTTAAGTTATCCGATATTTCAGGGATTCAAGACAGATATTAATAGACAGATTTCTGAAGTTAACATAAAACAGAAGCAGGAAGACCTTTCTAAACTTGAAAAGAACATAAGAGCTGAAATTAAGAAATCTATATTTGACCTCGAAACTGCTTATAAACAAATAGAAATTCTCGAAAAGAATATTGTTGCATCCGAACAGGATAAACTGCTGTCTGAGGAAAATTTCAGGATAGGTTATGGTACTTTACTTGACGTACAGGTAGCTACTTCTAACTTAACAAACCTGCTTATAAACAGAATTAATTTCATTTATAATTTTGTACTTACACAAAAATACATAGAGTATTTATCGGGTATTTTAAAATATTAAAGAATATTATTCATATAACAAATGGAAGAAAATAAAATTACTACCACGAATAATTCAAAAAAGAAAAGCAAGAAAAGAAAGAAAAGAATCATCTGGATTGGAGTTTTTCTGCTTTTAGTACTTATAGTAATCGCAGTCGTATTGTCTGGTAAGAAAGAGAAACTTATTGAAGTACAAACTGAAAAGGTAACTAAACATAACATTACACAGATTGTTACCGCAACAGGAAAGATTCAGGCTGAAACTAAAGTTAATATCAGTGCAGAAGTAAGTGGTGAAATAGTATCCTTACCCTTTAAGGAAGGGGATGTAGTTAATAAAGGAGATTTAGTAGTTAAAATTCGACCTGATGCTTACTATCCAAAAGTTAAGCAAGAAAATGCTGGTATAAAAGTTGCAGAAAGTAATCTTGAAGCTCAGGAAGTAAACCTTAGAAAGTATAAACTTGAACTTGATAGGATTAAGGCACTTTTCGACAAAGGTTTGGCATCTCAGCAGGATTATGACAATGCATTAACTAATTACGATGCTACACTCGCACAAATGAATACTGTCAGAGCTCAAATTCAGCAGCAACGAGCTTCTTTATCCTCTGTTGAATATGACATATCGAAAACGACTATTAATGCACCTATGTCTGGCACTGTAACACAACTAAATAATGAAGAGGGTGAAAAAGTTCTTGGTACTTCATTTAATATCGGCTCACAGATAATGACAATATCCGACCTTAACTCTATGGAAGCGCAAGTCGAAGTCGGCGAGACAGACGTTACCCTCGTCAAACTCGGTGATACTGCAAGAATCGAAATAGATGCTTTCCCGGGTAAAACTTTTACAGGTTATGTTTATGAAATTGCTAATACAGCAAAAGCAAAGAATACCGGAACTCAGGAAGAAGTTGTAAACTTTGTAGTTAAGATAAGAGTAAATAAGGAAGATTACGAGTTAAGACCCGGCATGAGTTGTACCGTTGATATAGAAGTTAACAGAAAGGAAAATGTAATAGCAGTACCGATTCAGTCTGTTACAACAAGAGATGATGATTTACAGGGTCAAATGACCTTAGGTGGTGATAAAGATCAGTCAGTACCTGAAAATCTGTCAAGCCAGAGAGATGAAAAACTAATGAAAAAGGCAAAACCTAAAGAAGTGGTTTTTGTGGTTGAGAATGGTGCATCAATTAAGAAGGAAGTTAAAACTGGTATTAGCGATGATGCTTATATTGAAATAATTGAAGGTATCTCTGATGGTGTTGAAGTAATTAAGGGAAGTTTTAAAGCAATAAATAAGGAATTAGATAATAACGTAAAGGTAAAAGTTAATAATGATAAGAAACTCCCCAAGAAAGATGGTGAATAATAATGAGTATTATAATCGATATAAGTAATATTAAAAAGGTTTACGAAATGGGCGAAGAAAAACTCTTTGCTCTCAACGGTGTTGATGTGGTTATTGAAAGAAATGAGTATGTTGCTATAATGGGACCATCAGGTTCGGGAAAATCAACCTTGATGAATATAATCGGGTGTCTTGATACTCCTACTTCAGGTAAGTATATTTTAAATGGTAAGGATGTCCATGAAATGGATGATGACGAACTTGCAGAAATTCGTAACAAGGAAATAGGATTTGTGTTTCAAACGTTTAATCTATTACCGAGAAACAACGCACTTCACAATGTAGAATTACCTTTAATATATTCTGGTTTGTCAAAAGCCGATAGAATAAAGCAAGCTCAGAATGCGCTCTCAAACGTCGGTCTTGCAGATAGAATGATGCATAAACCGAACGAATTGTCGGGTGGACAGAGACAGCGTGTTGCTGTTGCCAGGGCATTGGTTAACAATCCATCCATTATACTCGCTGATGAACCTACAGGTAATCTTGATACAAAGACTGGTGAAGAAATTATGTCTTTGTTCACTGACCTTAATAAAAAGGGAAATACAATTATTCTCGTTACTCACGAAGAGGAAATTGCAAGACATGCTAATCGGATAATCAAAATTCGTGACGGGCTCATAGAATCTGATAAAATTAAAGAATCGAGTGCATAATTAATATACAATGAACATTTTTGTTGAAATTAAAGAAAGTCTAATTATTGCGATAAATGCTATCAGGGGTAATAAAATGCGGTCGTTTCTCGCCGCTCTTGGAATAGTAATCGGAATTACCGCTGTTACACTAATGCAAACTGCAATCGAGGGTATTAACAGAGCTTTTGAATCAAGTATTGCTTCGGTTGGTGCAGATGTTCTCTACGTGCAAAAGTTCGAATGGTTTGGTAAAGAGGATTTCGAGGTTTACAGAAATAGAAAAGACCTTACACTCCAGCATTATGAATTCCTTAAAAAATTTTCTCAGACATCATCTTCAATTAGTCCTTCAACAGGTACAGGAAGAATGGTTCAGTACGGAAGTCTTAGCCTGGAAGGCGTTTTTGTAATAGGTACAACAGATGAGTATCAGAAAACTGTCGGTCTGAATATTGACGATGGTAGATTTATGACAGCAAAAGAAGTTGAAAATGCTTACCCAGTATGTATGATTGGTATGGATGTAAAGAATGGACTTTTTGCCAACATAAATCCCATTGGAAAAATTATCAAAGTTGGCAGTTATTCATTTCGCATTATTGGAATAATTGAAAAACAGGGGAGTATGCTCGGACTCTTCAGTCTTGATAACCGAGTTTTAATTCCAATTACTACATTCTACAAATATTTTGGTACTCGCAGAAGTTTATCAATTAACATTAAAGCTGCAGATTTAAATAATCTTGAGGAGACAAAGGAAGAAGTTAGGTCAATAATGCGAAAAGCCAGAAAAGTTCCCCCTGGGGCAAGAGACGATTTTGGTATTAATGAGCAAGCTGCCTATAAAGACACCTATAATCAACTTACAGGATTAATCAAAGTTATTGGTTTGTTAATCACTGGATTATCGCTAATTGTGGGTTCCGTAGGTATTGCTAATATAATGTTTGTCTCCGTTAAGGAAAGAACGAAAGAAATAGGCATTAGAAAGGCAATTGGAGCCAGACGAAGGACAATCCTGATTCAGTTTTTAATTGAATCGAGTGTTATATGTCTTGGCGGAGGTATGGTAGGCATGATGATATCATTTCCTATCAGTCTAATAATTGATGCATTTGTACTACCAACAGCCATGCCATTATGGGTAGTTGTTTTAGGTCTTTTTATATCATTGTTTTTTGGAGTGTTGTCAGGTTTCTTTCCCGCATACAATGCGGCTAAACTTGATCCTGTTGATTCATTAAGGTATGAATAATTATGATAGTAGGCGAAATAGTTAGATTATCGGTTGATACAATAAGAAGTAATAAGCTTCGAACTTCTTTGACTCTTGCTGGGATAGCAATTGGTGTATTTTCAATTATAGCAATTATGACACTTCTTGATGCATTGCAGACGGGAATTGATTCCGGCTTAAGTCAGTTGGGAACGAATACATTCCAGATTCAGAAATTCCCTGCGGTAATGGGTGGACCACCAAGCAGAAAAATGAGAAACAGACCAGATATTGTGTACGATCAGGGTGAACAATTAATTGAAAAAGCAACATTATATAAATATATCTCGCTTGAATACTGGAAAGGTGCTAAAACTTTTAAATATGGACAGAATTCTACTAATCCCAATATGCTGCTCGGGGGAGTTAATATGGATTTTCTTCCGTGTAACGACTATTCTGTTAAAGAAGGTAGGTTTTTTACTCAGCCGGAACTTAACAGTGCTAGTTCGGTTGCTGTGATCGGAATGGAAGTTGTAGATAAATTATTCCCTAAAGAAACACCGATAGGGAAGAAGATTATTCTTGATAAGAATGAATTTTTAGTAATAGGAATTCTTGAACCAAAGGGAGAAAGTTTCGGACAGAGCCGTGATAATATTGCCCTTGTACCGATTACCAGAGCATTGCAGATATACAGGGGTGATGAAAATCAGTCTATAAACATTGCTGTTCAGGCACCAAGTAGAGAGCAGTATGATGAAACTGTTGAGCATATTTCAGGAATAATGAGAATCATTAGAAAAGTAAAACCCGGCGAAGATAATAATTTCGAAATATATTCAAATGAGTCTCTAATTGCACAGGTCAGTGCTTTTACCAAATACTTCAAGTATGGCGCAGGATTTATATCTTTCATTGCTTTGCTTGCTGCCGGTATTGGTATTATGAATATTATGCTTGTTTCTGTAACGGAAAGAACAAAAGAAATTGGAATAAGGAAGTCAATAGGTGCAAAACATAAGAACATACTGTATCAGTTCCTTTTCGAAGCTGTTATACTTTCCTTGATGGGTGGTATCGCGGGAATAATCCTCGGGATACTTTCAGGAAACCTTCTTGCAATATATCTAAGTTCACCCGTTGTAATACCTGTTGATTGGATTATTATTGGATTGGTAATTTGTACGCTTGTGGGTCTTATATTTGGTGTTTATCCCGCTTATAAGGCTGCTAAATTGAATCCTATTGACGCTTTGAGGTATGAGTAGTGTACAATTCTGTAATTTGTTCTCTTAATAGATCAAGTTTATTTCCCAGATTCAAAGTTTGTAAGTTATTAATGGCAACGGGTATTTTCTCTATTATATTTAATTTCTTTCTCTCAAAATATGAATGTGAGTAACTGCCTATTACTTGAATGATTCTTAATAAAGCAAAATAATCAAGAGAATTAAAGAATACGTTCTTATCCAGTTTTTCAAACCTGTTAAATTCATTAAAATAATATTTTTTAAGTTCAATCCTCTCCTCATTAGTTACATCAATACTGCCGGAATACAGAAATGAGATTAAATCATACTGAGGCGGACCAAGCCTTCCAGACTGATAATCAACGAAGTAAGGTTCATTATTATTCATAATAATATTTCTCGGCTGGAAATCTCTGTACATAAAATAGTTTTTAGTTGAATTAACAGTAAATTCAAATATATTATCAAGTGTTTTATTGTTTAATACTTCAGTTCTATTTCCTAAGTATTTAATTAAGAAATACTTCTTGAACTTATCTATATCAAGATTAATTTGATGGCGGTCAAAATATTTCGTCTCATAGCAAAGATCAAAGTTAATCGATCTTGCACCATAAACCTGAAACTTCACGAGATGTTCGATAACCTTTTTATAAACCTGTAACAACCCTTCTCTTTTTGAATATAGTTTGATGATATCGAACAATGTGTACTTACCAAGGTCGGTAACATAATAAATTTTCCTATCTTCAGATACATGTAATATTTTTGATGTATTTAATTTTAGATTATTAAACACCTGTGTAAAACCAATAAAAGCTTCATTCTCTTTGATTCTTTCGTTGTATATACCAATAAAACTGTTATTTCTTGTACTAATTCTGATTATTAGCTTATCTGATACACCGCCTTTAAGTTTATCGTAACTTTTTACTTCTTCAGGGAATACAGACTTGAACTTTTTTAATATTTCTTCTGAATGACCCAAAGCTTATTCAATAAGGTTATCAATTGCGGATTGAATATCTACGTACTTAAAATTAAAGCCATTACTTAGAAGCTTTTGCGGTACCGCTCTCTGGCTACCTATTAAAAACTCTGCAAATTCACCAACAATAATTTTAAGCATGAATTCCGGTATCACAAACAGATTAGGACGTTTCAATGCTTTCGCCACTACCGAACTAAATTCGATGTTTGTAACCGGTTGGGGAGCTGTACCGTTTATGATACCTGATATTTTTGTGTTTTTTATTGCTTCTTCATAAATCTTTATAATATCGTCAACATGAATCCAGGGAAGAAACTGATTACCGTTCCCAAGCCTGCCACCTACAAAATACTTAAAAGGTTGTATCATTCTTGTAAATCCGCCTTCCATTTTATCAAGTACAACTCCAACTCTAATGCACACAGTTCTTACGTTATCTTTATCGGCTTTCAGAGCTGATTTCTCCCAGTCGATACACATATTAGCTAAATAATCATTACCGAGTGGTGAAAGTTCAGTTAATGTCTCATTATCTCTGCTCCCATATATACCCGTTGCAGATGTACTTACTAACGTATGCGGTTTCTCCGTACATAATGATATTGCATCGGATATCATTCGCGTTGTTTCTATCCTGCTGTCGTACATAATCTTTTTATACTTCTTGTTCCATCTCTGTCCGGCTATTGATGCTCCTGAAAAGTTGACAACGATATTGGACCCATCGATTATATTTTTGAATGACTCAATATTATAATTAAAAGCTGTATAATCGACATCAGTATCCTTTCTGATTGTGTCAGGATTTCTTGAAGCAACAACAATTCTGTAATCATCCTTAAGGTTTTTTATCAATCTTTTTCCAAGGAAACCGGTACCTCCGAATATTACTACTCTCTCTACCATAAATTAGTTTTGCTTAATTCAGTTTTATACATAGACAATTTAATATTTATTTATGATATTTAAACATCTATTTTTCTAACATAATTTATAGCATTATTAGCTTTACTGAGGCAGCATATTATTATTGTGAAAATTTAACCAAGAGCAACTACGAGAATTTCCCGGTTGCATCATTCTTTATTCCCAAAAGTAAACGCAATTCAATTTACAGCATATATGCATTTGCACGTACCGCTGATAATATTGCTGATTCCAAGTATTTACCGCCGAGCGATAAAATGGAAAAATTAAATGTGATGCAGAATCTGCTTTACGGCGAACCTCAATTTGACAAACTTGATGTACATTTTAAAAGTATTTTTACAGCTTTGCATGATACCCTCGAAAAAACAAAAATTGATAAAGAAGACCTTAAATCACTTCTCTTTGCTTTCAAGCAGGATGTAAATAAGAACAGATATTATAGTTTTGATGACCTGCTTGAGTATTCGAAGTTTTCTGCGGAGCCTGTCGGAAGTCTTATCCTTCAGTTATTCGGATTTGACAAGAAAGTTGACAGAGAACTTTTTAACTATTCTAATAAGATATGTTCTGCTCTTCAATTTGCGAATTTCTGGCAGGATGTTTCAATTGATCTTCTTATAAACAGAATTTATGTCCCTTTCAAAAATATGCAAGAACATAAGTATTCAGAGGATGACTTGTTTGCCAAAGTTGAGAATGATAAATTTAAGAGAATAATGAAAGAGCTTGTGGATAGGACTGATAATATGTTTTATGAGGGTATAGAATTGCCTAAGCATCTTACAGGAACTCTTAAGTATGAAATAAATGCAACGATAAAAGGGGGAATGAAAATTCTAGAACTTATAAGAAAAAACAAATATAAAGTACTATCGAATAGAGTAAAACTGAGTAAAGGAAATAAATTAGTGCTTTTACTTAAATCAATGCTCTAAAACTGTTTGTTTCATTGGAGAAAGAAAATACATCACATACCGAGGTTCAGAACTTAATGAAGAAGAGTAAGACAAACTTCTTTTATTCTTCGTTATTTCTGAATAAGAATAAACAGGAAGGATTGAGAGTTATATATGCATTCTGCAGAATGACGGATGATATTGTTGATAATGAAAGTTTGACCCGTGAAGAAAAATCAGTATGTATCAAAAAATGGAAAGATAGGCTAAATAATTCACTCAATAACAATTCAAATGACGAATTCTTTAACCATCTCAGGAAACAAATCAATGCTTTTAGTATACCGCATAAACCCTTCTTTGACCTTATAGAAGGAATGGAAATGGATATAGAAAAAAACAGGTATGAGTCGTTCGAGGAATTGTACAAATACTGCTATTGTGTTGCTTCGAGTGTAGGTTTGATGAGTATTGAGATATTTGGATACATTAACCAGGATATTAAAAAGTATGCTGAATATCTAGGGGTAGCATTACAGCTAACAAACATTATCAGAGATGTTAAAAAGGATGCTGTCAACAACAGGATTTATCTGCCTTTGGAAGATATGAGGAAATACGATTATGATGAACAAGATTTATTGAATTCGATTTATAATGCGAAATTTATCAATTTGATGAAATATCAACACAATAGAGCAAATGAGTATTATTTGAAAGCTGATACATGTTTAAAAAGGGTAGATAAATCTAATATGATTGCTGCGATAATAATGAAGAACATTTATTATAAACTATACAAAAAGATTAGATCTGTAAATTATAATGTATTCGACAACGATATCAGGATAACAAAAATTAATAAATTTATAACAGCGTTTATGATTTTTATAAAATACAAATTGTTATATAAAATAGGACTACAATAAAATATAAATGTCAAAAAGTGTAACAATATTAGGAGGCGGGTTAGCGGGTATTTCATCAGCTGTTTTTCTTCATGATGCAGGATATGAAGTAAGTCTATACGAATCAACATCAAAGCTTGGTGGAAGAACATTTAGCTTTGAGGATACGGAGACAGGAATGAGATTTGATAACGGTCAGCATATTCTTGCAGGATGGTATAAGAATACATTCAACTTATTTGATAAAATAAATCATATTCCCGACCTATCACTTCATCAGAATCTTCATGTTTATTTCAAGGATAGAAAAGGAAATGACTTTGAGTTTATCGCCAAAGGCGATAATCCATTCGTTGCAGCGGCTAAAGGATTTATGAATTATCAACCTTTAAACTTTAAGGATAAGCTGAGTCTTCTGCAGTTGCGTGAACTAATTGAAATAGATTTCCCTGAAAAAATAAAGGATAAAAAGCTTAGTTGGCTTCTTGATTATCTTAAACAAACCGACAATCTAATTAAGTATTTTTGGGAACCCTTCATTTTTGCAGTTTTTAATACATCGCCTGAATACGTAGATGCAGAATTGTTTTATAATGTTCTTGTTACTGCTTTTGATGATCCTGCTGCAAATACATTAATTATACCGAATGACTATCTTGATAATATGATAGCTAATCCGTTTATAGAGTATTCAAAGAATAAAATTAGTATAAGCTACAATTCTGCAGTAAAAGAGATAAGGATAAATGATGGCAGAGTTACGGAATGTATCCTTGATAATGGTGAGCTTATAAAGTCAGACCTGTATGTATCAGCGGTACCTTTTCATAGTTTTAGACAAATGTTCAGTAAAGATATTTTTGATGAATACTTTAGTAGTTATATAGAAATGAAACCTGCCTCGATATTATCAATATTTTTAGTTCCTGATAAAATGCCTTCGAATTATGTACAAAAATACTATTTCGGTATGGTTGGTATTCTTGATGGATTGATGCACTGGGTATTCTTCAAAGAGAATTACATTTCTGTTACAATAAGTGCACCTGAGTATACAGTAAGAGGCTTTGAGGATTTAAGCAAAGATGATGTTTGTAAGAGGATTGAAAAAGAAATCAGAGATTATTTCCCTGAATTCAGAGATACACATTTTAAGAAAATAAAATATTACAGAGAGAAAAGAGCTACTTTTCTTCCAGAAACAAATTCTCTAAAAAGCAGATTAGATACTGTCTGTGATATTAAAAATTTATTTGTTTCAGGGGACTGGACTAACACAGGTTTGCCATCTACTATTGAAAGTGCTGTATTAAGTGGAAAGAAATGTATGGAGGCAATTATAAAATTATAAATGAAAATTGAAAGAGAAATATTGTCATTAGGGATTTGTATAGGTGCATCTACAATATCTTTCGTTAAAATGGCGAAAGATATCGGTGGTAATATTATATCCGTAAAACAATATTCACACGAAGGGAACCCGAAATCATTATTAAAGAAGTTTTTTGAAGAGAATAATTATGAAAGGTACTCTGTTGTTGTCACGGGAAGAAAATTTAAAAATCTTATAAATGCTTTTGTAATACCTGAGCCTAAAGCAATCGAGAATTCTTTGAAGTATTTAGGCTATACAGGCAAAAAGATGGCGATTGCAAGTCTTGGTGCAGAGAATTTTATGGTATATTGTGTTAATGAAAGGGGTACGTTAGAAAATGTGATGACAGGCAATAAATGTGCATCGGGGACAGGCGAATTCTTTCTTCAACAGATAAGCCGAATGAATATATCAGTAGATGAAGCAGTCAGTATATCAGACAACGATAATCCATACAGCGTTTCCGGAAGATGCAGTGTATTCTGTAAGAGTGACTGTACCCATGCTTTAAATAAAGGTGTCCCGATGCCCTATGTTGTTTCAGGACTCGGTAAAATGATTGCAGACAAGACAGTTGAGCTTTTAGCGAAGCAAAAGTACAAGAAAGTGTTGCTAATCGGCGGTGTTTCAAAAAATAAATCAGTTTATGGTTTTATAAAGAAAGAGTATCCTGATACATTCATCATAGAGCAGTCTTCTTATATTGAAGCTCTCGGGGCTGCTATTGAAGGGCTTGAAGTGCATCGATCTTTTAATTCTGATAAAGTTTTCAAAGATCATCAGCATCAATTCTCTTTCCACAAACCACTTAAAAGTCAAGAAGCTACAGTGGTATTCAAGTCTCTTGAAAAATCAATCGCAAAAGACGGTGATGAATGTATTCTTGGTCTTGATGTTGGTTCGACAACAACGAAAGCGGTATTAATAAACAGAAATAGTAATGCATTAATCGCTTCAATTTATCTCAGAACTAACGGTAATCCTGTGAAAGCATCAATTGAATGTTACAAAGAAATCAAGAAACAGTATTCTGCAAAAGTAAAGATTATTGGGTTAGGTGTTACGGGTTCGGGCAGGCATATTGCTGCATTGCATGCAACTACAGATGGTGACGTAAATGAGATTATTGCTCATGCTGTAGCCGCTGCACATTTTGACAAAGAAGTGGATACAATTTTTGAGATAGGTGGACAGGATGCAAAATACACACATTTGACTAACGGAGTAGCGAGTGATTATGCAATGAACGAAGCATGTTCTGCCGGAACCGGTTCGTTCCTCGAAGAGGCAGCAAAGGAATCTCTGAATATTCACTATACTGAAATTGCTGATATAGCATTTAAAGCAAAGAATCCGTTGAATTTCAACGATCAATGCGCTGCATTTATTTCGAGTGATATAAAAAATGCGGGACATGAGGGTGCTAACAGTGAGGATATTGTAGCAGGACTTGTTTACTCAATTTGTTTAAATTATGTTAACAGGGTAAAAGGCAACAGACCAGTTGGAAATAAAGTGTTTATGCAGGGGGGTGTGTGTTATAATAAAGCAGTTCCTTATGCAATGTCCCTTTTAACCGGCAAGGAAATAATTGTACCTCCTGAACCCGGACTCATGGGAGCATTTGGAGTCGCTCTTGAAATAAAGAACCGAATAGAACTCGGACTTTATACTGAACAGGATTTTAAGTTAGATGAATTAATCCACAGGGAATTCAATTACTCTAACAGTTTTACATGCCCAGGAGGGAAGGAAAAGTGCGATTTAAAATGTTCGATTAATATTGTAGAGATAAACGGCAGAAAATATCCGTTTGGAGGTGCATGCAGCAAGTACTACAATGAGAGAAGGCATATTAATTCTGATACCGAAAAGAATAACGTAGTTAAGAAGAGGCAGGAAGCAGTTTTCAGCAAATATCTTGTTGAAGAAAATTATACAGGTAAAAGAGTTGGTATTTCAAAAAGTTTACTGACAAACACATTATTCCCTTTTTACCATAATCTGTTTACAAAGCTTGGGTACAATGTGGTTTTATCGGATAATGTAGATAAGGGTGGTTCAGATAAAATTCGAAGTTCTTATTGTTTCCCTGTTGAGTTATCCCATGGATTTTTCCAGAATCTTATTTCTAAAAATGTTGATTATATATTCCTTCCACACATCAGTCAAATGGAAGGCCGTGATAAGTTCGAATACAACAGAATGTGTGTGTTTGTTCAGGGGGAGGCTTATTTTCTAAAATCCACATTCAGGGATGAGATTGAGAGAGATAACGGTTCAGTTATACTTTCTCCTGTACTTGATTTCTCAAAAGGAATTGAAAAAACAAGGGGAACTTTTGAAAGAATGTTTATTGATCTTGGTACAGATATGAAAAATTTTGATAATAGTTTTGATTTTGCCGCAGAGAGTATTGAAAGCATGAAAAGAGATTTCAAGTCGATTGGAAAAGAAGTATTAAAGGAAATTGAAAGTAATCCTGAAGAAATAGCTCTGGTATTGTTTGGACGTCCGTATAATGCGTTTGCGAAAGAAGTGAATCTAAACATACCGCATAAGATTGCGTCTCATGGTTACAAGATAATACCTTATGATTTTCTGCCATATGAGGAGAAATCGTCGTATGAAAACATGTACTGGTTCAGCGGAAATGAAATTCTCTCAGCGGCGAGGTATGTGAAAGAGCATAAACAGCTTTTCGGTGTTTTTATAACAAATTTCTCATGCGGACCTGATTCATTTATAATTCCTTATTTCAGAAAAATAATGGGGTCGAAACCATCACTTACACTTGAGCTTGATAGTCATACTGCTGATGTAGGTGTTGAAACAAGAATAGAAGCAGCGATGGATATTATAAAGAATTTCATTATTCTGAATAAAGATGCTCAATCAAATGAAGAATATGATTATGAATCACTAAAAGTTATAAGTAAGGCTAAAGAGATTTATGTTGAAGATTTTAATGGTAATAAATTTCCTATACAATCTAATGACGTGGAAGTATTAATCCCTTCAATGGGGAGATACAGTACAGAAGCTTTTGCAGCTGTTTTCCGTTCAATGGGAATAAATAGCAAACCCCTTCCTGTACCGACTTTTGAGACGCTAAAGCACGGTAGGGGTGTTGCGACATGCAAAGAATGTCTTCCATTTTTGCTTACAACAGGTTCTTTGCTGGAATATTTGAATAATAAGAAAGATTTAAACTTAAAGACATTATTCTTTATGCCACATGGTTATGGACCCTGCCGGCAAGGACAATATCATACGCGATTGAAAGATATACTTCAGACTTCGGATATAAAAAATTCAGGTGTTATATCAATGGATGACGAATCTTCATTCAGCGATTTTGGGAATGATTTCTTCATACGGCAATGGACTGGACTAATGATAGCAGATACGGTTCACGATATTGAAAATGCAATAAATGTACTTGCTGTTAATAAAGAAGAAGGGTTGAGAATAATTGAAGAAAATTGGAAACTGATTCTTAACGCTCTGGAATCCGGTAAAAATGGGGCTATATATAATCGATTAGAAGATTTGGCGGTAAGATTATCTGAGATTAAATTAAAATCAAATTACAAAGACGCAAAAATCGTATCCCTTGTGGGTGAAATCTATGTGAGGAGAGAAGAATATTCAAGACTCGATTTGATAAAAGTACTTACTGAAAACGGTTTTCTTGTAAGGACTGCACCTATAACTGAGTATGTATATTACACTAACTATCTTCAAAGAAATAACATAGTTAAAGCCTTTACCCCAAAGGAAAAAATAGCATTATTCATTAAGGAGAAAATACAGAAAAGAATAGAAAAAAGAGTAAAGAAGATACTATCAAAATCAAATCTTTGTTCACCAGAAATGATTGATGTAGAGAGAACTATGGATTACGGAAATGAACTTGTTTCAGAGAGACTCATAGGAGAAACAATTTTAACTGTAGGATTGTCTTTAAGGGAAATATTAGATGAATCATGCGGTATCATTACTATAGGTCCATTCAATTGTATTCCAAGTAGACTTGCGGAGGGAATACTTAGTAAAGAAATGACTTTAGACGGTAAATACAGGTTTGGGAAGCTGCAAAGAAATGGTTATCCAGATTCTGTTCAGAACCTTCCATATCTGCACATTGAGACTGACGGAAGTGCTTTCCCTCAGATAACTCAGTCGAAAATCGAGATATTTATGATGCAGGCAAATAATCTTCATGAAGAAATGAAGATAGTTAAACATAAGTATCACTGACTGTTTTTAATGTCATTAAAGTAGTCTTTACATACAGACAAATCTTCAATCAGCATATTCAAATTTAAAAGACAATCAGGCGTTAAGTCGAAAAACTTACTCTTAAAAGTATTTAAAATAATAGGGTTGGAATTATTTAATACGTCAAGAATTAGTTCTGTCAGGTTTTTAAGTTCTGAAGAATATTCAGAAATATATTTATCGGCATTATCTTTTGAATCAAAGCTCACTGCCATAACCCTTGAGAGACCTTTGAGAAATTTTGCTTTAAAGATTATATCGTGAAATGATACATCGCTATGTTTAGAGTATGTTTGTTCAATTAGAGCGGAAAGCTCAAATTCATTCTTGAGCTTACCGCCAGAGAATTCTTTAATTTCTAATATCAGATCTATTGTATCATTTGAGAATTTCATTGTCCCTTGCCATGGCAGTTCTTATACTTTTTACCACTTCCGCAAGGACAAGGATCATTTCTGCCAATTTTTTCACCTACATGGACAGGTTGATGTTTACCCGTACGGGCGGCTTCATTTTCCACAGGGTCAAGATTTGCAGAGTATCCCATTCCTTCTGATGTATCATGACGTGTCTGGAGTCTTGAAGTATTAACTGATTTCGGTCCCTGTATTTGAGTTTCTTCCTGAGACTGAATAGTAAACTTAAATATGAAATTAATCGTATCAATAGCAATGGAGTTTAGCATTTCCTCGAACAGTTTGAATCCATCCATCTTGTATTCAACGAGAGGGTCTTTCTGACCATAAGCACGGAAATTGATACCTTCTTTAAGGTCGTCCATTTCTCGAAGGTGTTCTTTCCACTTATCATCAATAATCGTGAGCATGGCAAATCTCTCGATTTTGCCCATAAGTTCAGTTCCGTATCTATCTTCTTTTCTCTTATAGAATGCTTTAGCTTCGCTTATAATTAAATCGTGGACTCCTTTTTCTCCGAGCTGCTGAAATTTTTCCGGAGTAAGGTCAAGCCTTACAAGAAAAGTTCTTTGCACTTCATCAACAAGGCCTTGAAGATCAGATTCAGGGAAGTAAGATGCAACTATCTTGTCAACATTCTTCTCAACCATTTCAAAGAGTTCGTCTTTTAGTCTTTCTCCCATAAGAGCCTGTCTTCTGCGTTCGTAGATAACTTCTCTCTGCTGATTCATAACGTTATCATATTCGAGAAGTCGCTTTCTGATGGCGAAGTTATTTTCTTCCACTTTCTTCTGAGCTCGTTCAACGGAATTAGTTATCATTTTATGTTCTATAGCTTGCCCGTCTTCAACACCAAGCCTCTGCATAACGTTTGCAATTCTTTCACTTCCGAAGAGTCTCATTAGGTCATCCTCTAAAGAAAGGAAAAACTTTGAGGAACCAGGGTCACCCTGACGACCAGCACGTCCTCTTAGCTGTCTGTCTATACGGCGTGATTCGTGTCGTTCTGTTCCCATAATATGTAGTCCACCTGCTTCAGGAACACCCGGTCCGAGTTTTATGTCTGTACCTCTACCTGCCATGTTAGTTGCGATTGTAACCGAACCAGGCAGACCAGCGTTTGCAACTATCTGAGCCTCTCGCTGGTGCTGTTTTGCGTTAAGGACTTCGTGAGGAATGCTGCGCCTTTTAAGCAGTCTTGAAATCGTTTCGGAAACTTCGACGCTGGTTGTACCCACAAGAACCGGTCTTTTATGCTTTCTCATCTCATCTATCTCATCTATGACCGCATTATACTTTTCCCGTCTTGTTCTATAAATATGGTCGTTTTGATCGTCTCTAATACATTCTACATTTGTTGGTATTACAACAACGTCAAGCTTATAAATCTCAAAAAATTCTGTAGCTTCTGTTTCCGCAGTACCAGTCATACCTGCGAGTTTTTTATAGAGTCTAAAATAATTTTGCAGAGTAACAGTAGCGAGAGTCTGCGTATCTTTTTCAACTTTAACACCTTCTTTTGCCTCGATTGCCTGATGCAGTCCTTCTGAATACCTTCTACCTGAAAGAATACGGCCTGTAAACTCATCAACAATCATAATCTTGCCGTCCTGAATAACGTATTCAACATCTTTTTCATACAGACCGTAAGCTTTTAATAGCTGCTGGACAGTATGAAGTCTGTCACTTCTTTCGGAATAAACTTTATAAAGCAATTCACGTTTAGCTTCTCTATCTTCAACGGATATAGATGCATCATTTTCGAGTTGTGCAATTTCGGAACCAAGGTCAGGGAGTGTAAAGAAATCTTTTTCCTGTGTTGAAGGTGCAAGAAATTCGCGACCTTTTTCGGTTAAATCTGTTATATGTGATTTTTCATCAATAACAAAATATAGTTCATCGTCAACAATATGCATATCGCGAGCTTTATCCCTGTTGTAGAAGTTATCTGTTTCAATCATTAACTTCTTATTTGCGGGGTCAGAAAGTAATTTTTGAAGCTTCTTATGTTTTGGGAAACCGTGGTTTGACCTTAAAAGCAAGAGTCCAATACGTTCCAGCTGTTCCGGAGATTGGTTACCGTCTGACAGTATTCTTTCACACTCCCCAGTAAGAGTTGTAACGAGGTTTTTCTGCGCATCAACCAATCTTTTAATTCTTGTGTTCATTTCGTCAAATTTATGCGTAGGAGCATCAACAGGTCCAGAAATGATAAGAGGTGTTCTTGCTTCATCTATTAGAACAGAGTCAACTTCGTCAACAATTGCGTAGAAATGTTCACGTTGAACAAGATGGTTAACATCTACTACCATATTATCTCTAAGGTAGTCAAAACCAAATTCGTTATTCGTACCGTAAGTGATATCACAGTTATACATTTTTCTTCTTGTTTCTGAATTAAGGTCGTTAAGAATTACACCGACAGTTAATCCGTGAAACTTAAAAATCTCTCCCATCCATTCACTATCACGTTTTGCAAGGTAATCGTTAACAGTAACGAGGTGAACTCCTTTACCAGCGAGTGCATTGAGGAAAAGGGGAAGAGTTGCAACCAAAGTCTTACCTTCACCCGTTGCCATTTCGGAAATCTTACCCTGATGCAGAACGATACCTCCGATGAGCTGTACATCAAAAGGAATCATGTTCCATTTCACTTTAGTACCGGCAGCTTCCCATTCTTTGCCAACGAGTCTGCGGCAGGTATCTTTAACGACGGCGAAGGCTTCGGGTAGTATTTCGTCAAGTGTTGCTTTTATTGTTTCGTAATAATCTTTATTGAGTTGATCAAGTTCATCGTAAACCGCATATCTTTCTTCATGCTCGAGGTCTGTCTTAAGTTTTTCCTTTAAATCATTAATTCTTTCTTCAAGTTCTTTAACTTCAGTTTTAATTCTATCCTTAAGTTCCTGAGTTTTTGCTCGCAATTCATCGTCGGAGAGGGAATTATATTCAGAGTAATACCGATTAATTTCATCAACTAACGGCATAATTATTTTAATATCTTTTTCGTGTTTACTAGGAAAAAACTTTGATAATATCTTTATCATAATACGTTAATTTTAATATAATCTTTAATTTAACATATTCTATTAACAAATAATATTCATAACGTGATTAAATTCGTTTGATTTTGTGCTAATTTAAGCGGTTTTCAGTAGAATTAGGTAAAATCAGACAAAAATGTTCTATATTTTATTAATGGAAAATGATTAAAAAATACTGTAATTTACCAATACAGATTTAATAAGAAAATAAAAATTAATTAAAATAAGTAAGGAGAATTATAATGGCAATAGTAATAACATCAGAATGCATCAATTGCGGAGCTTGCGAACCAGAATGTCCGAATACAGCGATTTACGAAGGAGGTGCGAGCTGGGCTTTAGCAGGGGCAGAATACGGAGACGGACAGGATTCACCATCCGGAGCTAAGGGATTTTTCTCAACTGATTTCTTCTACATAGTTCCAGATAAATGTACAGAATGCAAAGGATTCCATGATGAACCGCAGTGTGCTGCTGTTTGCCCTGTTGATTGCTGCGTACCTGACCCGAATCATATTGAGACTGAGGAAGAATTACTTAAGAAAAAGGAATATCTTGACGGTTTAGGAAGATAGATAATCTTTAGAAATTCAGACCATCAAAAGTTAAGGCAGAGATATTGAAAAAGAAATCAGTTTATTTGTTTTCACTATTGTGTTCCGGTTGGACAGTAAGCTGATTCACTGATGATGAATCGATTAGAGTATCTCTATTAATAGTAACATCAGAATTATCTTCAGAATTTAAAGTGCCGGTGGATTCATCGGCACTTTTTTTATTAAAAATTTTAGAATAGCCTAAAAGGACCATCAGAAAACCGATAGTAACAGAAATATCTGCAACATTAAATATTGGCCATGAATAAAATGTTTTACCAAAGAGATTAAAATCGGGGATATTAAAGTGGAAAAAATCAACAACCTTACCGTAGAAAATGGGTGCATAACCGAAAATTGCTCCATAGAAGAGTCTGTCTATAAGATTACCCACAGCTCCTCCGAGAATGAAAGCCAATGAAGCTCTGAAGTAGAAACCTTCATTTTTGTTTTTATAAATAAAATAAATTATCAGAAAGGTAGCAACGAGGGTAAAAATTGACAAAGTCAGTTTACCTCCGAACTCAATACCAAAAGCCATACCGGGATTTTCAATAAAAGTCAATTTAAAGAAATCGCCAATAAGATTTATGCTTGAACCGAGTGTCATGCCTTCAACATTAATACCGAGTGCGGGTATTTTGATACCTTTAACTTTCAGTTTTGAAAGCTGGTCAATAATAACAACAATAAGAGAAATATAAAGTACTCTCAATTAAAAATCAGCTCCTGAAGTTTTTACATTCGATACAGTGCTGAGTAATCGGGACAATTTCAAGCCTCTCCTTTGGAATTAGGGGACAGGTTTTGCATAAGTTTTTTGGTTCATCAATACAATCTGCACATACGCCGTAAGTACCCTGATCAATTCTTGTAAGAGCTTCTTCAATATGTCCGAGATATTTTTCGTCTCTCTGAACAAACATATAATTCTTTTCTCTTTCCATTTCATCTGTACCTTGTTCTGCCATGTGTGATGCATAGGATAAGTCGTCACCAACGTATTCACCAGATTCACTATCAACGAGAGTTTTCATGTTAGCGCGGGCACTTGCGATAATTTTCGCCTTTTCTTCAAGAAGAATGTTTTTAAAGTGTAAAAGGTCTCTACCAGAGTATCTTTTCCTGTTATTCTTGTTATTAAAAACCTTCAGTTTTTTGGTTTTAACAACATCTTTTTTAGCAGATTCTTTTATAGAAGCTACCTTTTTAGTCTTCGTTTTTGCAGCAGAAATTTTTGGAACCACTTTCTTCACTATTTTCTTTGCTGCAGGTTTTTTAGCTGCAATTAACTTTTTAGCCGCAGGTTTTTTGGCTGCAACTTTCTTCTTTGCCGCAGGTTTTTTGGCTGATACTTTCTTTATTTTCTTTGCCATATTAATACCCCTTTATGTAAATAAATTATAATTATACTTTTTCAATGTAAAAGTCGCAATATACATCATTTATATCTGTTTTGATATACTCTTTGTCAGAAAGAATTTTTCCGTTAATATCAATACAACCGACTTCTTTTGAGATAAATTCAATATTCTTTTCTAATATTAAATTAAAGTTATCGTCTGCTTTAATGAAAATCCTGATTTTATCGTTGACGTCGAAATTATTATTCTTTCTGTAGTTTTGCACCCTGCTGATAAATTCTCTGACAAGACCTTCTTCACGGAGTGCTGAGTCGAGTTTAGTATCAAGAGCAATAGTAATACCGCTGCTGGATTCGACAATCCATCCTTCAATATTTTCAGTGAACAAGTCAATATCTTCGTTTGTGAAAGTAAAACCTTCTTTTGAAACCTGACCAGATTTCTCGAGTTCTGAGATCTCTGACTTATTAAGCGATAAAATTAATTGCTGAACTTTCTTAACGTCTTTTCCGAATTTAGGTCCTATTGACTTAAAGTTCGGTTTTGCTTTCTTGACTATAATATCAGAATCGCCTTCGAGAATAACAAGTTCCTTAACGTTTATTTCTTCGAGAATAATATCTTTGACATTATTAAGCCTTTTCTTTTCTTCCGAACTTAGAACAGGAACGAGCAACTGTTTTAATGGTTGACGAACTTTGAGATTATTCTTAACTCTCACTGCACGAACCAAATAAACGATATTCTGTGCGAGCGACATCTGTTGTTCCATTTCGTTATCTATTGCTTTTTCATCAAAGCTTGTAAACTCGCTCAGATGAACTGAGCCAGCTTCCGGTAAAAGATTTGTGTAAAGCTTTTCAGAAATAAACGGAGATATAGGTGCTATCATCTTTGTTATTTCAATCAGGCATTCAAACAAAGTCTGATAAGCAGAGTTTTTATCCTGTTCATTTTCAGGATATCTAAACCGTTTACGGTTTCTGCGAACGTACCAATTAGAAAGTTCATCGATAGTGAAATCATAGATGTATCTTGCAGCTTTGGTTATTTCATAATCTTCGAGATTCTCGAAATACTTCTTTTTGAGAGAATTTAGTTTTGAGATAATCCACTTATCGATTTCCTGTCTTTTACTCAGTTCAACTTTTAGTGAAGACGCATAGTCAAAGTCGTTCATGTTTGAATAGAGAACGAAGAACTTGTAAGTATTTGTGAGAGTATCAAAGAACTTGTTCTTTGTGTCAATCATTTCGTCTTCATTGAAGTTCTTTGACTTCCAAATAGGAGTATTTCCGACAAGATACCAACGAAGAACATCGGCACCGTGCTTATTCATCATATCGAACGGGTTGACTGCATTCCCGAGAGATTTACTCATCTTCTTTCCGAACTTATCGAGAATAAGACCGTTCACAATGAGATTCTTGTATGCGGGTTTATCGAAAAGAAACGTACCGATTGCATGCATTGAGTAGAACCAACCGCGGGTCTGGTCTACACCTTCGGCAATAAAATCTGCTGGGTAGTTCTGTTCGAACCATTCTTTGTTCTCAAAAGGATAGTGAAACTGTGCGAAGGGCATAGAGCCGCTATCGAACCAGCAGTCAATGACTTCCGGAACGCGTTTCATTTCTTTTCTAGTTTCAGAAATAAGCTTAATATCATCAATAAAAGGTTTATGCAGGTCGAAGGGAATATCTTTATAAACTTCGTCGAAATTGACCGCCTTCTTTTTAAGTTCTTCAATACTGCCAATACATTCAAAAACTTCTTTGCCGTTATCATCGGTGTAATACCAGACTGGGAGGGGAGTACCCCAGAACCTATTGCGAGAGATTGCCCAGTCTTTATTTTCTTCAAGCCAGTTACCGAAACGACCTGTACCAAACTCAGTGGGGTTCCAGTTTATTTGTTTGTTCATCTCAATCATCTTATCCTTATATGTAGTGGTGCGAATGAACCATGAATCGGTTGCATAATACATAAGAGGGACTTTATGCCTCCAGCAGTGTGGGTAAGAGTGAGTGAACATTTCTTTCTTATAAAGTCTTCCTGCGGTTTTCAAATCAAGAATTAAATCCGGGTCAGACTCTTTGAAATTTCTGCCTGCATATTTGCCAGCTTCTTTCCTAAACAGACCATCGCGATGAACAGCCTGCAGCACCGGCAAATCATACTTTAGGCCTATTGTGTAATCATCTTCGCCGTAAGCCGGAGCGATGTGAACAATTCCCGTACCGTCATCGAGAGTAACGAAATCGCCGAGAGTTACATAATAAGCTTTCTTTTCTAGATTGAAGAAGTTAAAAAGAGGTTCGTACTCTATGTGTTCAAGTTCTTTGCCAATAAACGTTTTAATAATTACATATTCTTCTTTCACTGCAGAAAGCCGAGATTCAGACAGAATAAGGTTTTCATCTTTAGCAGTTTTTATCAAAACATATACAGATTCCGGATTTACGCATAACGCAACGTTAGATGGCAGAGTCCATGGGGTTGTTGTCCAGACGAGGAACTCAGCATCTTTATATTCATCAGATTTAATTTTAAACTTAATATAAACGGACGGGTCTTTGAGGTCAACGTAACCCTGTGCAACTTCGTGCGACGATAGAGGGGACTCGCAAATCGGGCAGAAGGGCAATATTTTAAAACCTTTAACCATGAGGCCGGCATCGAAAAACCTTTTCAGAGCCCACCAGACGGATTCTATGTATTCATTATGAAACGTAACGTAAGCATCATCGAGATTAATCCAGTAAGCCATCTGCTTAGTCAGAATTTCCCACTGAGAGAGATATTTAAAAATAGACTTTTTACATTCAGCATTAAAATTAATAGCACCGAACTCATAAATATCATGACGAGATTTCAGCCCGAGTTCTTTTTCAACTTCAACTTCTACGGGTAAGCCATGAGTATCCCAGCCTGCTTTACGATTAACGCGATAACCCTGCATGGTTTTATACCTGCAGATAATATCTTTAACAGTTCTTGCGATAACGTGATGTATGCCCGGAAGACCATTCGCAGTCGGAGGACCTTCATAAAAAGTAAAATGCTTGTCAGGATTTTTAGAACTGACACTTTTCTCAAAAGTTTTATCCTCATCCCAGAATTTCAGCATTTCATCGGCTAAATCGGGCAGAGAAAAATTATCGGGCAAATTCTTATACATGATACCGTTAAAATTTAATAAACACGAAAAATACGCAAAAAATGAGGGATATTCAATGAAGAAATGGAAGGGAGGAAGAAAAAACGTCTGCATCTGTGCAATACGGGAGTGTTTATAATTAAGTTACGAAATATAACGCGAGGGTCGTTTGCTAAATGAGATGTTTGAATTGGGATTGTTGATTTAAAAAGTTGCGGGCAGGAGGGGGGTTAGTATTGGTATGGGGAGACTACTGAGGACTCACTGCGAAATACCTGAGAACACCCTGAGAACACCGCACTGTAATCGCAAAATTAACGCACTATTATTGGACTTTTAACGGGAAATTATAAGAAATGATAAATTAACAAGCATTTATGTCGTTTTAGATATGAATTAGTACAATTTGCGACATAAATCCTGTTAAATGAAGCAAATTTTGCTTTGTTTACAAATATAGTAATGTTTTTTGTAAAAGTCAAGGATAAAATGAAAGAGCATTGCGGAGGGTGTGCAATGCTCTCAGGAAATCGGATGTTAAATTAAATATTATCTGGTACCGTCTTTACGGTCTTCTCTATCTTTTTTTGATTTCTTTGTTTTTTTGACTTCTTTCTTCATGAATTTCTTTACTTCTTTTTGGAAAGCCATTGTCTCGGCGATTTGAGTCGGAGTAAGCAAAGCTTTCATTTTAGTTTGCATATCCAGACGGCTTTTATGAACTTTTTCCTGAAGGTTAGAGAGTTCATCGAGTTTGGAGCTAACGTCAGAGCTTTTAGGATTATCAGAGATTTCCTTTTTAAGTATTTTAATCTGCTTTTTCAAATCTTTGATTTCCTTCCTATGTTCAGCGGATATTTCAAGCACTTTATCTGCAGTTGTTTCTGAAAGACCGACTTTCTCAATTAGTTTCTCTTTAAGAACTTTGTTTAGTTTTTCTCTTGAGCCAGTTGTATCTTTTTGAGCGAATAAACTTGAACCGGCAAAAAGAGTCAGAACGATTGTGAGAATTAAGATTTTTGTTTTTTTCATGATTATTTTAGTTTTTAAAATTTAGTTTCAGAAAGAGTGTTTATTAATTCAATTTGTTCAGTATGTGAAAGTGTTTCAAAATCCGAATAGTAAAAGAAGTCTTCATCCGAGTCACCATTCTCATCATATAATTCCATAATATTACTATTTTCGATAGCGATTAATTCAGAAGATTCTCCGAATTCAGCAAACTCTTCATCCTCGGCTGATTCCAAAGTGATTTCGTTTTCATCATCTATAGATTCATAGGTCGATTCGGGATCAAGCTTCATGATATCGCTAATAGTATCTCCGTAGCGTGAAAACATGGATTCATCTTTATCGTTTTTGTTTGAGAAGGTAATAATAACAATTAAGAGTATGACGGAGACCGCGGGAAGAGCGTATTTATAGAGGTTTGACAGCTTAAAGAAACCCGAGATACCCCTGCTTTCTTTTTGATTTATAATTTTATCATTTATCTTTGGAACCATGTTTGTAAAGTAATGTTCGGGCGGATCACTGAATTTCAAATCTTTTATTGTTGAGAATGTATCGGCGAGCGATTCATACTCCTTCTTGAATTCAGGGTCAGAATTTATGGCAGACTGAATTCTGAGTAAAAGATTTTCGTCCGTAATTTTGCCTGTAACATAGTCGGGAAGCTGAAACAAAAGCTCATCATTATTTGATTTACCATTACTCATTGTTAGTCAATTTCTCCTTTCGCTTTTTTATTATTAAGAAACGACTGAATTTTTTTAAAAGCGTGAAAATAATTTGCTTTAAGACCACCGACGGATTTATTAAGAATCTTACTAATTTCTTCATAGGAAAGTTCATCGTAGAATCTCATGTTAAACACAGCTCTTTGCCTGTCGGGAAGAACTGCAACGGCTTCAGCAATCAGTTTCGACCTGTTTTCTGAGTCGAAATCCGATGGATTATTATCGTTGTCGGAGATGTTATTAATCATATCGTTATTTATCACTGTTTCTTTCAATTGTCTATTTTTAACTTTTTTAATATGATTCAGGGAAAAATTAACAGCCATTTTGTACAAGTACGTGAACAAAGCCGATTCACCCCTAAAGTCTTTAATAGCAGAATGCAGTTTAATAAAAACATTCTGCGTAATATCATCTGCATCGTCGTGGTCAAGCACCATTCTCCGAACCGTCCAGTAAATACGTTTCTGATACTTAAGAACGATTAAGTTGAATGCGTTCGAATTACCGTTTAAGAATTCTTCGATAATTAACTTATCGCTGCTTTGAATATTTAGTTCATTGTTATCCAGATTGTCATCTTTAATTATCCAAGATTAAACAGAATTATTTTAATAATCAACTGTTTTAAATCGTTCAGTAGTAAGACAATATGTGGAGGGAAAAAGTTTAAACATGGAGGGGAGGGATTGGCACACTGATTTACAATGAAAGAATATGATTTGCACAGATTATTTTTAGAGGTATTCGCAAAATTACATATGAAAACCATTTACAACATTTTGGATTCCAATTCTCCCCGTAGATCGTCTCAAAACTTAAATATTATTATAAAGCAAATAATAAACATTGAAAATGGATTAGATCCCCTCCAAAAACATGAGGGGATGACAGAGTAAGGGTTGAGTACTAAGGGGTTTTAAGTGTGGATGTTTTTTATACTGTTAATGAAGTAAGAAATAATTAATTTAGTTATAAGGAAAAGTATATATAATATCAATAAGATAAATCAGTACATAAAGAAGAATTATATTGTTTGGCTTGGGATAGCGCTATTGCTGACGATAACGGTGATTGCACTGGTGAATGTATTTGAGCCGAAGAAGCAGAAGGTAACGACTGAGAGCAATGACGCATTCTTTCCCGCATCTCAGGATACTTTTAAGCAAAAAAGCAGATCGATTAACTCGGGATATATATTGGTTAAGCTTGAAAACTATTTAGTTAACTGGCAGTACATACTTGATATTGTTGCATACAATAAATTGTTTTTAATGAATGACAGTACCTGGAATCTTGAGCAGTATGAGAAGATAATAAAGTCGATAGATAAGAAGAACATGTATTTCTCACCGGGGAACGTGGCGTCGCTTGTTGAACAATACGGGGATTTGATAAAACAGCATTGCAATCATTACAAGCTTGACTGGAGGCTGATACTTGCGATGATACGGCAGGAGTCGTACTTCAATCCGGAGGCGGTATCACGGGCGGGAGCATACGGATTCATGCAGATAATGCCGAGGACGGGGCAGGGATTACAGAACGAGTTAAATCTTGAGGATACAAAAACACCTACGAATAATCTTACGGCGGGAATGTATTACTACGCGACGCTTGTCGGGTCTTTTGAGTTTACGGGAGAGGACAAATACAAGTTTGCTCTTGCGGCATACAATGCGGGTCTCGGCAGGGTTGTGGATGCGATGACGATAGCAAATTATTTCGGGAAGGATTATAATAAATGGTCGGAGGTGAAAGAGTTTTATCCTTATCTGGCGTCGAATCAAGATTCGATACACAGACTTGTATGGCCGAAAACGGGCAGACCGCCGGGAGGGACGCTTAACAACTGGCAGGAGCCGTACAAATATGTTGAGTACATAATATTTTATTATGAGAACTACAAGAATTATTATCCAAGTAATTTGGAAGAACCAAAAGTAAAGAAGGGGAAGAAGAAAAAGAAATGAACATAAGCAGTTTTGAAGAGGCGAGAGAACTATTCCCGATGGTGAAAAGCTGTGTTTACCTTGATTCAGCGCATTACGCACCGTATTCGACAGAGACGCGGAAAAGACTTTTTGATTTTATAAATAAGTTTACTGAAACGAACTACAATCTGAGTATATTCAATAATGAAATACCAAACAGACTTAAAGAAAAGATATCGAGATTAATAAATTCAAGTCCAGAAGACATAATACTGACCTCATCAACTACGCACGGACTAAACATATTTGCGAACGGAGTATCAGCCGATGTATGCAAGAGCACTGCATACGCAGATTCAGAATTTCCCGCAGTAGTTTATTCATGGATGAATCAGGAAAAGATAAGGGGGATTAAGAATTATCTAATACCATCGAAGAACGGAAAGGTAGAGCTTTATGATGTTGAGAGAGTTGTATCAGATAACAAGATAGACGTGCTGACGATAAGTTCGGTAGAGTTTCTCGGATACAGGAATGACCTTGATGAGATAAGAAAGATACTGAATAAATACGGAACGCTATTAGTAGTGGATGCGATACAAAGCATAGGGGCGGTTCCGATGGACGTTAAGAAGCATGACATAGATTTTCTTGCGGCGGGTTCACAAAAGTGGATGATGTCACCGGCGGGAGTAGGGTTTGCATACATAAAGAATTCGATAAAGAAGCATGTAAACCCAACGTACGTAAGCACTATGAGCATTGACTATGATTTTACAAAATTTCTGGATTACAAGTTTAAACTAAAAGACAGCGGGACAGTGTATGAAAACTCCACGCCTAATACGCTGGGAATGATAGGTCTGGAATCATCATTAGATTTATTTTTAGGATTAGGAGTTGAGAACATATACAGGCATATTACGAGACTGCTCGACAGGTTTGCAAACATAATAAGCAGTAACAGGAATTTTTATGTGGAGTCGGACATGAGTGAAAAGCACAGGTCGAATATACTAATATTTTCGCATAATGATAAAAGCAGGAATGCAGGAATACAAAAGGAGCTTGAAGAGGATAATATATTTATAGCGATAAGAGAGGGATATTTGAGGGTATCGCCGCATTTGTTTAATAATGATGAGGATGTGGATAAGCTGGTGGAAAGATTGGCAAAATATTAATAAGATTGCATTAACGTTTTCTTAGAAGCTCTAATTCCAGGTTTGGAATTAAGGAAGGAAGAAACTTAAGATTAAGTGATTAGAGAAAGAGATTTTCACCACTAAGGCACTAAGGTCACCAAGAAAAAAAGAACATATTAGAGCACTTGAATACTAAGAACATCTGCCTGCTGCAGGCAGGCTTAGAAGAAAACATTTTAAACAAAAAAACTTGAGGATTAATTTTGTTTATAGAAAAATAATAATATTTGTATTGATTAATCATATATATCAAGTTACATCGAAGGAGTTAGAAGATTGGGGAAAAGAATAAATATATTAATTATTCAAACTATTCACATATATCGAGAATTTTGAATTTTATGAAAAGACAAAACCGACAGATATTATTACCATCCATCCTATTTAGTATTATCGTGATTTTATATTTATTTAGTTCAAAACCGGCAACAGCATAGATGCAATTCGAGTGGGTGAGGAATTATCCTAATTATCAGGGACATTCAGCAACGATTTTTGTGAAGGATATTATTCTAATACTGACGCAACAAAAATAATTTTTATTACGGTTCTTGGAATACAGAATTTTAACAAACTAATATTAAGCAATAAATAAATTTAATATGAAAAAAGTATTTATTTTAGCTGTTTATATAATTATTCAATTGACATTTAATACAGAGTATTGCAAATCGCAGTGGGAACAATGTAACGGGATTTTTGGCGGGCGTATATTCGATATTGCAATATCAGGAAATACCATATTCGCCGGTACAGATGACGGGATTTGGCAATCAAATAATAACGGTGAGCGTTGGTCACAAACCGGACTATCTTCCAGCTATGCAGTATATTGCGTTGCAGCATCCAATAATGTCATTTTTGCAGGAGCTCATGAAGGACTATATTACTCAATAAATAACGGAAATAATTGGATTACTGCCGGTTTGTCTTATCCAATATTTTCTGTAGAAGTAAACGGCAGTAATGTCTTTGCCGGATGCGGAAATAATAATGGAATCTGGTTATCAACTAACAACGGACAAAACTGGACACAAACAGCTTTGAATAATAAATCTGTTAATTCCATTGCCATAAACGGGAATATTCTCTTTGCAGGGACATCTAACAGCGGTGTCTATGTTTCCACAAATAGCGGACAAAACTGGACTCAAACGGTTTTGAATAATAAAACTGTTCGTGCCATTTCCATAAGCGAAAATAATATATTTGCAGGGACATTCGATAATGGTATTTTTCTCTCTACGAATAACGGACAAAGCTGGACACAAACGGCTTTGAATAATCATAGGGTTTATACCATTGCTATAAGCGGAAATAAAATCTATGCCGGATGTGGTTATAATCAAGGAGTTTATCTTTCCACGAATAGCGGTCAAAGCTGGACTCGAACGGCTTTGAATAATCAGTCTGCTTCTTCCCTTGCGATAAACGGAGTTGGTAGTTTTGCAGGGACGTGGGATAACGGGATATTCTTTTCAGCAAATAATGGACAATCCTGGTCTTTAAAAGGAATTCCGAATTCATCAATAAATTCTTTGATTGCACGCAACAATATTCCCAACAAATCAGAACAGGTTATTTATGCGGGTGCGGGAAGCCCTAATAACCCTCGAGGTATCTTTTTTTCAACCGATAGTGGATTAAGCTGGTCACAAATGGGCTTGTATAATAAAACTGTTAATGCCATTGCCATAAGCGAAGACAGTTCTTATAAATCCGGGCAGGTTATTTTTGCGGGTGCTAATGAATATTCGTCTTATTCTGGCGTCTATCGCTCCACAAATAACGGACAAAACTGGACGCAAACGGCTTTGAATAATCAATGGGTTCTTTCCCTTGCCATAAACGAAAATACTATTTTTGCAGGGACACATTATACCGGCGACGGCATCTTTATCTCTACAAATAATGGTCAATCATGGATTCATACATTAGATAGTGGATATTGTTATTCCTTTGCCATAAGCGGCAATAACATTTTTGCAGGGACTGGACATAGTTTTTTTCCCTCAGGTGTCCATCTCACCACAAATAACGGTCAAAGCTGGAGTTTAACATTGCAAAGAATAGTACGTGCACTTGCTATAAGCGGAAATAATATTTTTGCAGGGACGGGAAGTGATTTTACACCATATGGCATTTATCTCTCCACGAATAACGGACAAAACTGGACGCAATCGGCATTGAATAATAAACATATTTATTCTCTTGCCATAAGCGGTAATAATATCTTTGCGTCAACATATGATAGTGGTATCTATCTCTCCACGAATAACTGCCAAAGCTGGATTCAAAGAAATCAGGGATTCAATGAAATTCCCCAAATATATACTTTACTGATTGCTAATAACTACATTTTTGCAGGAACAAAAGAGCATTCTGTCTGGCGCCGCTCCATACAGGAAATCATCGGCATACAAAATATATCAAATGAAGTGCCATCCGCATATTCTCTTAAACAGAATTATCCTAATCCTTTTAATCCTGTAACAAATATTAAATTTGATATTGCTCATACGGGTTTTGTAAAGATAGTTGTCTATGATGTAATGGGGCGGGAGGTGAAAACACTTGTAAATGAGAGATTACATCCCGGTACTTATGAAACCACATTCGATGCAAGCAGTCTCACATCAGGAATATACTTTTATAGATTGGTATCAGATGAAATTCAAATAACGAAAAAATGTATATTTTTAAAATAGCAAGTTGAAACAAAACACAAATTCCAGAAAGACGGAAATATTTTCGGGACGGGGTGTATTTCTACTCTTTGTCTGCGGTTAATATTTTAAAGATACGAAGAAACTTATAATAGTTAACCCTTAAAAAGTCTTTAAGCTGTTTGAAATTTTGATTTTTGAATATAAATATATCCGGAAATCATTCTCAGTAGCATTATTAAATTAAGCCAAAAATATTT
>CAZVCC010000026.1:0-42802 GCA_964626015.1 uncultured Ignavibacteriaceae bacterium
TTGATTCTTATTTCACAAGAACCATCTTCTTTGTTGCTATTAAGTTATTGTCAACAAGCAGTGAATAGAAATAAACACCTGATGAGAGCATTGAGCCGTTAAACAGCTGTGTCTGATATCCTGCGTTCATATTCTGATTGTTGATGAGTCTCATTACTTCACGGCCTGCTACGTCATAAATCTTCAACGTTACCAATCCTGCCTTCGGTAATGCAAACTTAATTGTTGTTGTTGGATTGAACGGATTTGGATAGTTCTGTTCAAGTGTGTACTTCAACGGTAATTCAGCACCCTGGTTACCTGAAATTCCTGTCAGTATATTATTGTTCTTGAAAATGTATCCGGTTGAACCAACTGCAAATGCCTTTGTATCAGGAGTCATGAATACATTATACATTGTAGCACCGTTAGTATTCGATTGAGTCCATGTGGCTCCACCGTCTGTCGTACTAAATGCTGTACCTGATGATCCAACTATATAACCTGCACTTGGGCTTATCATATCAATTCCGTAGTTTGTGTAACTTCTCGTCGGAATTGATAACGTATCCCAGAATGTACCGTTTGTTGTCTTATAAACTCTTCCACTGCTTCCGACAGCAAATCCTAATGTAGGGGTAAGCATTTTTATATCATATAGATAAGAGCCGGGTGCTGCTGAAAGTGTATCGAGTATCCATGTTGTGCCACCATCTGTTGTGTGATACGGATCTGGATCCCAGTTAACGAGCGAACCGTGTGTTGCACTTACCATATCTGCACTGTAAACGCCCTTACTTGAACCTGTTACACCGGCTAAGTATTGTCTTGTCCAGTTTGCACCTGCATTAGTCGTCTTCCACATAGTTGCAGAGTCAGCTACCGTATTCGAGAAGGTTGAGAACAACCATCCGGTATTGGCATTAATGAAATCTACCTTGCGGAAAGTAACTGAACTTGTTGAACCATCTACTGCAACTGAATCCCAGTTCAATCCGCCGTTCGTTGTTTTGTAAACTCCGCCTATTGTTCCGCAAACCCATCCTGTATTGTTGTCAATCATCTGAATACAGTTGAATGCTGTTCTGGATGTAGCTGAGTAAGGAATTACTTCCCACGTTGTACCACCGTTTGTTGACCTTACTATCTGGTCATTAACAGAGCCGGCTACCGTTGGAGCACCAACTGCAATTACCGTACCCGTTGAACTTGCCGCCCAAATGTCATTGTGCGTACCGGGTTTCATTAAATATGTATATAGAGTGTTTGTTGTTGATTTTTTGTTAAACAAACCAAATGCCCCGCCTGTTATGAAGTCTTCATTATTTCCCGGAATCATATCGGTGGCATAATATGTGCTTGTCCATGGTTGTGATGAAACAGGAGCAAGAAAATCGACTGTTGTCCATGTTGCACCAACGTCAGTTGTTTTATATAGGGCAAAACTGTTACCTGTTAAATAAATATTCGATGACATTACTGGTGGAAGCTGTGCTCCTACTGATACGTCATCAAGATAACCACCGTTTCCCTCCTCGTTTAAATGACGGAAACCAACATAAATATTTTGCCCTGCAAATGCAGTTAGTGGATATGAGAATCTCTTCCATCTGTAAGGAGCAACCGTTGTATCCGCCGTGTTCAATCCGGCAATTAAATTCGTAAAGCTAGCAGGCATTGAATCTGTTGTTGATACTCTCACATATAAAGAATCAGGTGGATATTGTGACGAGAATGCATTTCTCCACCAAAATACAAGTGAGTCACCGGCAACGATTCCGTTAACTTTCTTCGTTATTAACCAGTCATCTCCGCCTGTTGATTGATACGAAATATATGCACTTGCAGTTCCTGAATGGAATTGACTGGTTGAACGGTTCCATACATTTGTTCCAAGGACGTTAACTGAACTCCAGCCTGTTGGTGGGAATGTTACATCGTCAAAACTTTCGTCTAATTTATTCGTCGAAACTGCTGTTGATTTCATATCAATATCGTAAAACGTTGTTGCAGTTATTAATCCTGAGTTTGCTGGAGTTGTCCAAGTTAATCCTGCGTCTGTTGTTACTCTAAATGCTGAGGATGTCCCGGTTACATAACCTGTATTTGCATCTGCAAATACTATCCTGTAAAGTGTTGCTGATGCACCCGTTGAAACAGCTGTCCAGCTGGCGCCGCCGTCCGTTGACCTTCTGACGTTACCGGTTGTTGAAGCTACGATAATATTCAATGAGTCAAATGCGTGAATATCGTATGCTGTACCTCCTGCCGTTGTTACTCCCGTCCAGCTCATACCGCCGTCTATTGTACGGAAAACATACGGAGCACTCGTTGCGCAGGCATATCCTAATGTGCTGTTAACAAAGGAAGCAAAATAGAATGTTCCCGAAACGTATGGTGTTATGTTTGTTGTATCCCAGTTTGTTCCACCGTTTGTCGTTCTCCAGATACCATTTGTACCTGAGGTCGAATTAGCTGAACCAAATGTTAAACCCGTGCTCTGATTAAAGAAATGAGCGTTGTAGATGTTTGTATGCTGACCCGACGTTGCGAATAAGCCGTGTGCTGCGTGCGTAAATGTCCAGCTTGTTCCTGCATTCGAGGTCTTCATAAAAGTCCCTGCATAGCCGACTGCATACCAGTTGTTTGCATCCCAGTATTTTACCCAGCGTAATGTATTACCTTGGGGCGCGGGGTGTTGCCAGGTCCATGGACCTGTTTGTGCAAAACCCTCAAAACTAATACTGACAAAGATTGCCAGCATCAAGAAAGCGAATAGTTTTCTCATTGCAATTATTATTTAGTTAATAAAAAATGTTTTCTAAAACCTGTTTTATATCAAAACAATTTTAAGACATTTTTAGCTTAAAAGCAATAGAATTAGTAGTATTCCGGTTCCTTCTTCAATTTTCCACTTATCTAAAATTATTCATTTTAAGACTTGAAAAAAATTATAATAAAGTATACTTTTGTAAATATTGCGGGAATAGCTCAGTTGGTAGAGCGCAACCTTGCCAAGGTTGATGTCGCGGGTTCGAGTCCCGTTTCCCGCTCTTTGCTTTTAAGGTATCGTACTCCGCCAAGGCGGACTTAAGGGAGCAGTCTGCTATAAGTAGTATACTATAGTATAGTTCTCAAAATTTTTATGGTGTCGTACTCCGCCAAGGCGGACTTAAGGGAGCAGTCTGCTATGAGTATAATTATAATTTTAGTTCTTAAAATAAATAATATGGTGTCGTACCCAAGTGGCTTAAGGGAGCAGTCTGCAAAACTGTTATGCATCGGTTCGAATCCGATCGACACCTCAAATACCTTCAAATGTATTACACTTATGTTTTAAGAAGTAAAAAGGATAATAAATTATACATAGGTCAAACCTCAGATTTACTCAGAAGAATAATTGATCATAACCTTGGATTAGTAAAATCAACAAAACACAGAATACCTTTTGTAAAGGTTTACTATGAAACGTATGAAACACGATCGGAAGCAATGATGCGTGAAAAGTTTTTTAAATCTGGCAAAGGCAGACAATTTCTTGCAGGTTTGTTAAATAAATAGATCAAAACTGTTATGTTCGACACGGCGAATTCGAATCCGATCGACACCTCAAAACTGATTACTATTCAAATGTTCTCTGATTCATTTGCTCTTATCAATTCTTATTTTATTCTTTTAGCTCTTATCTTGTTCTTTCCGCTCTTATCAGTGTGCTAGTTTTTATAAATTAGAATATTCTTTTGTTAATCAGTGCAAATCATACTCTTTCAGCTCTCATCAGTGTGCATGCTCTAAATAAATTACATTATTCCATTCAGTGCATATCATATTCTTTCAGCTCTCATCAGTGTGCAAGTTTTTATAAATTAGAATATTCTTTTGTTAATCAGTGCAAATCATGTTCTTTCAGCTCTTATCTGTGTGCGCTCTTATAATCAAACATTCTGTATTCCATATTACTTTGAAAATGCTTTTTATTAGTAGTATATTATTCATAATATTAACAATTAAGGAGACCTAAATTTTGAGAAAATTAAGTATTTTGTTTTTAAGTTTGTTTTTCATTTCCGCTGTTTTTATGCTTTCATCCTGCAATAATAAAGATGACGGCAAATTACCCTATATCAAATCAAACGTTAGTGATTATGTAAAATCCGATGCCTCAGGTCAAAAAGTCACACTAAAATATTTCCCGAAACAAGGCGATAAATTTAAATATAAAATGACCGCAAAGACTTTTTCTACCGAAAAAAGTCCGGGTACTGGAGATGAAGAAGTTGCCAGCGAACAATCGATGACTTATTATTATAATCAGGAGGTTGCTGAAGTAAGCGCATCGGGTTACATAACTTTTAAGATGAAATACGACAGCATTATAATTACAGAAAAGATAACTGCGAAAGATTCATCAATATCCCAGACTTTCAATTCTAACGTCAAAGATTCAGTCTCTGCAAAAATAGACTTTATCCAATACAACGCTCTCGCCGGACAAGAGTTCAAATTCCGCTTGTCTCCAAAAGGCGAAATTTCAGAGGTAATTGAACTTGAACAGATTCACGAGAGGATTTTTAAAGCTCTCGGCGATACTCTGAAACCGGATGAAAAAGCAAAGATTAAGGAATCAATGGGCTCGGAAGCTTTAAAATCAATTATACAAAACCAGTTTCAGAAATTCCCTGATACAGATATTTATAAAGATTCCTCATGGACTTTTGACACAGAAACAAATCTTTCTGTTTTCCCGATTAAAAATATTCTCGGATACAAACTTAATAACGTCAATACAGATAAAAATGTAATTATTGATATTATTGCAACACTCGGTATCGAATTTCTTAGTAAAGAAGAAAAGCAGCAGGGTATGACTATTAAGCTTACAAACGAAGAAGCTGGCGGTTCGGGTACTGTGAACTTAGACTTAAGCAGGGGTTGCGTTGTAAGAAAAGAAACAAGTACTAATATCAACATGGGATTAAAACTTTCAGCACAAGGTCAATCTGCAAATTCAACCCAAACATTAAAAACAAACTTGCTTGTTGAACTATTATGAGTAAGATGATGAAAAATATCGCAGTAATAGAACACCCTCTCGTCTCACATTATCTGACTATCTTGAGGGATAAGAATACACAAAGTTTCGAGTTTAAACAGACAGTTGATATTTTATCTTATATTCTCGCCTCAGTTTATTATGCGGAGCTTAAAACAGAAAAAGTTAACATTACTACTCCGTTAAAAGCAACGACAGGTTACAGAATTAACCAGAATCTTGTTTTACTTCCTATACTCAGAGCAGGTCTCGGACTCACGAGAGGATTCATCGATTTGTTCCCCACAATAAAAATAAGCCACATTGGACTGTACCGGGATGAAGAATCACTGAAACCTATAAAATACTATTTTAAGTTTCCTAAACTCAAAGACAAGAAGGAAACAAAGGTTATTATACTCGACCCGATGATTGCAACAGGAGGAAGCGTAATATTTACACTTGAATACCTGATTAATATGGGTTTTAAGAATATAAGCGTCGTATCCCTGCTTATGGCTCCTGAAGCGATAAAAGCCATTGACAACCGATTCGGAAATACTGAAAGAAAATACTTTAATATATACACTTGCAGTATAGACGAGAAATTAAACGAGAAAGGATTTATCGTTCCGGGGCTCGGTGATGCTGGAGATAGAATGTTCGGAACTGTTTAACTCATTAAATTTCCGAAAGAATGCTTAGCAATTATAATAAAAAGAAACTTGACGAGTTACTAATAAATGCTAAAACAAGTCTTTCTTCAAGGAAGGTTAACGAAAAACTTATTTCTAATGCTTTCAGGTTTGCACTCGATGCACATAAAAACGATAAGAGGCAGTCTGGAGAACCTTTCATTACTCATCCATACGAAGTTGCTCTCATTCTTGCAAAAGAAATTCCAATAGACGATATTACTATAGCTGCTGCTTTACTTCACGACGTTATCGAGGATACAGAATTCACTATTAAAGATATTCAGGAAGAGTTCGGCAAAGAAGTAGCAGAAATTGTTGACGGTGCAACTCAAATAGAAGGTATTGTTGAAAACTATGAGCTAAAGCAGATTGAGTCATATAAAAAGATGCTTCTTTCAATGACGCTTGACCTTCGTGTTATGCTAATTAAATTCGCGGATAGACTCCATAACCTCAGAACACTCGAATTCCTCTCAAGCAAACGCCAGTACAGAATGGCTCAGGAAACTCTCGATATTTACGCTCCCCTCGCTCACAGGTTCGGACTTTCGAAACTCAAATCGGAACTTGAGGATATGTCTTTCAAATACCTGAACAGAAAAGAATATGATAAGATAGCAAACCGCATCAAAGATAAGAAGCGTGAACGGGAAAGATTCCTTAAAAAGTTCATTGAACCAATAAAAGAAAGCCTGACAAAGGAAAACTATAAGTTTGAGATTTATGCACGGGCTAAACACATCTACAGTATCTACCAGAAGCTTAAAAAACAAGAGAAAGGATTCGACGATATTTATGACTTGCTTGCAGTAAGAGTCATTCTCGATTCTAACAACAAATATGACTGCTTTTCCGTTTACGGTATCGTTTCTCAGCTTTATGCTCCGATTCCTGAAAGGTTTAAAAACTTTATTTCTGTTCCTAAACAAAATGGTTACATGTCGCTTCATACGACCGTTATGAGCACCGAAGGAAGAAGAGTAGAAGTTCAGATTCGTACGAAGGAAATGCATGAAGTTGCCGAAAAAGGTATTGCCGCTCACTGGAAGTACAAGGAGAATCTGAATATTAATGACAAGAAGATTGAAGAATGGATGAAGAACATACGTGAAACTTTCGAGAACGCTGCTAAAGAAGACATCACAACAGGCCAGCTTATTGAGAATTTCAAACTTGAACTCTTCCAGAACGAAATATATTGTTTCACACCAAAAGGCGAACTGAGAATACTTCCGTCTGGTGCCACACCCGTTGACTTCGCTTTTGCTATTCACACTCAGGTCGGTATGAAATGCATAGGTGCAAAAGTTAACGGAAAAATAGTGCCTCTCGATACACAGCTCAAAAGCGGAAACCAGATTGAGATTATCACTTCAAAAAATCAGAAACCAAAACTTGACTGGGAAAAGTTTGTTGTTACGCATAAAGCCCGTTCCGACATAAAGAAATATTTTAACTCAGAGAAGCGGCAGCTTATTTCCGACGGTAAAGAAATATTTGAGAAAAAACTAAAGAAGAATAAACTCCATATCAATGAAGATGCATTAATTGATATTCTGCAAAAACTACGTTTCAAAGACCTTCAGACTTTTTATCAGAATGTTGCTGAGTCTAATACTAAAGCCGACGAGGTTATTGAGTATATAGAAGACAAGAGCAAACTCCAGCAAATTGAAGCTGACTCAGCTGCTTTGAGCAGTGCAGCAGCAGAGGCAAAAGGTATCGAAAGCATTGACAGGTTCAGAAAGCAGGCTCAGGATACGAGCAAGAATATTTCTCTGGGTTCAAAAGGCAGTAATTCTATACAGGGTATCAAATACGACTTTGCAAAATGCTGCAACCCCATTCCCGGCGACGATGTAATAGGATTCGTTACTCAGACTGAGGGAATTAAGATACACAGAAAGAACTGCAATAATATTATTAATCTTTTTCTTCTCGAGCCTGAAAGAATTGTCGAAATAAACTGGGGCGAAACAAAAGGTACGGAGTTTGTCGGCGGTATTAAGATAATCGGAGAGGATAAACCCGGTATATTAAATGAAATAACAGAGATGCTGGCTAAGAACTTCAAGCTTAATATTAAAAGTATTAATATTTTCACAAAGAGCTCAATGTTTGAGGGTACGATGATTATCGAGATAGAAAACCTGAAACAACTCAATTCAGTTATAGAGAAAATTAACAGCCATAAAGGCGTTTTTAGCGCTACAAGGTTCTACAGCTAAACACTTAATTAAATCCTACTGTGGCTTCCTTCCCTTGTCTTTAGAGCTTCTGCTGCCCCCGTCATCATTATTATCATTGGGAATTAACGGTCTAAGCATTCTTTCAATATTTGTATCCGAATCAGCTAGCGAGTCAATCAGTGATCTCGCCTTATCATAGTCATCTTTTTTAAATCCTTCTATGTATTTATTAATCTCCTGCTCTTTCTTATTCTCGCTGCTTTCAATGGTAAGGAATATAAATCCGATTGCTGCAATCAGTACTAAAAACGAAACTAAGCTTACTACAACAACAATTTTCCCCGCAGATGTTTTTCTTCTTGCTGCTAATAAAGGATTTGAATAGTAAGGTGCAAAATATTTATTGTAGAACTCTCTGTCCCTTTCGTAGTACTGCTTAGCAAGTTCATCAAAATACTTCCTGCTGGTTCTGTAAAACACCTCAATCTGCTCTTTTGAAGGTCCTGTGTTCATTCTTTATTCCTCCCAGATTACAACAGCACTGGCGTATTCGTCAGTGTGTGAAATACTTACATGAAATTTTTGATTTGAATATTCGTTTTGAGTTACATGATGTATGTAAGGTTTTCCTCTTTCATCATTTAAAACCTCTATATCTTTCCAATTAAATTCCTTGGATATTCCCGTGCCGAGTGCTTTTGAATATGCTTCCTTCGAAGCAAACCTGCCAGCAAAATGCGGCTCAGGCTTCGCCTTGAAAGATTTGCAGTACTCAATTTCCTTCTCGGTAAGTATCTTTTCATAAAATTTCTCACCAAACTTTTCAATTACAGACTTAATCCTTTTTATATCGATTATATCAATTCCTATTCCTTTTATCATATATCATTCTCCTTCTTTACTATATTTATCAGTTCATCTATTGAATTAATATCGTAATCCGATCCCGGGTGCATTGTGTTAAAAGTATCGCCGTACCTCGCAAATACAGTCTTCATCCCTACTGACTTTGCCCCGACAACGTCCCTCTCAGCCCAGTCGCCAATCATAAGACATTCTTCTGCTTTCAGGTTCAATCTGCTTAACGCAAGATTAAAAGGAGCAGGCGATGGCTTCCTTTCACGCGATTCGTCATAAGTAATAATCACGTCGAACAAATGATGAAAATTAAGGTACGATAGTCTCAACCATGCTTCAGAAGATGGTGCATCTGAAACTATTGCAAGCTTTATCCCCATCTTTATCAGTTCAATCAAAGTCGGAAACACTTTAGGATATGGTTTTAATGCAGCCTCACGCGCTGTTCTGTACGCAACTATTCCGGCAGAGATAATTTTATAATCAATCTCCCCGTATTCCGCTTTCAACAGTTCATCAAATACCTGCTGGTATTCAATGCCTTCCCTTTTGTAAATAGCGTTAATCTTATCCTTTGCCTCAGACTGAGTCATCCTTAATCCCGAATCCACCATCGCATGAACTGCCGCATCAACAGCCCGCTCTTTCATGAGCATAAAATCTACGAGAGTATTATCAAGGTCAAATATTATTGCTCTTATCATACTTCTTAAAATGTTTTAGAAAATCACTCACCATAAAAAATGAACCTGTAACGAGTATAAGATCATTATTGCCCACTAAACCCTTCGCATATTTGAATGCATCCTTTACGTTAGTTTTAATTATGTATTTTCTTTTTCCTGACATATATTTAACAAAGAATTCAGGATTGCATGCTCTCTTATAATCCGGTTTAGTTAATATTATAAATCCTTTCAATTTTTCCAATTCATTAATGCATCTGCCGAGTTCCTTGTCTGCCATCATTCCGAACACAATAAACAACTTTCTGTATTTTAGATTGAGTATGTTTTCTTTAAGATTGCTTAAACCCTCTGCATTATGCGATACATCAAGCACTATCTTCGGCTTCTCCGATACAATCTGTAACCTGTATTCGTAACCCGAATTTCTGCTTATATTTTCTAACCCTTTTTCTAATTCATTTCCCGAATAATCAATTAATTTTCTATCTTTCAGGTTTTTAAGCACCGCTAACGCTGTCCTGAAGTTGCTTATCTGGTATTTCCCTCTCAAAGGCAGATTAAAATACTTCCCGTATTCTTTCACGTAAACATCAAATCCTGATACCGATGATTGAAAGTTAATATCAATTAAAGATGAATCTATCAAAACAGAATGCTTATTCTCGCAGATTTTCTTTATTATCGCTTTTGAATAATATGAAACATTACCCGTTACACAAGGAACGTATCTTTTTATTATTCCTGCTTTCTCATTCGTGATGCTCTTAATGGTCGTCCCAAGGTATTCGGAATGGTCTATTGAGATGCCAGTTATTATTGATACTTTGGGAGTGATGATGTTTGTGGAATCGAGCCTTCCGCCCAGTCCGCATTCTACCACTGCAAAATCAACCTTGCAGTCAGCAAAATACTTAAATGCCATTGCAGTCGTCGCTTCAAAGAAACTCGGTTTTATCTTTTCAATTAACCTGTAGTGCTTCTCCGTAAATTTTACGACATAGGATTTCGGTATAACTTTTCCGTTAACCCTTATTCTTTCTCTGAAATCCAAAATATGCGGGGATGTATAAAGTCCCGTTTTATACTTACTCTCTGTTAATACTGATGATATAATTGATGCTATAGCACCCTTGCCGTTCGTGCCGGCTATATGAATTGATTTAAACTTTTTATGAGGATTACCGCATGCTCCGGAAAGTTTTCTTATGTTATTCAGGTCGTATTTAATACCGACTCGCTCAAGCGAATATAAATAGTTTATACATTCCGAATAACTTCTGAATTTCATTCCGATTGAATAATACTATCCGTACAGCTCTCTTTCAGTTATCTCGCAGAGTATATGACCTATAGTGATGTGCGATTCCTGGATTCTTTGAACATTATTCGAAGGAACTATTACAGGCAAATCACATTCATCCTTTAGTTTTCCTCCGCCGCTTCCAAGTAGGCAAATAGTCTTTATCCCCATCGATTTCGAAATCTGTACAGCTTTAATAATGTTCTTTGAATTACCGCTCGTTGAAATCCCTATAAGCACATCGCCTTCTTTTCCTATACCTTCAATATTTCTTGCGAATATATTCTCAAATCCTATGTCATTACCGCCCGCTGTTAAGTTCGAAGAATCAGTTGAAAGTGCAATAGCGGGTATTGCTTTACGGTTTATGTCATGCGATAGTCTTATCATAAACTCGGTCGCAAGATGCTGTGAATCAGCAGCGCTTCCGCCGTTGCCGCATAGCATCATTTTGCTGCCGTTCTTAATCGTTTCCAATATTATTTCAGATGCTTTCATTATGTCATCGTAACAGCTCTCCAAAACCTTAAGTTTTATATCCGAGCTTTCTTTTAATGAGTCCGCTATAAACTTTTTTCTATCAAACATATTAGTTGATTAAATTTTCAATTATCTTTCTGGTTGTCCCGAGCGTATCACTGAACACAAGCTTGCAAGAATCACTTACCTTTTTGTAATATCCCTTGTCCGTTAAGAGTCTGCGCATATCCCTGTAAAATCTGTCCCTTGTACTTACGAGAATACCGCAGCCTTTTTCAACGAGTATTTCGTCTTCATCTGAATTCTTCACTTCATTCGCAAAAAAGACAGGTATGTTGAATATTGCCGGCTCGAGCACATTATGCAATCCTGTCCTGAATCCGCCGCCTACATAGGCGATATACGCCGCCGAATAAAGGCTCATAAGCTTTCCAACGCTGTCAACTATAACAAGATTTTCACCTGAATAATTTTCTATCCGCGATAATCTTATTGATTTCAGGTTCTCGTAATTACTTTTTAGGTTGTTCTCAATCGCAAGTATCTTTGTTTCTTTCGGTTCATGGGGTACGAGCACAGTCAACAGACCCTCCCCGTATTCCGGAAGTTTATTAATAACAGGAAGGATAATTTCTTCGTCATCTTTCCATGAGCTTCCTATAACAAATACTTTCTTATCTTTGATTACCGATGTATCTATTACATTTTCAATCTTAATATTCTTCGATGCTTCAAAAACTCTCTCAAACTTTGAATCCCCCGCTTTTATCACTTTTGTATCGTAACCCCTCATCATCCTAAGATAATTTTGATAATCGGATTCGTCTATCACGAACATTTTATCAACCATTCCGTACATTGTTTTCTTTATGGACTTAACAAATTGAAGTTTCCAGAACTTGTCTTTTTCATCATACCTTGCATTCGCAATAACGACTTTAATATTATTCATCTTTGCACAATAGAGAAAATTAAACCATAGGTCATACCGCATAAGTATTATCAACTCGGGATTAATTAAATTAATAAATCTTTTAATGCTAAAATATGAATCAAATGGAATGTAAGTTTTCTTTACATCGGGCAGTAAGTTCATTGAGTTTTTGTACCCTGAAGGCGAGAAGAAGGTTGCAATTATTTCGTAACCCTTTTTCTGAAGCTCTTCAATGATAGGAATTGCCTGCTGGAACTCGCCGAGCGAGGATGAGTGGAATATAATTCTTTTAACTGAAGGGTCTAACTTCCAGTTTTCTATTTCGCGGAAAATGTATTTCCTGCCTTTGAAACCTTCTCGTATCTTTGGGTTGAACAACGACAGAAACCTGAATCCTGTCCAAATCAAAGGCAGAAATACAATATTGTAAACGATAAACCAGAATGCGGTCATATCTTCGGAAGATATTAGACTTCCATTATTTCTTTTTCTTTCTTCTGTACTAAAGCGTCAATTTCTTTTATGGAACTATCCGTCAGCTTCTGAACTTCTGTTTCTCCGTGTTTACGGTCATCCTCGGATATATGTTCCTCTTTTTCTGTTTTCTTTAGCTTTTCAATTTCATCTCTTCTTATGTTTCTGATAGAAACCTTTGCTTCTTCCGCGAGTTTCTTCACATGTTTCACGAGTTCTTTTCTTCTTTCTTCGTTTAACGGAGGTATAGGTATCCTTATAATGGTACCGTCGCTCGAGGGGTTCAAGCCGAGATTTGCGTTCAGGATTGCCTTCTCAATAATTGGAATAACAGTCTTGTCCCAAGGCTGAATGTTAATAGTATGAAAATCGGGAGTGCTGAGATTACCTACCTGATTTAAAGGTGTCGGTGTTCCGTAATAATCAACCTTCACACCTTCAAGTAGCCCGACTGATGCCTTCCCTGTTCTAACCTTTACAAATTCAGATGTCAAATGCTCGACAGCTTTTGACATTCTTTCTTTAGTAACTTTTAAAATATCTTTAATCATAAAATATATTAAATTATGAAATTAATGTTCCGATTTTCTTTCCGGAAAGTAATGCTTTTAGGTTTCCCTTCTTGTTCATGTTGAAAACAAGAATCGGAAGCTTGTTCTCTCTGCAAAGAGTAATCGCAGTAAGGTCCATCACCCTAAGGTCTTTATCCAGAACTTCACTGTATTTTAATTTCCTGAACATCTTTGCATTTTTGTTCTTTTCGGGGTCAGAATCATAAACACCGTCAACTCTCGTTCCTTTAATTATAACGTCAGCCTTCATCTCAATAGCTCTGAGTGCCGCAGCAGTATCGGTCGTAAAATAAGGTTCGCCCGTACCGGCTGCAAAGATTACGACTCTTTCCTTCTCGATGTGCCTGATTGCCCTCCTTATTATTAACGGCTCTGCAATCTCATCCATTTTAATCGCTGATTGCACACGTGTATAAATATCTCTTTTTTCGAGAGCATTCTGTAGTGCGAGAGAATTTATCAGTGTCGCAAGCATTCCCATCATGTCACCTGTTACTCTGTCAACCCCCTGCTGTGAAGCTGAAAGTCCCCTGTAAATATTACCGCCGCCGATTACAATCCCGAGTCCTATCTTCATTTTTTGGACATCGGCTACTTCATTCGCTATGTGATCGACTACCTTTGAATCAATTCCAAAACTTTCGGAGCCCATTAGAGACTCCCCCGAAAGTTTCAGCAAAATCCTTTTATACTTTACCGGCATAATGAATTTATTTTATGGTTTATCCTAACTGGAATCTTGCCATTTCTGTCACGTCAAGCGGCTCGCCCGTCGCTTTAGTGTAATCCTTCAAAAGGTCGCCCACCGACTTGCTTGAATCCTGAATGAATTCCTGTTCAAGCAGACAGTTTTCCTGAAAGAATTTCTCGAGCCTGTTCATCGTAATCTTCTCTATAATGTTTTCAGGTTTCTTCTCGTTTCTTGCCTGCTGCTGGTAAATTTCGAGTTCTTTCTCAATAATTTCAGCGGAGACTTCGTCCCTTCTTACGTTAATAGGCGTCATTGCAACAATCTGCATTGCCATTTTATGGCCTATTTCGTTGGCTTCTTCTGAATATTTTCCTTTCATTCCTATGATTGCGCCTACTTTGCTTCCGAAGTGAATATAAGTAGAAACAAATCCGCCTTCAACAGAGATACACCTGACTCTTCTAAGTTCAATCTTCTCTCCGACGCTTCCCATCATGCTGTCAATCGTTTCTTGTACCGTAAGTCCGTTATCGCCTTTAACTGAAAGCAGATGAGCTGCGTCGTTGCTGCTGCTCGCCAATGCCGTGTTAGCAATACCCTGTGCGAAATTCTGGAAACCTTCTCCTTTGGAAACAAAGTCAGTCTCGCAGTTAACTTCAATGATAACGCCTTTTGACTTATCATCGCTGATTTGCGATTTTACTGCACCTTCTTTCGCAATCTTGTCGGCTCTCTTTGTTGCCATTGCGGCACCTTTTTTCCTGAGGTACTCAATTGCTTTTGGGATATCACCGTTTGTTTCTTCAAGAGCTTTCTTGCAATCTGCCATTCCTGCTCCTGATTTTTCTCTTAAATCCTTTATTAATTCAATTGTTACTGCCATATAATTTTAATCCTTCTTTTTGTCTTTTTCTAATTCCTTTTTCTTGTTCTTTTGCAATTATGCTTTTTCCTGTTTTTCTTTCATCTCTTCAGACTCGTCTTCTTTTCTCGTCTTTGCTACCTGAACACCTTCGATAACGGCCTCGGCAAACGCTCTTGTGATAATCTCGATTGATTTTACTGCGTCATCATTCGCCGGAATCGGATAGTCGATTAATTCCGGGTCGCAGTTCGTGTCAACGATTGCATAAATAGGGATGTTGAGCTTTCTTGCTTCATCGATTGCAATGTGCTCTTTCTTAATATCGACGAGAAAAAGTGCACCGGGAAGTTTTGTCATTCCCGAAATACCGTTTAGCACTTTTTCAAGCTTTTCCTTATCGCGCATCATAATTAATCTTTCCTTCTTAACGAACTTATCCAGCGTTCCGTCGTTTTCCATCTTCTGAAGTGTAGTAAGTTTCTTTATGCTCTTTCTGACGGTGTTAAAGTTTGTAAGCATACCACCGAGCCATCTTTCGGATACGTAGAATGATTCGCATCTTTCAGCCTGCTCTTTGATTATTGCTTTAGCTTGTTTCTTAGTACCGACAAAAAGTACTTTTTTCCCTTCTGCGGAAATCTTTGAAACTGCGTTGCAGGCATCATCAATAAGGTCAACGGTTTTCTTCAAATCAATAATATGAATACCGTTTCTTTCCATGAAGATGTATTTTCTCATCTTAGGATTCCATCTTCTTGTAAGGTGTCCGAAATGCGACCCTGCTAATAACAAATCTTCGATTTGTACTCTTGACATGTGTAATTTCTCCTATTAATAAAGCCACGGACATTTTGCGATAAGCTTTCGCTTATGTAAGAAATGTATCATCCCGAAGGATGAAAAAGTTGGCTTTTGTTAATCTTCTATTCTCATCATTTTTCTTGACACATTCCATTTAATGGAACACGGGTGTTTTGAAATCAGAGAATATGTATTTTTAATTGGTTTATAAAAAATTCTAAAATCTTATCTCTTCGAGAACTGGAATCTCTTTCTTGCTTTTGGTCTTCCATATTTCTTTCTTTCTACCATTCTCGGGTCTCTTGTCATAAAACCGCCTTTTCTCAGGGTCGGTTTTAATTCTTCATTAATCTCTACTAAAGAACGAGCAATACCGAGCTTAATCGCATCAATCTGACCTCTGAACCCGCCTCCGTTAACGTTAACTTTTGCGTCGTATGTACCTTCGGTTCCTGTGACAGTAAAAGGCTGCATAATATCCTTTAAGTGACCTTCACTCTTTAGGAATACAATTGCATCCTTGCCGTTTATAGTAACTTTTCCTGTGCCCGATGCAAGATGAACTCTTGCAACTGCAGTCTTTCTTCTTCCTACTTTAATTGGTGTACTTGTAGCCATCAAATAATTAAATTTTCAAATTCAGGTTTAAATTTTTAAAGCAACAGGTTTCTGTGCCGAATGCGGATGCTCGCTGCCTTTGTAAACTTTCAGTTTGTGGAAAAGAGCATCTCCGAGTTTTGTTTTCGGAAGCATTCTTTTCACTGCCAGCTCAATTACTTTTTCGGGAGTCTTGTCAAGCATCTCTTTATATGTCTTGATTTTCTGCCCACCGGGATACCTTGAGTGAGTTTTGTAGTCCTTTAATTCTGCTCTTTTGCCCGTAATCTTCACCTTATCGGCATTAATAACAACAACCCAGTCGCCTAAATCAGCATTGGGAGTGTATTGAGGATTGTACTTACCTCTAATTCTTTTTGCAACTTCACTTGCAAGACGACCGAGGACTTTACCATCGGCATCAACTACATACCAGTTGTTGGGATTTTCTCCCCTCGTGGCATATTTCGTTATTCTAACAGATTTTCTTATCGTTTCTTTCATCGGTTATTCTATAAAACATGTAAATTAACATTATTTAAAATTAAAGTCAATGTAAACAATTACCTGAAATAGTTACAGTTATTCGAAGTCAGCAACTATAAACTATCAACAAACAACTAAACAAGGACCTTTTTCACCTGTTCTACTGCCCAGTCGATTTCTTCTTTCTTAATCACAAGTGGAGGTGCGAACCTGATAACGTTTTCATGGGTTTCTTTACATAGAACACCGAGATTCTTCAGACCTTCGCAGTATTTTCTTGCACCGCCTGCTTCAGGTTTTAGTTCAACACCGATAAACAAACCCTTACCGCGAATTTCTTTCACGTGTTGAGAGTTTAAAGCTTTAAGTTTATCCCTGAAATAATCGCCAAGTTCATGCGACTTTTCAATTAATCCTTCTTCTACCAGAACTTTCAGGCTTTCCCTTGCAACCGCACAGCCAAGCGGATTTCCGCCGAACGTTGAGCCATGGTCCCCGGGTTTAAACACGCCGAGAATTTCCTTTGTTGAAAGCACAGCTGAAACAGGGTAGCATCCTCCCGAAAGAGCTTTGCCAATCGTTACCATATCCGGTTTAATTCCGTCGTATTCATAAGCGAAAAGTTTTCCGCTTCTGCCGAGCCCCGACTGAATTTCATCTGCAATAAAAAGTATATTATTCTTCTTGCAAAGTTCAAAAGTCTTTTTCAGATAACCTTCAGGCGGCACAATAACACCACCCTCGCCCTGAATCGGTTCTACGAGAAATGCAACTGTGTTCGGTGTAATCGCCTTTTCAAAATCTTCTGCATTTCCGTATTCAACAATCTTGTAACCCGGAGTCAAGGGACCGAACCCAAACCTGTACTGGTCTTCAGTTGAAAAACTAATAATTGAAATTGTTCTGCCCGAGAAGTTATTCGTGCATGCGATTATCTCTGCCTGATTTTCGGGAACGCCTTTAACTGTATATCCCCATTTTCTAACCGCTTTCAAAGCCGTTTCAACTGCCTCTGCACCCGAATTCATAGGAAGAATCATTTCATATCCCGTCATTTCTGAAAGCTCTTTACATAGAAGAGGAAGCTGGTTATTCCTGAAAGCTCTTGAAGTAAGAGTTATTTTGTCAGCCTGTTCCTTCAAAGCATTTACTATTCTCGGATGGCAATGCCCCTGATTCACCGCTGAATAGGCTGCAAGACAATCGAGATATTTATTACCGTCAACATCCCATACCCAGACGCCCTGACCTTTTTCAATAACTACATCAAGGGGGTGGTAATTGTGTGCACCGTATTGCTCTTCAATTTCAATGTATTGTTTTGTGTTCATAAGAATATAATTTAATTATTAATAAAAATACTTATTTATTTTCAAAGGATTTTTCCTGAATAGAATGTAAATATATATAATATAACTCACAGATTCGAGCCAAAAGGTTCGTTAGTTTTAGTCGATTATCGTTAGCTGATTGTTGGTGTTTGATATTTGATACTTTTTCAATTTTCGTTTTTCATCACGGATGTATAAACTTATCGAAATTGAGTTGAGCTTTACTTTCAGTACTATGGTATCTCAACCTTCCATTCTGAGGAATTACAGCAAACAAGATGTTATCCGAATCCAAAATATATTTCTTTATCAAAGAATGTATAAAATAAAAAAGGCGTCCATAATGAACGCCTTTTAAAAAACCGGAAATAATCCATTATTATTTGATGAGAGTCATTTTCTTAATTTCAGTATATCCGTTAGACTGAATTTTATAGAAATAAACACCGCTTGTCATTTTTGACCCGTTGAAGTCAACCGTGTAATTTCCGGCGGACTTGACTTCATTCACGAGAGTACTGACTTCTCTGCCGAGCATATCATAAACTTTTAAAGTAACGAGACCCTGTTTCGGTAAAGCAAAATTAATTTTTGTCACAGGGTTAAACGGATTCGGAAAATTCTGGCTCAGAGAATATACAGTTGGAACTTCGCTGCCATTCTGCGTGATACCGACCACGCCATTAGCGGAAGTAAAGAATAACGCACCGAAAGCAGCAGAGCCAATTTCACCAACGGCGACTCCAACGTTAAATCCTTTTAAAGCTACACCGTATAAATTCCTGTTTTCCGCATTCAGCTGGTCAACAAAGAAGAAGCCGAAGTCACTTGAAGTCATTATCTTACCATTATCACCGCAAACAGTAACTTTCGGACCGTAATAATCTATAGAACGAAGATGTTCGCTCGTGAGATACTGGGTATTTGCAGACCATGTTTTTCCCCAGTTAGTCGAGCGAAGAATCGTACCGTTATTACCGCAAATCATAGCATCAACATTATTAAGAAACACAACGTCGTTCAGATAATCATAACGGTTTGTATTTCTTGCAACCCAGTTAGCACCGCCGTTTGTAGTATTCCAAACCTTGCCGTCCGTACCTGCAATTATTCCCCTTCCGTCCCAAGTGAAGGTAGGAGAAAAAGCAATTGAATGCATTGTAAACGGAATGTCATACCTCTGTACGAATGAAGAACCTACGTTAAATGTTTCAAAGAAAGTTCCTGCATACCCAACGAATGATGCATATCCCGGGGCTCCGATTTTAACACCGATACCGCGGATAGTATGGTCGGGTGTGCTGAATGGTCTAACCACATCCCATGTACTTCCGAAGTCAAACGACCTGAGAATGACACCCCCCATACCTGCCGCCCAGACTAAACCCGGTGCATAGGGGTCAAACTGTACGTCGTTCATCCAAATGTCCACATTTGAATAAGTAACAAACCATTCTTCACCGTTGTCAGTTGTTTTTAAGACTGTGCCGCCCTGCCCGACTGCAACACCTATATTTTCGTAAGGCGGATCTGCAAAATCAACACCGAATAAAGAATAAGGAACACCGGTCTGATAAAGCGTCCATGGCTGAGCTGAAGTAACTGACGCGAAGCCCATAAGCGCCAGTAATGCGAGTAGTAAGATTTTCGATTTCACTGTTTTTTCCTTTTTGAATTAAATTAATATAAATTTCTATATTCTTTAATTCCCCCCTATAACTTTAAAACACCTCGCAGAGTGTTTTAGTTTTCCTGTAAATAAATTTTTATCAGGTGAATTAATTTAATGATTGTATTCATTAATGTCAATATTGAATTATAACTAATTTTATTTCAATAATTATCACAAATATTACTGCTCTCATGGCAACTTACTCCTCTATGCTGAATAAGAGCGGCAATCCCCTTTTGGGTCATGTTGGAGGGTTATGCAAACAAGGCTCTCTGCTTTATTATATCTTACTCTTACCCTGCAGTTAAACCATTAATTTTATTAGCTGTTGCTTTATGAAGGTATTGCGTTTATTAAAAAATCTTAAATTCTACTGATTAAATATCCTGATTCAGGAACACGAGCAAAAATTGAGGTATAATTTGGAATAGACTATGGATATTGTTGCTTGAAATTTCTTTAAAGGACACAAATTGTTCAATCGAGCCTTCATTGAGCCTACATCGAGACGTCATCGAGAAACAATCGAGAAACCATCGAGAAACCATCGAGAAACAATCGAGAAACCATCGAGAAACAATCGAGAAACGATCGAGAAAGTTAGTTTTCATCGAGAAAATTCAATTCATGAAAAAGCATTCCTGCGCACCTTTTAGCAAAAGAATCATTCTGTCACATATCCTGTCATTCCTCTCGTCCTGTCATTCCTCCTGCCCGAAAATTGTAATCCAGAGTAAATTTTTAGAGCCTGAAAACAAAAATAATTATTAACAGTAAAGAAGTAAATGCAATATATGATGTATAACTTTCTTAAATTTATATCGCCCGGATTCTAACTGCTGTAAGAAAAATAGTGATGTAGCAATAGAGTGGAAGAATAAAAAAGGCGGAATTTTGTTCCGCCTTTTTTGAGATGTTGATATTTAATATTATTTTATAAGCATAAGCTTTATTACATTGCTGAATGAACCAGATTCCATTTTGCAGAAATATGTTCCGCTGGAAAGGTTTACGCCGCTGAAATCAACGATGTAATTTCCTGCGGTTTTATTTTCATTAACTAATTTGGAAACAAGTTTTCCTGTCATGTCATATACATTCAGGCTTACGTATCCTGTTACAGGAATCGCATAACTAATCTTTGTAGTGGGATTAAACGGATTCGGATAATTTTGTGATAAATTATAACTTCCGGGTAATTCCGTATTTCCGATTCCTGTTAAAGTACCGGTGCATCCCATGTATGCGAAAAGACCAATGGATGAAGGCCATCCCTGTCCGAGGGTGAAGCACGAGTCTGACACATCGTATCTGTATCCGGCTCTAACGGGTGTATAATTTGTTGACATTCCGGTTGCAAGACTAAATGCTGAAATGAATGTTCCCGCATTAAATGAACGAGTCCATAAAACACCTGTTCCACCCAATGTAACCTGATAAGCCATTCTGAATGTATTTGGGACTCTTGGGATTGAAACAAGGTCTGTGTACAAAGTAGAATCTGTCGTAGAACTAATGTAACCACCTGACCATGTTACACCATTGTTAGAAGTTCTCTGATAATAAGGGTCCCAATCAGAGGCTGAAAACTGTCTTGTATAACCAATCATCATATACTGTGCGCCGCCCGCATCAAGCTGTGTACTTCCGATTCTTGGTTTTAAATTAACCTTTGTCTCTGTAATTTGCGGTGTATTCGTTGGAGCAGTATTACCGTAATTTGCCGAGTAAGATAAATATAAATTATTAAATCCTCCTGACCTGTAAAAATTTGAAACTGTGACTATGAAGTCGGTATTCGCCGAATCTGAATATGCTATATCATTATATTGCATTGTTGTATCAGGGACACCATTATAAAACCATGCATAACTTCCTCCCGAACTATTATTTCTGGGAGTTAATGTTGGGGTTACAGCAAACGGATTTGTAATTATAGCAAATTTATCGCGTAATGTGTGACCTGATGCAAGTGCTGTATCCTGAGTGCAAATAACGTAAACATAAGAGAGATTTGTATATTTCCCATTATCGCTTGTTATTCTGGGATAAATAAAATTGTTGCCGGCAACTGCGGTATAAAGATTGCTTGCAAAAAATGCTCCACCGGAACTATTTAATCTTACGAGTACAGAATTACTTACGCCTGCATTTGTATACCCCACGACTGCATAAACGTAGGACGTATCACCTTTATTTATGGCTTCTATATCAAGTTCATCATTTCTCCATTTATAAGCAGCAGAACTCTGAATCCTGTTTACTAAAGTCCATGTTATACCGGCGTTTGATGAAGTAAAAACTTTTAAAGTGTCGGACGCTGTTACAGAACTGGAATATTTTGCCGAAACCACATATATCCTGCCAGTGACTCGGTCGGTAGAGGTTGCACATGCCCAGTTAGCGTCTAATCCGTTGATGATTGTAAGGTTGTAATCTCCTGGTGAAACAGGTTCATTGCAAACGATGCTTGTTAATCCCGCATTGTTTGTGAGAGGTGCGGATGTTGATTTGCTGCCTGTGACTCTTTCGAGTTCAGTTTGCAATTGTGCAGCTCTTTCAACATCGCCGTTTATTCTTGCCGCTCTGATTTGAGCGGAAATTTCATCCACTTTTGCTTTATCGTAATTAACCGCTGATGAATGCTGAGGTCCATTCAAAGGTGTGTCAAAGACGATTTGAGAATTTACTTCTCTTGTGTCTTTCTGCGCGTACGCAATGTACGGCATCAGTACTGCGATAAGCAGTAGTAGTAAGTTGTTTTTCATTGCTTTCATTTTTTTAGTTAATAAAGATATTGCTCTTAATTCTATCTTATCTTTAAAAAAATCTTTAATTGGTTTTATGTTATATTAACAATAAAATCTATTAACTAAATATTCCCCTTAATCTGAATATCAGAACAATAATATTCAATGAAAGTTCCAAGTTTTTAAATTAAATGTCAAGGCAGAGAAAAAAAATAAACTTTAACCGAGTGGATGAAAGAAAAAAAGTTAGAAACCTGGTATTAGCAAGCTAACGAGATCTTAAATATTATGATGAGATTCCATTCAGAAGTGCCACCAGTACAAGAATAAATAGAAGTGTCTTGAAACGATTGAGTATGTGACAAAGTAGTGAACTTAAGGAGTGACAAATTCGTCATTATTGATTGAGTGATAACTTGCCTCTAACTTGCCTCTAACTTGCCTTTAGATAGCCTTAAAAAGGTAGCTATTTTATTGTGACAAATTTGTCACTTTGTCTCTCTTTCGGTCTTTCTGTCTTTTATTCAAAGTTGAGGAATGACTGGCAAGAATTCAGACATACATTTTTGATGTTTTTCGTTTTATATGCTGTTCGATTTAGCTAAATTTAGTGTTTTGCAATAAGATAAACTTCAGGTAATACAATTGTAAACTTTTAAGAGGAGAATGGTGAAGAAAATAATATCGGTGGTAGGAGCAAGACCAAATTTTATGAAAATGGCACCCCTGCATAAGGAGTTTATGAAACATAAGAAACGGGTCATTCACAAGATTGTGCATACGGGCCAGCATTATGATAAACATCTTTCGAAAATATTTTTTAAACAGCTTGGTCTTCCTAAACCGCATATTAATCTCGGTGTGGGTTCGGGCTCCCATGCGGTACAGACGGCGGAAACTATGGTAAAATTTGAAAAGATAGTGCTAAAAGAAAAACCCGATTTGGTAATTGTTTACGGTGATGTGAATTCCACTCTTGCAGCTTCAATCGTATGCTCAAAAATTCTTCAGAACGGAAAGCCTATTCCTGTTGCGCACGTGGAATCCGGACTGCGAAGCTTTGACAGAACTATGCCCGAAGAGATTAACAGGGTGGTTACAGACTCAATTTCCAATTATCTGTTCGTTCCCGAAGAAGACGGTATACTGAATTTGAAGAAAAGCGGTGTTGATTCCCGTTGCGTTTTCTTTGTGGGAAATATAATGATTGATTCACTGACAGGTTATCTAAAAAATGCTAAGAAATCAAAGATACACGACGAGCTATGTCTTACGAAAAAGGATTACGCTCTCGTAACGCTGCACAGACCCTCAAATGTTGATTCGAAGGAAAACTTTATTGAGATATTGAACATCTTTAAGGATATTAATAGGTTGAGTCCAGATACTGATGTAGTATTTCCTGTTCATCCGCGAACAATGAAGATGGTAGAAAAATTCGGGCTTTACGGGAAGCTTGAAAAGATACGGAATCTTGTACTGACACAACCGATAGGATATATAGATTTTCTTGCGCTGATAAATTCTGCAAAGTTTGTTATAACTGATTCGGGAGGAATACAGGAGGAAACCTCTTACCTGAATATTCCGTGCCTGACTTTAAGAGCAAACACAGAAAGACCTATTACGATTAAACATGGCTCAAATGTTCTCTGCGGAAGTAACAGTAAACTCATTTTGAATGAACTTATGAAGATTTTTTCCGGAAAATTTAAGAACTCCAAAAAACTGAAATATTACGACGGCAAGACGGCTGGCAGGATAGTAAACATAATTATGAATAGGATTCTGAAATAAGATTGCATGTTAAAAGAATAAATAAGGTAATAGACTTACTCGAAGAGCATTTCGGAGGTAAGAGAAAGGCATCCAGGACAAAGCCGAATCTGATGGACGTTTTAATTGCAACAAAGCTCTCTCAGAATACTACTGATAAAACATCTTACACCGCTTTCAGGAATCTGAAAGATGAGTTCGGCGGATGGGAGGATGTAATGACGGCTCCCCTTTCAAGGATAAAAAATGCAATTAAGGTTTGCGGTCTTTCAAACACGAAGGCAGTGCAGATTAAGAAAATGCTTGAGAATATAAAGAATGAACACGGCAGTCTGACATTGGTACATTTAAGGAAACTATCCGACAATGAGGTTTATGATGAACTTTTAAAACATAAGGGTATTGGTAAGAAGACAGTTTCTTGCCTGCTCGCGTTTGGGTTGGGAAGAGATGTATTCCCTGTGGATACACATGTACACAGGGTTTTAAACAGAATTGGTCTTGTAGATACGAAAACTCCTGAGGAAACCTTTGAAGCTGCGAAATTTATAGTGCCGGATAAATTCAAAGTAAATTTTCATACTAACCTTATAAGATTCGGAAGAAATGTATGCAAAGCAGTTAGACCTCTATGTTATGAGTGCATGGTAATTAATCTTTGCAGCTTCAATCAAAAAAACCTATCTGTGAATTCAGGGCTGAAAACAGCAGCGGAAAACAATTTTATAATATTAGAGAAAATATGATTTGAAGTTAAACAAAGATGAAATAAGAAGGTTGCTTGTGATAAAATTCGGAGGAATCGGAGACGTTCTCATGTCAACACCAGTACTGCCAAACCTGAGAGCATACTTTCCCGATTCTAAGATTGATTTTCTAACGTTGATTAAGAACCGTGATGTACTCATGGATAATCAATACATAGACCGCGTTCTTACCTACGACTCAAAAATTGATAAATCTTACGACCTGATAAGGCATATTCGGAACAAAGAGTACAATCTTGTGATTGACCTGTACTGCAATCCGCGAACAGCTTTCCTCACTTACATCACAGGAGCAAAATACAGAGTAGGTTTTAAATTTCGCGGGAGGAATTATGCGTACAACATAAAAGGAATGGGGCGCGGAGGAATTGTGCATAACACAGACTTCAATCTGGATGCACTGATTAATGCAAATATACCAATCGTTACTAAAAAGCTGAATCTATCAGTAAACATAGTTCATGAGGAGTTTGCTGATAAATTTTTATCAGATAACGATTTAAGAAACGAGTTTCTAATTGGGATTGCTATTACGGGCGGATGGGAGTCGAAACGCTACAAGATAAAGGATTACATTGAGCTAATAAATCTTTTATCGGCTAAATATAATGCTAAGTTTGTAATACTCTGGGGTACAAAACAGGAGCTTAAAGAAGCGAGAGAAATTAAGTTAAATACAGACGGAAATGTTTTCATAATACCTGATAGTCCAATCAGGTATCTTGCTGCCATCATCAAGAAATGCAAGGCACTAATTGGTAATGACTCGGGACCTCTGCATCTTGCGGGTGCGGTTGAGGTGCCTGTTCTCGGGATATACGGACCTACAAACCCGGAATTGCAAGGACCTTACGGAAAAAGGAATGTAACGGTGCAAAACACAAAACTTGAATGTCTGCACTGCAACCTGCTCGATTGCAGCATCGGAAATGTATGCATGACCGAGCTTTCAAAACCGTTTATACTTTCAAAATTTGAAGAACTTCTTAAAAAGAATAATATTTTGATACCGCAAAAATAAATGTCAAGAAGATATTTAATAGTGAGAACAGACAGAGTTGGAGATGTAGTTATGACGACAGCAATTCCAAGAGAGATAAAGAAAGCATATCCGGATGCATTTGTTGCGACACTTACACAACCAAATACGGCAGTAATATTCGATAACAATCCATATGTTGATGCGCGAATTACAGACGATCTTTCAAAGGATACATTCTGGAATGTCGTAAAACAATTAAGGAAGTATAAGTTTGATTACGGACTGCTGATTCTTCCGACAGAGCGTGCAGCATATCAGATGTTCTTGGGAGGTATTAAGAAAAGAATCGGAGTAGGAAGGATATTTTACGAGGTAATCACTTTTATGGGGAGCGTTTCACGAAATAATTACAGACCTCTTCGTCATGAAGCTGATTACTGCATGGACCTTGCGAGGAAGACGGGTGTTAATACTAATAATTTTCAGCCAGAAATTTTTGTATCCGACACTGAAAAAGCAGAAACAAGAGATTACTTGAATTCAAAAGGAATTATAAACAGCAACTATAAAATCATAATTCATACAGGTTCGAAAAATTCCGCACCGAACTGGAGCGAGGAGAAATATTTCAGGCTGATACAGAAGTTAATCAAGAAGTATCCCGATAAAGAATTCGCTTTACTGCTTACTGCTTACGAAATGACCAATGAGTTTAAGAATAAGGTAAAATCCCTTAAAGACAGACGAATATACGACGTATCGGATGACATTGATAATTTGCGAAAGTTAATAAAAATAATATCTGCGACAGATTTAATGATATGTTCATCCACTGGTCCGATTCATTTAGCGGATGCTCTCGACAGGAAATGCATAGGGATTCACTGCAAGCGTGATATGAATTGTGTTAAGATATGGGGAGTGATAAACAAAAAATCCATAAACCTTGAAGTATCAAAGGAATACTGCGACACACACTGCAGCAGTGACAAAGAGATATGCGGTATAGAAAACGGTCTTTCTACTGATGAAGTTTTAAACCATATTATATTATAAGAATGAAATACAAAGATCTGAAAATACCAAAGTGTAAAAACTTTTCCGGTTACAAACCTTGTAAGCCATACTATAACTGCATAGAACAAGGCTGCGCTGATGACTCAACGAGTGTTATAGGAAAAAAGATACTGATAATATCTCTTGATGCACTCGGAAACGTACTTGATAACACACCTTTGCTGCATGCGATTAAAAGGAAGTTTCCAGTCAGCACGATACACTGGATAACAATGCCAAATGCGGAGAAGATTCTTTTCAACAATAAATTCATAGACAAGCTTTTTCTATGGGATGATGAAAGCAGAATGATATCACGAAATATAGAATATGATATAGTCATGAATGCGGATAAATCCCTGTATGCATGCGCATTTGCGAATGAGACAAAAGCAAAGAAGAAACTCGGATTTCTTCTCAATAAAGACGGCAAGATTGTTCCAGCAAATGACGCAGCGATGTACAGTTACATACTCGGAATTGATGATATGAAAAAGTTCAGAAAAAATAAGAAATCAGGCGTCGAGATTATACATGAAGTGTTCGAGTTGAAGTACGAAAGAGACAGATACGTTTTTGAATTTACCCCAGAAGAAAAAGAATATATTGCTGAGTATAAAAAGTTAATAAAGTATGATGACAAGAAAGTTTTCGCAGGATTCAACACTGGGTGCTCTGAACTTTTCCCTAACAAGAAAATGACGATTGAGCAGCATATTTTTATAATAAAGAAAATACTGAAAAACAAGAACATCGTAGTAATGCTTCTCGGCGGCCGTGAGGATACTTTGCGTAACGAGCAGATTTACAGTTCATTTTCGGAGTCAGAACAAAAGAGAATAATCAACACACCTTCAACTGAGGGAATCCGCAGGGGTGCCTGTTACATGTCAATACCGGATATAGTTGTTTCGGGGGACAGTTTCGGTATGCACCTTGCGATAGCTCTCCAGAAGTACATAATAGCATGGTTCGGCTTATCTTGCCAGGCTGAGATAGAACTTTACGATTACGGAGTAAAACTGTATCCTAAAGACCTGGAATGTTCACCTTGCTGGAAACGTGTTTGTCCTTACAATCTTGAGTGTATTAACATGATAGACCTTAAGAAAATAGTCGAAACAATTAATAATTTTAAAAAGTAAATTTTATGGGTTACAGAATTCCATTATACATTCCGTTATTATCTGGAAATGAAAAGAAATACGTTAATGAGTGTCTTGATTCCACATGGATTTCATCAAAGGGGAAGTTCATTCATGAATTTGAAGACAAATTTTGTGAATACATCGGGGTTAAATATGCTGCATCAGTTTCAAACGGAACGACTGCACTTCACCTTGCTCTTGAAACACTGGGAATAACTGCTGGTGATGAGGTTATTGTTCCCACTTTTACGTACATAGCATCAGTGAGCGCTGTAGTTTATACTGGCGCTACACCTGTATTCGTTGATTCGATAGAAGAAACGTGGCAGCTTGATCCCGAAGATATTAAGAAGAAAATCAATCCAAAGACAAAAGCAATAATGGTTGTTCATCTTTACGGCCAAATGTGCGATATGGATGAGATAATGAAAATTGCAGATGAGTACAATCTATTTGTAATCGAAGACTGTGCAGAAGCGTTCGGGTCACAGTATAAAGGAAGATACGCTGGTACTTTCGGAAACATTGCAGCTTTTAGTTTTTACGGTAACAAAACAATAACAACAGGAGAAGGCGGAATGCTTGTATCGAACGATTACTACCTTTATGACAAAGCTTACCACCTGAAAATGCACGGAGTCTCGAGTGTAAGAGAATACTGGCATGACGTTATAGGATATAATTACAGAATGACGAACATCTGTGCTGCGATAGGACTTGCACAGATTGAAAGAGCAGATGAGATAATAAAGAAGAAAAGGGTGATAGCAGAATTATATGCGGAAAATCTTAAAGGTCTTCCATTAACATGGCATAAAGAGCAGAAAGAATCGGTACATTCATACTGGATGTTTTCCATCCTGGTAGAAAGCGTTAAAGTAAGGGAGGCTTTGCGAAGCTTCCTTTCAGAAAACGGGATTGAGACACGTCCGACTTTTTATCCTGCTCATACTATGCCGATGTTTACGCACACATATCAGAAGTTCAAAGTTGCAGAAGGTATTGCAATAAGAGGGATTAATTTGCCATGTTTCCCTGAACTGAAGAAAGAACAGGTGATTGAAGTATGTGATGCAATTAAGAGTTTTTATAAGTAGAGATTTTTTTAATTGTTATGAGGTTAAACATATTCCTTTAAAAAGGAAAAGAATTTTCACCAAAATCGGATTCAATGTTGAATAAGATTTAAGGGAATACGGCAGAGGATTTAATGATAAAAATATATTAAAATTATGAAGTTGATTTAATACAACTTTATTAATATTTTTAACTACTAAACAATACTTCATAAAATGTCTGACTTAAAAATATTTACAGGTACAAACTCTCTGAATCTCGGAGAGAAAATTGCAAATCTTCTCAATGTAATTCCCGGTAACAGAGAGATTAAACATTTTTCTGACGGTGAGATCTGGATGCGATACAATGAGAACATACGCGGGAGGGATGTTTTCATAATCCAATCCACTAATCCCCCGTCTGATAACATAATGGAACTACTAATAATGATAGATGCTGCAAAGCGTTCATCAGCATTGAGAGTGAATGCAGTTATTCCCTATTTCGGATATGCCCGTCAGGACAGGAAAGACCAGCCGAGAGTTTCAATAACAGCAAAGTTAATATCAAACCTTATCGAGAAAGCAGGTGCGGACAGAGTTATAACTATGGACCTTCACGCATCACAGATTCAGGGATTCTTTGATATACCGGTTGACCACCTTTACGGGTCGGCAGTATTCCTGAAACACTTTTATGATTTAAACATCCAGAACCTCGCAGTGTGCTCACCTGATGTAGGAAGTATCAAAATGGCGAGAGCATATGCAAAAAGACTTCATGCAGATTTAATACTCATAGATAAACGAAGACCGAAACAAAACGTAGCAGAGATTATGAATATAATAGGAGAGGTAAAAGACAAGAACGTACTCGTTATTGACGATCTTATTGATACGGCAGGAACGTTTGTTAATGCTGTGAACGCGGTAAAGGAAAAAGGTGCTTTGGAAATATACGGAGCATGTACTCATGCAATACTTTCTGGAGAAGCGATGAAAAGGATTGAAGAATCACCGCTTAAAAAACTGTACGTAACTGATACAATACCTCTGAAACAAACCTCGGAGAAAATAGAAGTAAAGAGCGTAGCGTCAATCTTCGCAGAAGCTATAATCAGAACAAATCAGGATGAGTCAATCAGCTCACTGTTTGACATAGTGGTGTAGCTGAATTTTTTAGGATGTATTTTGTTTTAAATATATTATAAAACAAATATTCAGGAGATAATTTTCATATGTTAGTTGATATTATTATGCCCAAAATGGGTGAATCAATAATGGAAGGTACTATACTTAAATGGCTTAAACAGCCGGGTGATAAGGTTGAAAGAGACGAACCGATACTTGAAATTTCTACGGATAAAGTCGATACAGAAGTTCCCTCACCTGAATCAGGAGTTTTAGCTGAATTGCTTTATAAAGAAAATGATACAGTCGAAGTAGGTAATGTTTTAGCAAAACTGGAAACTGACTCAAGCTCAAGCGTAACTCCGAAGCAAACATCAAATGAAGAGTTGAAAAAAGAGGAAACAATTAAGGAAACTTCTGTACCTGCAAAAGATGAGGTTAAATTAACACCAGTTTTGAAAGAGGAGGAAATAAAAGCTGAAGGAGGGTTTTATTCACCACTTGTTCTAAACATAGCGAAGAAAGAAGGGGTAGGATCATCAGAACTTTCATCGATAAAAGGCACTGGTTTGCAAGGTAGAGTAACAAAGAAAGATATATTAGAATATATTTCAAAAAGAGGAACAGCGCCTTCTTTAAAGACCGAAACAGCGGTTCCCGTAAAAGCAACCGCAGCACCTGTAAAGAAAGAATTTCCAAAACAGGAAATTAATTATAACGAAGAAGGTTTATCCGTACTTGAGTTTGATAATATTAGACAAAAAATGGCTGAGCATATGGTTGAATCAGTTGCTATATCACCACACGTAAACGCCATTGCAGAGGTTGACCTTACAAACGTTGAGAAAGCAAGAAAGAAAATGGCGGCAGAGTTTGAAGCGAATGAAGGATTCAAACTGACATACATGCCGTTTATAGCAGAAGCGGTTATAAAAGCATTAAAAGATTTTCCTCTGATAAATTCTATAATTGATGATTCATCAAAACCGTTTAAAGCAATAACCAGGAGCAAGATTAATCTCGGTATGGCAGTAGCGATGGAAAATGGAGGACTTATAGTTCCTGTTATAAAGAATGCTGACGGAATGAATCTCGTAGGCATTTCAAGAAGTGTCAATGACCTCGGAAAAAGAGCACGTGTAAAGAAACTGACGCTTGATGAGATCCAGGGAGGTACGTTTACAATATCAAATTACGGTGTATTCGGTAACATTATAGGAACTATGGTAATAAATCAACCGCAAGTCGCAATAATGGGAGTTGGCGCAATTAAGAAGAGACCATCAGTATTGGAAACACCCGACGGAGATTTTGTTGTAATAAAACCGATGGTATACTTAACACTTTCGTTTGACCATCGTTTGATAGATGGTGCCCTCGGCGGCAGGTTTATAATGCGTGTTGCACATTATCTTGAAAATTATCAGGGCTAAAAATTAATATAAATTATTATGGAGGTTACCTAACAATAGTTAAGTAACCTTTTTTTGTTAAACATTTTGTTAAAGAAATAAAATAGATTAATATGGAAAAAATAAAACTCTGTTTGTTATTAGTCTTAATAAGTATATCTTCGCTGGCTATTGCCGCTAATGACAGCGCAAACACAAAATACTGGATTATCTTTTCGGATAAAGACGGGATAAAACAAGAAGATGTGATTAAGTATAACTCATTTGAGTATAAAGCAGGTTTAGAGTTACTTACTGAGAAAGCCATTAATCGACGTTTGAAAGTACTGAGAAAAGAAGAATTGATTGGGTTTGCAGACCTGCCTGTTTCAAATAAATACATTGACAAAATTATGAACATGAAAATTGATGTTATTGCTAAATCGAGATGGTTCAACGGCGTAAGTGCTTACCTGACACAATCACAGCTCGAATCTGTGAAGAAACTTGAATTTGTTAACCAAATATTTGCTGTTAAGAAGCTATACAAACAAGGTTTTGAAAGCACCTCTCCCGTTTTTCTTAAAACTTATTATGAAAGTATTACGGAACAGGATTCGATGAATGTATATGATTACGGAAAATCGTTTAATCAGATGATGCTCGTAAATGTACCTGCGGTTCACAATCTTGGAATAACGGGCAGCGGAGTAATGGTTGCAAGCTTTGACGACGGTTTTGAATGGAAGACTCATGAAGCGCTGATGGGCTTGAATGTTCTTGATGAGTTTGATTTTATTAATAAGGACAAAAACACAGCAAGAGAAAAGAATCAGAAATATACTGATTCGGAATCTCAGGGGGGACACGGAACAGCAACTCTGTCTTCACTTGCAGGTTTCAAGGAAGGAAAGCTTATAGGTCCCGCGTTCAATTCAGATTATATACTTGCAAAGACTGAATACGTATCTTCAGAAACACCTATGGAAGAGGACTTCTGGCTTGAAGCAGCGGAATGGGCTGAAGCACTCGGCGCCGACGTTATAACAAGTTCACTTGTTTACAAAGCATTTGACAAACCTTTTCTGGATAATTCATACACTTACGCGGACTTTGACGGGAAAACTTCAATCATCACGATTGCAGGAGATCTTGCTGCACATTACGGTGTGGTAGTCTGCAACGCAACCGGTAATTATTACCAGACCGACCCACCTTCTTTAGGTTCGGCATCTGATGGTGATTCAGTAATAGGGATTGGTGCGGTAGACAAGCAAGGGAATGTTACGACCTTCAGCTCAAACGGACCGACAAGTGACGGACGGATAAAACCGGACGTTGTTGCTCCAGGTGCGATTGTTTATGTTGCAAGAATGGGAGAGGGAAATAATTATGATTATTCGAACGGTACATCTTTCTCAACTCCTATAACGGCAGGTGTATGCGCTTTGATTCTTTCTGCACATCCGGAGCTAACAGCAATGCAGGTTAGAGAGGCATTGAGGAATACTGCAAACAACAGCTCTACACCTAACAATGTAATTGGTTGGGGATTGATTAATGCATACAAAGCAATGCTTTATTTCGGTGCAGTATGGGGAAAAGAAACTATTACTGAAAGGAATAACAAAAAAATTGTCAGGATAGGATTTGCTTCGAATGATTTCACACAACCATCATCCGTTAAATTCAATTACAGGACTCCGAAAAGTAAGAAGTTTAAATCGGTTGATATGACACTGGTGCATCAGATTGAAAAAGATAATTACTCGGGGGTGTATGAATTCGTATCTAATGAATACAAGGGAACTGCTGAAAAAGATGAGATTGAATATTATTTTACCGTAAATATTAACGGAAAAGAATTAACATATCCGAAGAAATAGTTTATTTTCAACCACATCGGGGTTTATGCTATTACTATTAAAACCCCACCTTCACAAGGGATAATTCGTATTTAAACCCTGTGGAGTTTATTGCTTATTAGTTTATTATATATTTAAGCCCTTTGGATCTGAATTAATTTTTATTCAGGACCCCGGTTTCGCAGGGGATTAATAATATTAAAGCCATCTTGAACTGCCCTTGACAGTCATATTTGACTGATTTGTTACAAAAACAAAGCTTGGTTACTGACCCTTAATATCATCTCTTCATTTTCATAAATAATTGAATTGAATGAACAATTCAAAAGCTGTACTTTTCAAGTTTCAAACATTAAAGATAATATTTCTAAACTTCAAAGTATAATATTTCATATTTAGATAAAATATCGGTTAGAGGAGCAAGAGTACACAACCTTAGGAATATCGACGTGGATATTCCAAGAAACAGTCTGGTAGTATTCACTGGATTATCCGGTTCGGGTAAATCATCGCTTGCTTTTGACACTATTTATGCAGAAGGGCAAAGACGATTTATGGAAACACTCTCATCCTATGCGAGGCAATTTATAGGAAATATAGAGAGGCCAGACGTTGACAAAATAGAAGGGCTATCGCCATCAATCTCAATTGAACAGAAAACTATCTCTCACAATCCGCGCTCGACTGTCGGAACAGTCACCGAAATATACGACTTCCTGAGACTTCTTTTTGCAAGATGCGGAACCCAGTACTCTCCAGATACTGGAAAGGAAGTAGTAAGACAATCCCTTGATCAGATATTCAAGATTGTACTCAAAGAATTCTTCGGAAAGAATATAAATATTTTAAGTCCTGTAGTAAAAGGGCGCAAAGGACATTACAAAGAACTCTTCAGTGAAATTCTTTCTGACGGCTACACTAAAGTTAGAACTGACGGAGAGCTGAAGGAAATAACAGAGGGAATGAGCCTTGACAGGTTTAAGATTCACGATATTGAGGTTGTAATTGACAGAGTTACAGTAGCAGAGAAATCGAGAATGAGAATATATGATTCTCTTGAACTGGCTTTGAGGTACGGAGATGGAGTAGTAATAATCAACAATGGTAAAAGCGATAAGCTTTTCAACGAAAAGCTATCTGACCCTGTTACAGGAAGAAGTTTTTCTGAACCAGCGCCTAATTCATTCTCTTTTAATTCACCATACGGCTGGTGCAAGGAATGTTACGGACACGGAGAAAAAAGAAGGATTGATGAGAATTTAATAATTCCAGATAAGAACTTATCTTTTTCTCAAGGCGGAATAGCTCCGATAGGCTTACCCAAAAAGACATGGATTTCTTCCATGGTATACGGACTGCTTGAGAATTTCCATAGCACACCTGATACACCAATTAAAGATTATTCTAAAGTACTATTAGACACTATATTATTCGGAAGTTCAGAGAAGATAAATTTTACATACACGAATGCTGCCGGAAGAATATCAAATTACTCACATAAGTTTACCGGTATTGTCAAGTATATAGACCAGCTTTCGAGCGATACAACATCGCAGCATATTAAGAACTGGTCTGAAAGTTTTATGAGCGTCACAGTATGTAACTCTTGCAAAGGAGGGAGGTTAAAGGAAGATGCTTTATGGGTAAAGATTGATGATAAGAACATACATGATATTACAAAGATGTCAATATTATCGGCTTACGAATATCTTTGTAACCTAAAGTTTGATAATAACAAAAACATACTTGCAGCACCGATCTTAAAAGAGATTCAAGAGAGGCTAAGATTTCTTCTGAATGTGGGACTTGATTATCTTACACTAAATAGAAGTGCAAAAACTTTGTCGGGCGGTGAAGCTCAAAGAATAAGATTAGCTACTCAAATAGGTTCGCAGCTAACGGGAGTATTGTATATACTCGATGAACCTTCGATTGGTCTGCATCAACGAGATAATTTAAGACTGATAAATTCACTGAAACATTTGCGTGATATTGGTAATTCAGTTATTGTTGTAGAGCATGACAGAGAAATGATTGAGTCGGCGGATTTTCTTGTTGACCTTGGACCCAAAGCTGGAGAGCACGGTGGCAAAGTAGTTGCAAAGGGAAGCCCTAAAGAACTAACCGGAAATTCTATCACTGCTGATTATATAAACGGCAAGAAGAATATTCCTATTCCTGATAAAAGGCGTAAAGGAAACGGACTGCACTTAACTCTTAAAGGTGCCACAGGAAACAATCTTAAGAATATTACACTCAAAGTACCACTTGGAAAATTCATATGCATAACAGGAGTAAGCGGCTCAGGTAAATCCACTCTTATAAATGATACTTTGTACAAGATATTAAATAAGAAGCTCATGAAAGGAGCTGAAAATCCTCTTCCTTATGCATCTATTGAGGGTGTATCTGCGACGATAAAGGGAAGATACATTAAATATGTTGACAAGATAATCGAGATAGACCAATCCCCTATCGGCAGGACTCCGAGAAGCAATCCTGCTACATATACCGGACTGTTTACGCACATAAGGGATATATACACTTCATTACCTGAGTCAAAAATAAGAGGTTATAAAGTAGGAAGATTTTCATTTAATGTTAAAAGCGGAAGATGCGAAGAATGTGAAGGAGGTGGTCTGAAAAAGATTGAAATGAATTTCCTTCCAGACGTTTATGTTACATGCGATACCTGCAAGGGGCACAGATACAATTCAGAGACTTTGAGCATTTTATACAAAGGGAAATCAATAGCAGACGTACTTGATATGACTGTAGAGGAAGCAGTAAATTTCTTTGAAGCTTTCCCTTCTCTTAAACGCAAACTAAAAACCCTGTATGATGTAGGTCTTGGATACATACGACTCGGACAGCAGGCAACAACATTATCGGGCGGGGAGGCACAGAGAGTAAAACTTGCCACTGAACTTGCAAAAATACAGACCGGTAAAACATTTTATATACTTGACGAGCCAACGACAGGACTACATTTTGAAGATATTAATATGCTGCTTGATGTGCTTAATAAACTCGTTAATAAAGGGAATACAGTAGTTGTAATAGAGCATAATATGGATGTAATCAAATCTGCTGACTGGATTATTGACCTTGGTCCTGAGGGAGGTGATGCCGGAGGACAGATTGTTGCAGAAGGAACTCCGGAGGAAATTGTTAAGAAGCATATAAAGGTTTCCTATACAGCACAATTTTTAAAGAAAGAACTGATTGATTACTAATAATACTGATTATTATAAAACGCATTACTGACTTAATTTATTGCACGCGGGAAAGATAGGGTAAGAAGTAAGGGTTATTTCTTATCCTCGTCTGAGAAACCAAATCGAATTTTACCTTTTTTGAAAGTAACAGATTTGTTTGTACTTTCCTTCGGAGTGGGCGTTATGATTTTTGAATCTTCTTTTTCGGACTCTTTCTTTTCATTTGGTTTAGTAACTTTTACATTTCCCCCTAAATCATCAAAGAAAACTTTCTTTGTAGGCTCTGATTTCTTTATTTCCTTCAGAGGATTATCATTCTCATTAAGCTCTACATCATCGAAGAATTCTACACCATCACTTATATCTTTTATTTCTTTGACACTGTAATCATTTTTGGAATCTGTATAATCATCATCAGATGACCTAATGGGATTAACGTCCTTTCTTACTCCTATTACTCTGAATTCACTATCTGAAATGATAGGATTTTCAGTAATCTTACGTTCATCACTATCTGCACCTGTAGTAATAATAAGCTTACGTTCTTCTTTAATGCCTGTGGCGAGGTCATCAATTCTTTTTCTCATAAGGTACTTTTCCTTGAACTCATAGTACTTGCCCGTTTCGACTATTTTCTTAATCAGTTCTGATGTAGTCTTCTTCATTGTATCCGTATCGAAGAGCTTACTCTTGTAATCCCGTCTAATTACATTACCTTTAACGATTATATCGCTGATATCTTTTGCGTCAAGATTTTCCACAATGTGTTCTGAAACCTTTTCAGAGTTTATATCCGGAGTAATAAGATAGTTTCTTAAATCCGAAACGTCAAAAAGTATTATGTTGGCAACTTTATTCTTCTCAATACTGCCGTGAGTTTCGAAGACCTCGAACATCTTTGCAGGATTAACAATTGCCATCTTTAGTATCTGCCTGTAAGACAAGGTTCCTTTTTTAACAAGATGAGAAAACAGTTTCATTTCGGCAAGAACCGATTTCCCGAGCAATCCCGTACCTAAACTTACATTTATCCCGTATTTAGTCAGGTCAAGAGACTCAATTCTCTTTTCACCAAGTTTAAGAATATCGCTCGGGCATAGGACTGCATTGAGCTGTTTGTCAGACAGATAATCGAGTTCATCCTTTTGAATGTTAATCGGATTAGAAAAAATAACTCTTCTATCGAGGAATTCATTCTCACCAAGGACTTTGAAGATAGACTTAGAAAAAGTTCTTCTTATATTATCCTGTCCGGTTGATTTCTGCAACACCTCAAAAAATATCTTGCTTTTACCGTCTTTAACGGCTTTAGCTGCAGAACTAAGGGTATAATTGTTAATATCCGATTCATCCCTGATACCGATTGAATGAAATTTTTTAATTTCTGAAAGATACCTGCTAAAAGCTTCGCTGAAGGAAGTAAAAATAATATCCTGAACTATAAGAAAATTATGCTTGTGGTACTCCTGCAGAAAATCCTTTGATAAATAATTCGAGGTTTCATTAAGGAACAGTTCCCCGTTTGAAAGTGCTCTGTAGTAGCTGAAAGTCAAAAGATTCTTTAAATCAATCTTAAACTCCTGACTTGTAAAATGTTTTTCAAGAATTGCAAGCGACAGGTTTTCAGCAAGTTTATCGTAGTTAAGACGTTCGAAGAATACACTGCTGAGTGCGAAAGAAGAATTGATGTTAGAGTTTATGAAAGCAGGTATAATTATTTTATCCTTGGCATCTATGATATTTACCCCGGGATACTTTGTGTAGATATTCCTGTCGGAAGCAAGCTCATTGTAATAGTCTACCTGATGGATAACATTATTCTTAATGACTATATTATAATAGCCTACATTGTCTTCCTTATCGAAAGTCAGCACAATACCGTTTTTAAGAATTAAATATCTATCCATCTGATATAATTATAAATCTTCTATAATGTAATCTTCATTTACTAAATATTCACTGTCAAACAAATTATTCTGTCCATTTTTATAAACTGCATACTGGAATCCTTTTCTGATACTGAATGCACCATACTCGCCTTGTTTATTTAACGCAATAAATCCAACCTGATAAAGATGGTCTCTGTTTTTGCTTGAAAGAAGATTAAGTTTAAAAACCCTCTCGCATGCGACTCTGCAAGCTTCTTTCGGAGATAATCCGAGCCTCATCATCTCAACGATAAGAAAACTGCCGCAGGCACGGATACATTCTTCTCCGCGACCTGTTGACGCAGCCCCTCCGATTTCACCGTCAACATATAGACCTGCGCCTATAACGGGAGAATCACCGACTCTGCCGTGGAGTTTCCACGCCATACCGCTTGTAGTGCAAGAAGCAGAAACGTGTGAATCAGCGTCAACAGCTACCATGCCTATAGTATCGTGATTGCCGTCGGCGTTAATATCCAAATTATTTTCTTTTTGCCACGGCTTAACAAAATCATCGGTATGTATTTCTTCGGGTTTAGTGGAGTTCGATTTTTTCCAATCTTTATAACGCCTTAAAGAATTTTCAGTAAGGAGGCTTTGCGGTTTAAACCCGTTTTTAATGGCATAGTCATAAGCACCGTCACCGGCAAGGATAGTGTGTTCGGTATTTTCGAGGACGAGCCTTGCAAGTTTAATCGGATTCTTAATGTTCTCGACACAAATGACAGAACCGACACGAGCTTTCCAGTCCATTATAGCCGCGTCGAGAGTAACGCGACCGTCAGCATCGGGCAGACCACCGTAACCGACGCTTAAGACTTCAGGGTCGTCTTCGGCAACCTTAACACCAGCCTCAACAGCATCGAGCGAGTTTTCACCTCCTGCCATAAGGTCATAAGCAGCTTCATTAGCAGCGATGCCATGTTTCCATGTTGAGATTACAACTGGTTTCATATTATTAAATCCTTTCTGGTAGTAATCTTAATGTTTGATTTTTCACCTTCTACTATTCTAACTTTATAACCGGCAAATTCCATGAGAGACGCTTCATCAGTACCGATGAATTTTTCCATCTTTGCGAGTTTAAAAGCATTTACGAGTTTGCTGTACTCGAATATCTGAGGAGTCTGTACGCTCCAGAGATTTTTTCGCGGTATAGTGCATACAACATAATTTTTACTGTCGGATAATTTAATAGTATCAGTTATCTGCAAAGCCGGAATAACGCAATCGAATTTAATAGATTCATTCATCAGCTGTTTTAAGAGTTTTAACGAGAAATAAGGTCTTACAGCATCATGAATGATAATCCTGTCGCCTTTAACAGCATTAATACTCGAAAGTGCATTATAAACTGAATCCTGCCGCAATTTCCCACCGATAACAACGTTACGAACTTTATGAAGTTTATACTTATCCGCAAGAAAATAAATTTTATTTACGTATTCTTTCTTTGTTGAAATAAAAATAGATTTAATATCCTTAACGGAATTAAATCTACTTAAAGTATGAACAATAATTTCTTTGCCTTTTGTTTTATAAAACTGCTTCGGAGTCTTCAAGCCGAACCTGTTTCCTGTGCCCGAAGCAGGAATTATCAGATAAAAATTCATCAGCGTGAAATACTAAATTTTAATACATGTTTTATACAACCATCATTGCGTCGCCGTAAGCAAGGAACTTGTAATGCTCTTTGATTGCTTTCTTGTAAGCTTTCATCACGTCATCGCGTTCAGCAATAGTGCATGCGAGCATAAGCATAGTGCTTTGCGGGAGATGAAAATTGGTAATAAGTTTATCAACAATACTCATAGAGTTAGGCGGATGAATAAACCTGTCAGTCCAACCTTTTGTTGGTCTCACAAAAGAACCTGTAATAACGCTCGATTCAAGGGCACGGCAAACTGAAGTACCAACGGCGATAACTTTTTTGCGTTTATTGATTGCCTGATTAATCATGTCGCTATACTCCGGAGTAATTTCATAATACTCCGAATCCATTCTGTGCTTTGAAAGGTCTTCGACTTCTACAAGTCTAAACATTCCAAGACCGAGATGCAGAGTGATGTACGCTATTTTGACACCTTTTTTCTCAATTTTCTTCAGAAGTTCTTTCGTGAAATGCAATCCTGCTGCGGGAGCAGCGACCGATCCGACATTCTTAGCATAAACAGTCTGATACAATTCCCTATCCTTTTCAGTCGGCTCTCTCTTAATATAATAAGGCAGCGGAGTTTTACCCAGCTTATCGATAATTTTCTTGAAATCTTCTTTTACGTTAAAACGAACTATTCTACCCCGGGAAGTTGTATTATCGATAACTTCACAAAAGACATTCTTATTCAGAAAAATTCTATTACCAATACGAACTTTTCTTGCGGGGTCAACAACAACATCCCATATATTTTCTGATTCAGAAAGCTGTCTAAGCAGAAAGACTTCAATCTTCGCCTTAGTCTTTTCCTTGTTGCCATACAGACGGGCAGGAAAGACCTTACTGTCATTCAACACGAGGACATCGCCTTCATTCATGTAGTCGATAACATTTTTGAATTTTTGTGATTTAATCTCGCGTGTTTCCTTGTCGATAACCATTAGTTTACACATATCGCGAGGAGTCTTAGGGCTCTTCGCAATCATGGTTTTCGGAAAAGTAAATTTGAACTGGGATAATTTCATCTATAATTACTTTAATTTATTAAATACTTTTTTACCGGGGAAATAAGCCTTTGAACCGAGTTCCTCTTCAATTCTAAGAAGCTGATTATACTTAGCGATTCTGTCGGTACGAGAAGCGGAACCAGTTTTAATCTGACCTAAATTCAGAGCAACAGCAATATCGGCAATGGATGAATCTTCCGTCTCTCCGCTTCTGTGGCTGATTACATTAGCATAACCGTTAGCTTTAGCGAGATTGATACAATCGAAAGTTTCAGTCAGAGTTCCGATTTGATTAACTTTAATAAGAATTGAATTAGCGATATGCTTTTTAATTCCTTCGGCAAGAATTTTCGGGTTGGTAACGAAAATATCGTCGCCGACGATTTGAATTTTATTTCCAAGCTCTGCAGTTAAATTTTTCCAGCCTTTCCAGTCGTGTTCAGAAAGACCATCCTCAATTGAAATAATAGGATATTTCCTGATGAGTTCAGCATACAGCTTAATCATATCGTTTGAGGATTTGGAAGGAATGTGTGATTTATAGAATTCATAAACGAACCTATTAGGGTACTTTTCGCTTTTTACGTACATTTCACTTGCAGCGACATCAAGAGCGAGAAAGACCTGTTTGCCGGGCTCGTAACCAGCGTTAGAGATAGCGGTAATGATAACTTCAAGAGCTTCCTGGTTTGATTTCAGGTTTGGCGCGAAGCCGCCTTCATCTCCGACCGAGGTGTTATAGCCGAGTTTATGCAGAACACTTTTAAGAGAATGAAAGACTTCAACGCCGCATCTTAAAGCATCGGAGAACTTTTCAAACCCTGCGGGAATAATCATGAACTCCTGAAAGTCAACATTATTATCAGCATGCTTACCGCCGTTTAGAATATTCATCATAGGGACGGGAAGAGTGCAAGCATCGGAACCACCGAGATACCTGTAAAGGCTCATACCTGCGTAGTTTGCGGAGGCTCTTGCAGCAGCCATAGAAACACCGAGCAGAGCATTAGCACCGAGTTTGCCTTTATTATCCGAACCGTCAAGATTAATTATAAGTTCATCGAGCTCTCTTTGTTTAAAAGAATCGAAGCCGATAAGTTTTTTAGCGAGAACATTATTAACGTTATTAACTGCTTTTAAAGTACCTTTACCGAGAAACCGTTTCTTATCACCGTCGCGCAACTCGACAGCTTCCTTTTCGCCGGTGGAAGCTCCAGACGGAACAATAGCACGCCCCAGGGTACCATTTTGAAGAACGACGTCAACTTCAACCGTAGGATTGCCTCTTGAATCGAGGACTTCCCTTGCTGTAATTTTTTTAATTTCAGGCATAATTTATATGTAATTTTGCTATTATAATAAAAAAAGGAATATAATGTCAATAACAGGGTTTTACAATGCAAAAAACAGGTGATTTTAAAAA
>CAZVCC010000027.1:0-39031 GCA_964626015.1 uncultured Ignavibacteriaceae bacterium
ATAAATCGTATTTTTAATCCGTGTCTATCAGCTTAATCCGCGACCATCCGTGTTCAATTGCAAAATCAGTGCAAATCATATTTCATCAGTACTTTCAGTGTGCGTTCTTAAATAATTCATCAGCTCTTTCAGTGTGCCTTCTTTTTAAAACAGATGTGGTCATACCCGTTTTTCAGTCGCATTTTTCTTCCATTGCTTTTATTGTATGAATATTATAATATTTATAAGTCATGAACTAAACAAATTTAACTATGAAAAAACTATACTTTCTCTTTATCGTTGTTTTTGTTCTATCCTCAGAATTAACTCTTTCCCAGACCTGGACACAAACTTTGAACGGTATTCCTATGTGGGCTATGTCCAAGGATAGATACGGAAACATTTATGCTGGTTCTTCAGGATCCGTTAAAGCAATCTATAAAACTACTAACGAGGGACAAAACTGGTTAACTCTCTTATCTGGCAGCCCGTCAAATTTCTTAGGACTTTCTGTTGACTCGCTTGGAAACATCTTTGGTGCAAATGTTTCTAACGGCGTCATGAAATCTACAGATGGAGGAAACAACTGGGTTAACATCCCCGTATCTACTTTCGGTAATAAAAATGTTCAGTCCGTTGTTTGCGGAAAAAATGGAGTTGTACTTGTAGGCTGTAACACGGGCGGTATTTTTCGCAGTACAGATTTTGGTGCAACCTTCCCGGATACTTCTTTAGCAGGTGTTACAATAGTAACTTTGGTAGTTGATAGATTCAATTCGAATATTATATACGCAGGCGCATCTGCTACAACAGGTTTAACTGGTTTCTTTATTTCCACAAATTCAGGGTACAGTTTCTCAGGACCTTATAATACAAACACTTGCTGGGGGGTTATGCAGAAAACACCCAATGACTTATATATGGTGACAACATCAACTGGATTACCCTTCACTAAATCCACTAACGGCGGTTACAACTGGACGACAGTTTCAGCTCAACCCGGATCTATGCGCGGTTGCTCGCTCGACCTTGCTGGAAACATCTATATAAATGGCAACGGCGGTGTGTTTAAATCTACAAACGATGGCTTATCATTTATCAATACTGGAATAACAGCAAGCGGAAATCAAATCGTCAGCCAAGGTAATAAAATGTATGCCGCAACTACTGGATCTACTACCGGCGGCGTTTGGATTTATACGGATACAACCCTAACCTCCGTAACCCCTGTATCAACAGGCATTCCGGAAAATTTTGAGTTAAAGCAAAACTATCCAAACCCCTTTAACCCGGTAACTAAAATAGAATTTTCCGTGCCTGTAGCAGAGTTCATAACTCTAAAAATATTCGATATCATGGGCAGAGAAATCTTTACACTCGTTAATGAAAAATTACAGCCCGGAACCTATGAAAAATCATTCGACGGTTCTCAATTAACAAGCGGTGTTTATTTTTATAAGATTGCTATTGGAGATTTTGTGTCAACGAAGAAAATGTTACTCGTGAGATAATTGTATCAATATTTATTTGATGATTCTCTCTATTGAGAATCTGCCGTGTTATCCGTAAAGAAATGCTGTAAAATCGTGATTTTGAAACAAACGATAATTTAAACCTATGTGAATAATAAGGATTGAAATATCCCTGTTCTTTTATTGCAACAATTTACTTATTAGGCTCAATAAATCAGCTTTTAAAAATGGTTTTGATATATAATCATTTAATCCATCTTTAATAAATTTTTCCCTGTCTCCGACCATTGCGTATGCCGTCAATGCAACTACAGGTACATTTTTAAACCCTTTTATTTCCCTGATTTTTTTCGTCACATATATTCCATCGTCCTTTCCTAAATTTATATCCATCAATATCAAATCGTACTTATTCAGCCGTGCCAGATAAATAGCCTCTTCACCGCTTTTCGCTTTATCAATAATATAATGACCACTCAGAAAAGCATCAATTAACATTAATGTCGTATCATCATTATCGACAGCCAATATCCTTTTCTTTTCATTTTTCAAAACGACTTCTTTTTTAATTATGGTGCTTTTCAAATCTTGTGAAACATCAAGTTCCTGTTTAATAATTTCTTCTTTAATATCAGCATCCATGTTAGAAGGCAGTGTCACTGTAAACACAGACCCTTTACCCAATTCACTCGTTACGGTAATAAATCCACCCATCTTCTCAATAAATTTTTTCGTCAGGCTTAATCCAAGTCCTGTCCCTTCAAATCCCCTGTTTAATCCTTCGCTAACCTGTCTGAACTCTTCAAAAATCAGGTCTAATTTGTCAGATGGTATTCCTATGCCTGTATCCTTTGTTATTACGGAAATATAAGGTCTATTCTCTATTAATATCTCATTTACTTTAACAACAACCTCGCCTTCAATCGTATATTTTATCGCGTTATTAATAATGTTGTTTATTATATCTCTAACCAATCTTTCATCTAAGTTAACCGTTATTGACTTGTCGCAATTTTCATATTCAATTCTTAATCCTTTTGATTCCGCCAGTTTTTCATAAAGTTTTACAGCTGTCATAACTGTATCGCTTATATTAAATATTTTATTATTTAATTCTAATTTTCCTGCTTCTATTCTTGATAAATCCAAAATTAAGTTTAATGTTTCCATTAATCGGTTCCCGCTGTTAAATATACTTTCTGCCATTACATAATGTTCGCCATTTGTAAGTTCGCTTCTTAACATATCCGAATATCCTAATATTCCTACCATTGGAGTTCGTAACTCATGACTCATATTAGCCAAAAAGCTTGTCTTTAGTCTCTCTGATTCTTCAGCTTTATCTTTAGCTTTAATTAATTCCTGCTCAGATTGCTTCCTTTTTGTGGTTTCGAGACTCGTCCCAATAAGAAAAGAATTATTCTCAACATCTAACCTTTGAATTGAAAGATAGAACCATTTTATTATTCCCGTTTGGAATTCAAACCTCAGCTCTATTTCAGAATGACCCGATTCTTTAGCATCCTGTATTGCTTTTTTAGCTATCAATAAATCTTCGCCGTAAACATACCGGAAAATATTATCATCGTGTTCATTCTTTATATCAATAAACCGCTTTTTTTCGCTGAATTCGTTTTTTCTCATATAATTGCCGTCAAGATCAGTCATAAAGAAACCTCCCGGAAGTGTTTCTATAATAGCATCGCTTAACCGCTTTTCATTTTTTAATGCCTCTTCTGAAGTCCTCCGATCTGTTACATCTCTTACTATGGAAAGTATTCTGCTTTCACCCAACGATACGAACCGGGCTTCAAAAGAATGCTTTCCGTTTTGTAAATTAATATCGAATTCTATCGGCTCAACCTTATAATTTGAAGATACCTTTCTTAATATTTCTATGAAATTATTTGCCACAGACGTCTCGAAATGATCTCTAATATTTCTCCCGACAATATTTTCGGTTCTATCAATCAATATGCTTACATCAGGCGCGTAATATTCCAGATAAGTTCCGTCTTTATCAAATATAAACATTAAGTCTGGTTGTGCTTCAAGGAGAGCTTTGTATTTTTTGGTAGCCTCGGTCTTTTCATTCACCTCCCTGATAAGTTTTTCTTTCTGCTCCTTGAATTTCTGAACAAGATTTGCAATATCACCAAACTCGTTTTTCTTATTCAATAAATTCCTAACGTACATTAAGTCGTCTTCTTCAAGGCTTTTGGCAATATTCTTAAGCGGTATTGTCAACCACTTATTAGTAAAAAACACGAAGAATAAAATTGTAATAATCAAAACTCCAAAACCACCGAATAATAGTTTCTTTATGTTACTTAATTCCGACTGAAAATCAATTTGTTTTGAGAATATCAACTCTGCTAACGAATTGTTTTGAAAATCATTTAATTGCCTGTATATTATCTCTTTATTATCATAAAAAGAAGGGTGCGATTTTTGTGCTGAAAGATTTAACTCCAGGTCAAAGCCGGTCAGTTTGCTCACCTCCTTAATATACTCGGAATCCCATTTTTTTGCAGATACTAAATATCCGTTTTCTTTCGTTGTATAATAAATATCATACGTTGGAACTATTACCGCTGCAAATATTTCATATATGGATTCATCCTGTCTGAAAAAAGTATGATAATTTTTGTTGTCTTTAAACCATGCCAATATTTCATTTTCGCTTATTCTTAGATAATTAGAAACCGTATCAGTTGCAGCAAAAATATTTCTACCGGATTCATCATAAACACTTAAAAAATTCATATTAAAAGTTTTAAGAATAGCTGTAAAGTTCTCTTTAGCCCAAACCGTATCTCTTGTTTTTATAAACTCGAACATATCATCCCATGCTGAATTATCAATCGTGGGTTTCAGAAAACTGGCGGCTTTTAAATCAAGTACATTGTCAACTACTTTTTCATCACTGAGTTGTTTCGATTGCATGTAAATGCTTATCTCCCTGTTGCGAATGTATAGATAACCTATTAAAAACAACACTAATATCAGTATGACAGAAAAAAACAGTATCCTGATTTTATTATTAGTCTTCATTTTTCATGTTTTTAACTAATATTCACTTTATGTCCTCAATAGTGTTTATTATATGGGGATAAAATTTGTTACAAAAATATGGAATAATTTGTAACATTCATTTCAATATTAGTTTTAATTAGTCTTAAAAGCAACTACAAAATTATGCATTACATCTTGCATTTTTTTCAGTACGGGTAGTGTGTCAAAAATGTCACTAATAAAAAAATATAGGCTGTTTTTAGCCTAAACTTGATTAGCCTCTAATTAGCCTCTAATTAGTCTCTAAATAGCCTTAAAAACACCCCCTGATTGCTTGTGACAAAATCGACACCATCGGCTTAGTCGTTCGGATGAAAAATTATTTCTAAGAGTTTTATTTCTTGAACATTAATAATATTTTATTCATATTATGCACAGAAAGGAAAAACTATGAAACTAAACAAAAAACTTCTTGACCACCCGTTCTATCAGTCGTGGACGAAAGGAGAGATTACTCATGAACAACTGGCTGTGTATTCGTACTCTTATTTCGAGCTAGTCCAGGAAATTCCAAATCTCTGGTTAAAGGCTGTCGTAGGATTGAATGCTGTTTCGAAAGAATCCGCTAAGATTGTCGCTGAAGAAACCGGACATATTTCTCTGTGGAATGATTTCAGAATTAAACCGCTCAACGATAATTATCCTTCAATGAACGATGTTATTAAAGAGCTTTCGGAAATGAACCCGTCAGAATTACTCGGTGCAATACACTCTTTCGAAATTCAGCAGCCCGAAGTTGCTAAAACAAAGAAAGAAGGTTTGCTGAAACATTATAACATCGATGAGTCGAAAACTAAATACTTCGATGAACACATGAACGAAGAAGAGCATATTGCTTACGGTAAAATGCTCTCTCAAAAGTTTGCAGATAAGTCCGATTTCGAAAAAGGATTTAAAAGAGGTTCTGAGATCTTCTACTACGCTCTCGATAGATTTATGAAAAATTAATTTATAATTCTAAGGAGAACTCAGCGTACATTATCTTCCCGAATCCGTGTATTTTTTAATCTTCATTTTGCCGGGGAAGAGGTAATAGAAGATTTAATGATATATCGTGTCACTATGCCCGTGTAAACGGGCAGAAAGACACTACCCCCCGAATTCCTCCATCAGCAATTTTGCCGCATCGGTCTCAATCTTTTCATAAGGAACTTCAAGAAGTTTCTTTAAGAGCGCAAACCAGCCCTGTTCATTCCCTTCTATAGGTAAAGCTATTAAGTCTTTTTCTGTAAATCCGTTCATCTGTGCTAACTTGTACAATATCAGCTTTGCCGCCCATTGGTGCGAGGTATCGTCTTTATTCGCATTTACAATCTTCTCGAACAGTGTAACTAATATCAGTCTCCTTAATCCGTCTGAATTAACTAATTCATACAGATAAGCAGAAAACTCTGGATTTATTTTCAGTAATATTTCGCATATATCTTTCTCTGTCTTAAATGAACTGTCTAAAGAGAAAAAATCCTCTCCGCCTATATTACTGTAAAAATATTCGAGAACTTCCGGAACAGATTTACCGATTCTTTGTGCAAGCTTGTAGTCGTTTAAATGTCTTATCTCGTGATACGCATTCGATTTCTTAACCAGTTCTGTGAATGTCTTGTTAATAACGTACTTTTGGCTTTCTTCTTTTATTTTATCGAGAATAAATTTTCTTTCATTGTTGTCATTTACAAATCCGCTGACCATCAAACCGACTTCTCTTTGTGCATACTGTTCATCATTATCGAACAATCGCAAATACCTTTCAATCACGTAATTCAGGCTTTCTGAAAGTATGAACGCGAACGGGGAATTCGGAAGCTTTATTCCGAGAAATTGCTCCCTAAGATTTAGTCCGTCAATCCTCTTTATAATATGTACGATTGAACGAATGTTTTCCCTTTCAAGCATCACGGAATCTGTAATCTCATATGACATCAGCAGCGATTTTGCATTGCCGTTCTTGTACCTGTATTCAAACATAAGTGTTGTGTATGGATATCCTTTGTTATACAGCTCAAGGTTCAATGAATTTGTTGCGTTATAAATGGAATCAAGCTCCGATGAATTCTCTAATAACTCTATTAATTTCGCTGTCTTTCTTAATATCAACGAATCAATTTCGCTCTTAAATACCTTCTCTTTTACAGCAGTATATTTATCTGATTTCCTCCAGTCGCTGTTAATGTAGTATTCACGGGCATTGTTTAAGGCTGTTATAAGATTTGCAGCATCATTTTCAAAAAAACTCTTTACTGCCTTGGTCTTTTGCTCATTAGTAACGTATGAAAAGTTGTTCATCCTTTCATACATGAAGTTAGCGGAGACCTTGCTGTCCTTTACTAAAAACCCTCCCTTAAGTAATACTGTGAAATTGTGATTTCCATTAGACAAATATAACGGGTCTATTTTTATGTTTGCAATTTTAATATTTCCAAGGTCAGTGTAATTCAAACTGCTGAACATTCTTCTTTCAAATAACCTCCCGTCAACATATATCTCAACTACCTCAGGCGTCATTTTTCCTTTAATCAATATAGTTGTTGCAAATTCAGTCGAAACCAGTATGCTTTTATCAGGTGATATAAGGTAAACTCTGAATGAATTCAAGTTGTATATCCTGTATCCGACAAAAATTGTCAGAACTATTGCGGATATCGCAAGAAGCGGAAGCAATATATAATATTTCAGAGACTTGTTCATTAACAAATATCACAAACTAAATGTGAAGAAAAAAGGAATATCATTACTCATATACAGTTCGATATTCGTTTGCCGCGTCCCATCAAAAAAATTCTCATCAAATGAGAATATTTGCATTTCTAAATTTTATATCTTTGTATAAGTTAAATCAAATGACAAAAAATTTACATATATATCAGGCATCAGCTGGTTCGGGTAAAACACGTACACTCGTGCAGGAATACCTTATTCTTGCTTTCAAAAATCCGGGAAACTATAAACATATCCTCGCTGTAACATTCACCAATAAAGCTACCGAGGAAATGAAAACTCGTATCATCGATTATCTTGTGAAACTTTCAGAAGGCAACGATGAAAAGCTTGCTCAGGATATTATTTCAGCCTTGAAACAACGCGGATGGCACAGTAAAACTTTTGATATTTCAAAAACTGCTGCACAGGTACTCGGTAGTATTCTGCATGATTATTCTAACTTCAACATAAGTACAATTGACAGCTTCTGCGTAAGAATTGTTAAAGCTTTCGCAAAAGAGCTTGGTCTGCCTGTTGGTTTTAATCTTGAACTCGATACTGATATGGTTCTTGATGAAATTACATCCTCTATGCTCGATAGCATTGACTCTGATTATTTGCTCTCTAAATATGTATCTGAATATCTGGACTCCCGTCTTGATGATGAAAAGACATGGAACATCGATAAAGACATTAAAGAGTTTGGTAAACAAATAGTTAGTGAAAACTTCTGGCTTCGCAAACTTAACAGTAAGGTAGATGTTTATGATGATAAGAATAAGGTGCTTGTACTCGTTAATGATATCAGGCAAGTCAAATTCTCGTATGAAAATAATCTAAAATCAAAATCCCGTAGTATAATCGAATTAATAAATCAGGAAGGATTAACACACGCCGACCTTGCGGGAGGTTCAAAGTCAGGTATCCTTGCTTACTGCGAGAAGCTTCAAAAAGGACCTGCGGAACCGTATAAAACCCTCACAAAATACTTTAACGAAGGAAGAAGTTTCTTTAAGAATAATGAAAAAGTTGAAAATGATGTCATGCGTCTTTATTCAGAAATCATTCATCTGATTAATACGCAAGCAAGGTCTTACAACACAGCCAATATAATCTTCAAAACTATTTACAACATTGGTATTCTCGGCGACCTTTTAAAGTTTCTTAATTCTTACAGAAAGAAAAACAGAACAATCTTATCAACAGATATTAACAGTTTCCTGCGGCTGTTGATTAGCGATGATATCTCTCCGTTTATATATGAAAAGCTTGGCATTAAACTGAAATATTTCATGCTCGATGAGTTTCAGGATACTTCTCGTTTTCAATGGGATAATTTAAAACCTCTTATCATCAACTCACTCAGCGAAAACAATAATTCACTAATTGTCGGCGACGTAAAACAGTCAATCTATAGATGGCGTAACGGCGATATGCGTCTTCTCCTGTACGGTGTTAAAAGGGACCTGAACTCATTCAGTTCAATGATTAGCGAGGAAACACTGAAAACAAACTGGCGTTCACATAAACAAATCGTTGATTTTAACAACAGGTTTTTCTTAACGCTTAAAAACAGATTTGCAAATCTTGACGATTCTTCGAACGAATACATGATTCAGTCATACGAGGACAATTCAACGAAACAACTAATAAGCGGTGAAAAAACTCAAGGGTACGTTGAGGTTAATTTCTATGAAGAAAATAAAGACAAGGGAATAAGCGCTAATGAACAGTCAAAGAAGCGCGTTACTGATATCATTAATGAGATTTTAAAGGATAACTATAAACTTGGTGACGTACTTGTCCTTGTACGCAAATCAAAAGATGGCAGAGAAATCTCTGAAGCTATCGCAAAAGCAGGTTTTAGTGTAGTCTCGGAACAGTCTCTTCTATTATTATCTTCAGCAAAAGTAAATTTTATAGTAAGTACACTCAAATATCTGAACGACAGCCGTAATAAGCTGTCAAGGACAGAAATGCTTTATAATTATAGTCAGATTAAGAATCTGGGCTATACGACTTTGGATCTTTTAAATGATTCAATCGAATTAAACGGAAAGATTTTTGTTGATATAATGCCCGACGAATTCTTCAAAGAAGAGGAAAAGCCTAAACGTCTACCCATTCTTTACAACCTTACTGTTTATGAGCTTGTCGAAAATATTATTAGTATTTTTAAACTCAATAACGATACCGACCCTTATGTAATAAAATTTCTGGATGAGGTGAACAGGTTTGCTCAGGAAAAGGAATCTGACGTAAACTCGTTTCTAGAATATTGGGAAGACAATAAACAAAAACTTTCTATTAGCGTTACTGACAATATGAATTCTGTAAGAGTAATGACCATTCACAAATCAAAAGGACTCGAAAGCAGAATAGTAATCATTCCTTATGCAAACTGGAGTATCGATATTGACGGTAACAAAGATAAAATCTGGGCTTCGACCACCGAAGAACCATTTAATAAAGCATCTGCTTATTATGTAAAAGCATCGAAAGAAGCGAAGAACACATATTTTGCAAAAGATTACATTGAAGAATCTAAACTGGTTAGACTTGATAACATCAACCTGCTCTATGTAAGTATGACCCGCCCAACTGACAGGCTGTATCTGAACGTGCCAGTCAAATCTATATCAACTATTGCTAATCTCATAAAATCTACAATTGAATCAGATTTTGAAGTTATAAACAACAAACTTGTTCTCGGCGAAAGGACAATTTACAAAGATGACGATAAAAGAGAAATTAAAAATAAGTTAAGAACTGAATTTAAAAAACTTGATAGTATTAACTCCTCACCATATTTTAATAAACTGTTCATAAGACCTTCTTATCGAAAGCTAAAAGTGTTCGATAATAAGAGGCTTCGTATAAAGACTGATTATGGAGTGGCTGTCCATAAACTTCTCTCGTACATCACAACAAAACACGATATTGATACTACAATCTTAAAGGGAATTATGGAAGGAATATTCATATCAGCAGAAAAGGAAAAGTTTAAAACATTACTGATAAAAACAATTGAATCAAAAGAAACACGTGACTGGTTTGATGGCAGCTATAACGTAAAATTAGAGTCTGAGATAATTACTGCTGATAACCGGGTACTTCGTCCAGATAGGGTAATGATGAAAAATGAAAGCACCGTTATAGTTGATTACAAAACTGGACGCGAAGAACAAAAACACAGTTCACAACTGAACGAATATGCGGAAATTCTATCTGAAATGGGTTATAAAAAAGTTCAAAAGTATCTACTGTACATCAATGAAAACGAAAACGAAATAAAAATATATGTGAAAGACCTTAACGGAGGAATGAATGAGTAATTTTATTTCATCGGTTGCAGCAAAAATATTTGCAGCGCACAGTGGAAATCTTGGCAACGTTCTTGTTGTGTTTCCGTCTCGGAGAGCAGGAATGTATTTCCGTAAAGAACTTTCATCTTTGCTTGATAAGCCTGTTTGGTCGCCCGCAGTAATGAGCATAAACGAGTTTATTGTATCATTTTCAAAACTTGAACTTGCGGATAATCTGACGCTTATTCTGAAGTTATATAAATCGTTCTCAAAGCATTTTATCGAAGAACCATTCGATGAATTTTATTCATGGGGTGAAATGCTGCTGAAAGATTTTGATGAGGTTGACAGGTACCTTGTAAACGCAGAACATCTCTTCAGAAAACTAAAAGATGAAAAAGAAATTGAGCACAGGTTCCAAACAGAAGTAAACGAAGACGCAAAAAATTTCTGGGGAAGTCTTATAAATATAAGGTCAAACAATAAATATGCAAAAAATTTTCTTGATATCTGGAATAATCTCTTAGAAATATATTCCGACTTCAGAGATGACCTTACAAAAGATGGTCTTGCATATGAAGGGCTTGCTGCGAGAAAAATCGCAGAGAACATCAATAATTATTCATCGTTCAATAAATACGATAAAATTTATTTTGCCGGTTTCAATTCTCTGAACAAATGTGAATTTAAAATTATTAGCTCACTTAAAGAAGATGATAAATCAGTAGTTTTTTGGGATGCTGATGATTATTTTCTTGACGATACAAAACAAGAATCGGGTTCATTCATTAGAAAATTTCATAAGAAGCTCGGAGGAGAAATTATCCGGTCGGATGACTCTCTGTCATTCGAAGCAAAACACATAGAGGTAGTAGGCTCACCGCTTAACGAAGGCATGGTAAAAGCATTCGGTAGTAAACTCGAACAGGAAATTAAAAGTGGTAGAATATCTCCCGATAATACTCTTGTCGTTGTACCCGCTGCTTCCGGTCTTTTACCCGTTCTATATTCTATGCCCTCTAACGCCGGTAACTTAAACGTGACGATGGGGTTGCCCCTGAAGTCAACACCTTTGTACAATCTCATAAGCATTATAAATAAACTTCATTCCAGGAAAATATTTGAGGATGAAAAGACAAAGTTTTACTTCAAAGATGTGATTAATCTATTAATGCATCCTTATATTAAGTTTACCTCTGCAAAAGATATATTTGCATTTATCAGAAGAGTCAGAGAGGAGAATATAGTTTATATTGATGTTTTCGGGGAATTCCTGAACACTCTCGTGAATAAAAGCATTAAAATTATTTTGACAGAGGTGTTTACAATTGGTTCTAATGCAAACGAAATAATTTCCAATCTGAACAGTATTATTAATTCACTTGCAATCAGGATTGAAGAAAATACCGACTCCGACGGGGATTACAAAGTCTTTCAGCTTGAATATCTTTATTGTTTTTCCACTCAGCTGAACCGTCTTGCAGATGCCTTGACTTCAGTGGACGTTAAGCTTAATCAGTTTACATTCTGGAATATGCTGATGCAGATTTTAAACTCAACAGGAGTTGTTTTCACGGGCGAACCGCTTAAAGGGCTTCAAGTGATGGGTCTTCTTGAATCAAGAAACCTTTCGTTTGAAAATGTTTTAATAGTGTATATGAATGAAGATTCAATGCCTCCATCAAATCAAAACCTAAGCTTTATTCCTTATTCACTTCGCAAAAGTTTTGGTATGCCGACTTATGAGGAAAGCGATTCCGTAAATGCATATTATTTCTGGAGTCTTGTTCAGAAAGCAAAGAACTTGTATCTTTTCTACAACACAGAAACAGGTAACGAAGTCAAAGAAATGAGCAGATATATTCAGCAAATAGAGAAAGAGCTACTGAACATAAACAAAAATGTAATGTACAGTCATGTAATTGTAAGTCCGCAGGTTAATGAAATAAAAGATAACAGGATTGAAGTTACGAAGACGCCCGAGATGAATGAATACATGCTGAATCGAATAAAAAGAATGTCTCCTACCTACCTTGCCGATTACATCAACTGCGGATTGCAGTTCTATCTGAAGAAAGTTCTTAACCTGAAAGAAGATGAGAAAGTGGAAGAAGTTTTCAGTCCTGCTGTATTTGGTACAGTGTTTCATGGCATTATGCAGCAGCTTTACAAACCCTATATAGATAATATTATAACAAATGATATTATTAATACTATAATTGATAACGTTAATAAAAACTATGATGAGGTTTTTGAATCATTCTTAAAATCTGATAAAAAACTATCTAACGTAAATTTTTCTGAAAAGGGCAGAAACTTACTTTACAAAACAATAATTCAAAGACTCGTTATTAGACTGCTCGAACAGGAAAGAAGCAGAATTCCATTCACGGTTAAAGCTCTTGAAAGTGAAATGTATACCTCAATTAAGTTTAAAGTAAACGGAAAAGCGCGTGAAATCAGTATAGGCGGTATTATTGATAGAATTGATGAAGAAAGTAGCAATACTACTGTTATAGATTATAAAACAGGAAATGATTACCTCGTGACTTTGTCAGAAAAAAACTACGAAAAGTACTGGGAAGAAATTCCTTCAGACACAAAGTACAAGGCAAACTTGCAGACGATGCTTTACGCATATATGCTGTGGCTGGAGAAACCCGATAAGCAATATAATGCAGGACTTTATCCCATAAAGAATTTGAAGGAAGGAATCAAAACAATAAGTACTGCTCCGTTTACGGATACCGATATGAAACGGTTCGAATCTGTTCTGGTTCATCTTCTCGAGGATATTTTTAATGTTGAAAAAACATTCAAACAGACAGAAAATCCCGATAATTGCAAATACTGCGATTTCAAATCTTTATGCTGTCGAATTTAAGAGTCTGTTATCATAAAATAAAGAATAAACAAAATTTTGTCATTAACTTTACATAATTCATTTTTCATTTGAAATTAAAATAAGAGAACCTCGTTTTTAGCTTATTTTTGATGTTTTATGCTAAAAAAATTTCTTGATATTTAAATTCATTATTTCTATTTTAAACTTGTTAGGGATAACTTTCAAGAGGGAATATCTAAAAGGGAATATCTAACACAGTGATATCAAGTATTACTATCTCATAATCAGGAAATTATCAGTTTATAAGTAATTTGCATTAAACAAAATCAGGGAGATTATGTTTTCTGGTAATTATATAATTAAAGTATATTCAGCGTCAGCTTCTATTTATTCTATACTCGATACAGCTGTCAGTGCATTCTTGTTTCCAAATTCCGACTCAAAAGGATCATTATTTATATCAGCTCTAAAAGTTTATTTTTATTAATTAAATTAAAAGAACTATTATGAAAAAATTACTATTAGCCGTAATTCTTGTATTCAGTTTTGCGGTAGCATCAATCGGCCAAATTGTCTGGCAGTCGGTAGCTCCTGTTGGTGGTGAATACTACAAGATAGTAAAAACAACCGACGGCAAATACCTTGTTAATTCATATTCTTCAACCTCGGTTTATAAGTCGAATGATTTATCAACATGGACTGTAACTCCGGGTGTATTGCCAACTCCGGCTACTCCGGGATTCTTTAAAGACCATACAGGAAAGGTTTTTGTCGGTACATCCAACGGTCTTTACAACACTCCTAATGACGGTATAACATGGAATCCTGTAGCGGGATTTCCTGCATCTTTCGGAGGACTTGCTGATATTGTTGAGGATGCATCACATAATCTTTATGCTGGTACCGCTCAATCAGGAGCGTTTGGAGTATATAAAAGTACAGACGGTGGTTCTGTATGGTCATTTAAAGGAGCAAACCAAGTTGTTGATTATGAATTAGTTCCGGAAACAAATCAACTTTATGCTTTAGCTTATCCCGATATGTCACAAGGAAGAGTTTATTATTCTAATAACAATGCCGAAAACTGGACTGAAGTTACAGGTCAGCCGTTTTCAGGCTCTGCATCAATAATTAAACGTTATGGCAGCAGCATTTATGTCATCAGAAATAACGGTGAAATTTATGTTTCCACAAACAGCGGTGTAAACTGGTCATATTATTCTGTAATTGTTATTTCAGGACTTGCTCTACCGCCTTATAACGATGCTTTAATTCTGGATAATGGTGTATGGTGGGTTAGTTTATCGGGTAAAGGATTATTTAGAAGCAGTGACAACGGTTTAACATGGTCACAGCAGGATGTTGGTATTAGTGGTTGGTCACGCTATCTTTACAATGACGGACCTGCAGTTGTTGTTACGACTGATATGGGTATTTTCAAGTATGTAGAACCGGTATATGCGCCCACGTTACTTGCACCTGCAAATAATTCGATTAGTAATTCAACAACACCTACATTAGATTGGTATGATGCTGCCTATGCTACTAAATATGAAATTCAAATTGCAACGGATGCTGCATTTACTAACATTGTAATAGATGAAATTACATTTTCATCTCATTATGCAGTTTTACCGTCTCAAACATTAAATTATAATACAAAATATTATTGGAGGGTATATTCGTTTAATAATGGATGGAGCGGACCTTCAACTGTATGGAATTTTAAGACTATGATTTATCCGTTATGGACTTTGTACCAAACTGGGGTTCCTTATTCTTTGTTCGGAGTTGATTTCTCAAGGATCAATACAGAAATAGGTGTCGCAGTCGGACAGGGCGGTACAGTTATTAAAACAACTGATCACGGTCAGGAATGGACTCTGACATATTCTAATGTTAATATCTGGATGAATGATGTTCAGTTCGATCCTAATTATGATGGAGTAGTCTGGGCAGCAGGTATGGGCGGTGTTATCATAATGTCAACAAACAATGGTGATACATGGACCGAAGTAAGACCTTTCAGTTCACCAAACCATACAATTAGAGGAATTGCAGTTAAACCCGGAATACCCGGAAGTGTTTCTTTCGTCGGTTATGCAGGCACTTTCTTTGAGACAAACAACTGGGGTGCATCATTTACACAAAAGTTCGACATTCCATTTACAATGCATTCAATAGCTTATCCACATAATTTCGACGTAACGGGTAATGGGATAATTTGCGGTACAGACGGTAAAGTGTGGACAACATCAAATCATGGTACAAACTGGGTTGCAAGAAACACAAACCGTTATGATTATCTGAACGATGTGGTATTTCTTGAAGACGGGCAGACGGCAATGATTTGCGGAAACAACGGTACGATTCTTCGCTCTACTAACTGGGGTAAAAACTGGGATGTTAACGTTCAGTATCTTACAAGCGAACATCTGCGTTCAATAGATGCTTACAGTGTTCAGGTTACTGTTTGCGGCGACAACGGAAAAATAATGACTTCGAATAATTACGGCAATTATTTCACTGACCAGCTAAACGGTGAAAATAGGCATTTATATGGAGTTGCTCTAAGGAATGGATCGGTGGGAGTCGTGGTCGGTGAAATTGGGTCGGCTGCAAATGGCGCGTTGTATTTTACTGCTATGAATGGCGGTTATGTCAGTATTACTCAGACAGGCAGCGAAATACCGGAAAATTATTCTGTAAGCCAAAACTATCCAAATCCGTTTAACCCGACAACTAAGATAAATTTTGCTTTGCCGAAACAAGGACTCGTAACGATTAAGGTTTACGACCTGCTCGGTAAAAAGGTAGAAACACTCGTAAACGAAGTTAAGTCAGCCGGTAAATATACAGTTGATTTCAACGGCTCAAAACTTTCAAGCGGTGTTTACTTCTACAGAATTCAGGCTAACGATTTCGTTGATGTCAAACGAATGATGCTCGTTAAATAATTTTGATTGTTATAGCTTTATAAAAAAGGCGGTCAGAAATGACCGTCTTTTTTAATTTCTTCTTTTCTGCTCACTGGCTCATCCATTGAATTCTGTGCATCCCGATGCTCATCATTGGAAACCACTTTTTTCTACCAAATAATTGAAATAAAAATTAATTAATTCATTATTGACATTTATGAATATTATTCATATTTTATCCAACTTGTTAAACAAAAGATTTCTAACTTAGGGAACTACATTCCTATCGAAAACAGTTAACAGGTATAGGGGGAATTAAAAGAATAGGTTTATTATTATTTTAATTCATAAAGGGGAAAAGCTATGAAAAACTTACTACTCGCATTAATTGCGATTATGTGCTTCGCATCATTCAGTTCAGCTCAGGTGCCATCCTACGTCCCGGCAAGCGGACTTGTTGGTTGGTATCCTTTTAACGGTAATGCTAACGATGCTAGCGGAAATTCTAATCATGGAACTTTGTTAAACGGTATCACACTAACAAATGACAGATTTGGTTATGCAAACGCAGCTTATTATGTTGATGGTGTTGATGTCTTACCAGCAAGAGGATTATCTTTGCCGGTTAATCTTTTAAACGGTTCAGATTATTCAATCAGCGTATGGATGCAAACAACAAATGCCGGTAAAATAAGACAAACTGTTTTTAATTCAAATCCTCATGCGATTCAGTTACTGAATTATAATCATACTGTTTCACCCGGTATTATGGGCGGTTGGATTTCAAATGGAACAGAACCCTGGGGTATTACGGGAGCAACAAACAATTTTACAATGCCATTATATACTTCATGGAATAATGTCGTAATGGTGAAAACAGCGGCAGATGTAAAATATTATGTTAACGGAGCATTAGCGCATACTCAACCCATCGGTCCTATTGGAAATGATGCTTTTAATCTATTTTTCGGTTCAATTGGTTTTGATGGAGGTATAGGTCAGCATTCATTTGAAGGAAATCTTGACGACATCGGTGTTTGGAATCGTGCTTTAACACCTCTTGAAATAAATGTTCTGCATCAGAGTACTTTTGCAGCACCTACATTAATCGCTCCTTTAAACGGAGCATCTGGAATATCTACATCACCATCATTCGATTGGTCTGATGTTCCATTTGCAACAAAGTATCATTTACAGGTATCAACTACACCGGATTTTTTAAATCTAATAATAAATAAAAACGATATAGCAGTTTCAAACTATACAGTACCGGCACCTTTAGCATTTAACACTACATATTACTGGAGAGTTTACGCGGGTGATAATTTCGGATGGAGCTATGCATCGAGTGAATGGAGCTTTACTTCAATGCCTACACCTCCATGGTCACTCTATCAGACAGGTGTACCATATTCATTATTCGGTGTTGATTTCGCTCCAAGTTTTATTAACGATAACATTGGTGTAGCTGTAGGACAGGGTGGTACAGTTATTAAAACAACAGATGCAGGCGAAGAATGGACTCTTGTTTATTCAAACATTAACATCTGGATGAACGATGTACAGTTTGACCAAAATCAGCCCGGCGTTGTATGGGCAGCAGGTATGGGTGGAGTCATCATTAGATCTTTTGATTATGGCAGCACCTGGACAGTCGTCAGACCTTTCAGCACACCGGACCATACAATCCGCGGAATAGCAGTAAAACCCGGATCATTCGGTAGTGTATCATTTGTTGGTTATGCAGGAACATTCTTTGAAACTAACAACAACGGGGCTACATTTACACAGAGATTTGATATTCCGTTTACAATGCATTCAATTGCATATTCACCGAATTTCAATTTTGACGGCAGAGGTATTATTGCAGGTACTGACGGTAAAGTATGGAATACAACAAATAACGGTCTAAACTGGGTAGCAAGAAATTCGAATCGTTACGATTACCTTAACGACGTTGTGTTCCTTAATGATAACGAAGCAATGATTTGCGGTAACAACGGAACCATACTTCGTTCAACAAACTGGGGCAGAACCTGGACTGCAAACGTTCAGTATCTAACAAGTGAACATTTACGCTCAATAGATTCATACCTTAATAAAGTAACAGTATGCGGCGATAACGGAAAAATTATGACAGCAAACGATTGGGGCTTTACATTCGTTGACCAGCTTAACGGAGAGAACAGGCACTTCTACGGCGTGTCTCTTAGGCAGTCGAATATAGGTGTTGTTGTAGGTGAAGTCGGAACAGCCGGTACAGGTGCACCGTTGTACTACACAACAATGAACGGCGGTTTTGTCGGAATCACTCAGACAGGAACAGAAACACCAAAAAATTTCTCGATGAGCCAGAACTATCCGAATCCGTTTAATCCGACGACTAAGATTAACTTTGCAATACCGAAGCAGGGACTTGTAACACTTAAAGTGTATGATATGCTCGGTAAAGAAATAAAAACACTCGTGAACGAAGTTAAATCAGCAGGCTCTTATACAGTTGATTTCAACGGCTCACAGTTCTCAAGCGGTGTTTACTTCTATAAAATACAAACAGGTGATTTCTCCGAAGTTAAGAGAATGATGCTCGTAAAATAAAATATGAATTGAATTAATATAAGAGGCGGTCAATATGGCCGCCTTTTTTATTTTAATTGTTTGCAATTGTACTCTATATTCTCAAGCTCAAACTCACCATAACAGAACTTCCCGTCCGTATGTTCATAAATCAGTCTTGCACCTGAAGGTAATCTGTATCCATTTATATCCATATATGATATAACGGGTGTATGCCATGGATAATTATAATATGTCTTCCCGTCAATTGTCTCATACCTGTCCTTACTAATAAAATTCACAAGCTCGCCTTTATCATTGAAGAGCAGTGTTGCTTTGATTGTTATACCACCGTTTGTAAATTTTGCATCTACTGTTTTTTCGTCTACCTCTTTCCACTCAATATTCCTGTCAATCAACGTTGCCGGTGCCATGAAGCACATGTCATTAAACACGGTAACTGTTTCACCTTGATCCATTTCCTTTCCCTTTGCATCTACAACCGTGAAAAGCCCTAATATCTTTATAATCATCTTTGCTTTGAAGTTCTTATAAACATGAATACCCTTTGCCGGCACCCCCTTCTTTTTAGCTGTTATATAAAATATACGGGTGGGATAATCCATAAAGTTATATTGCACAGAAGTCAACTTCATAAAATCATCTCCGGGTTTTGACCTTATCCTGCCTTTAAATTCAACCCGGAAGTTTAAAACCTTGTTCTTGCCAATAGACCCCGTATACAAAATGTATTTCTGAACGGCAACTGGTAAGTGATCAATGTCTGATTCTTTTAGAATTTCAAGCTTTAATTTATTAGTCCGTTCAAGTCCTTCAGTAACTTCTTTAAGGAAAGTATTCTTCATCGAATTAGTTTTATGTTAAGTAAAAATAGTTATTTCATTAATTATTTCGTACTCATTTTCTGTGTCGTATGTAATACTCTCTTTAAATCTCGAAATATTGAAAAATTTAAAAATTTCTAAAGCTGCTAAAACACGGATTTCCGTGTTTTTCGGATTTATTATTTTATTGATTATGTGCATTTTTTAAATTACATTGTGTATCAATTCAATTAAGGGCTGGGGCAGGGATAATAATAGATTAGTCGTATTTATTATTTAAATCACATTTATGTTTTATGATATATAAAGTACCGGACACTTTACGATGAAATCGATTTACATAATTTTAACGACAGTGGTTCTGTTTGTAATTTCTTTAAGCTTTAACTCAGAATCAGTATCTTTTATTCTTATTGCTGTAATCGTCATTTACTTTGTCTACAAACTCTCACGCAGATAATAACCTTTTTAGACTTTTTAAAAAATAAATCTATTACACTGTGAAAAATCTGGCAATGAAAAATGGCATTTTTACAAGACTAATTTTGACCTAATCAGCGTGCAAGGAGAGCCTATTTGAAATCTGCTATAAGTTACCGAATATCTGTACACTTTTTTATTAAGTTGATGTATATTTATCGTGGATATTTCCTTTAACATGAAAAGGGACTAAGTTTTATAGTTTATTTAACCAATATATTTATATAGCAGTTACTGGATCCTGCAGCCATTTTCAGCCATAGTACAGCCATTTTCAGCCATAGTACAGCCATTTTCAGCCATAGTACAGCCATACTTTAGCCTTAAGATAGCATTTTATCAGCGTCTTCTCGGTTTCTTCTCTGTATAATCGTGACTTGTATGTTAAATTAGAATTTATGAACTTTGTAAGAATAAATGTCTGTTTCATTTAAACTTAAATCCTAAAACAATGAAAAGAAGAATTGTTCTATCGCTATTTTTGGTTTTTACTTTTTCTACTCTTTTTGCTCAGAATAAAGAATATTTTTACGGTAGTATAACCGGTGGTTTATCCATTATGAATGAACTTCATGAAGAATGGAACAATGACAAATTAAATCAAACTGCTGGTTTGTCTTATTCCGTGAAACCTGGCTTTTTATTCGGTGCAAAGCTTGGGTTTGTTCCAAAAGCTGCGAAGAATTATCTCGCTCTTGAAATCGAATATTATTATCAGAACAACAAACTGGATGTTGCTTCCTCGACGGGATTTGTAGCAGGTACAACTGTTATTCCCGGATTTTCAGGTAAACTAACAAATTCCGGTGTAGCTTTTCATTCGTTTTTCTTTAATGTTTTAGCAAGACTCCCGGAAGGGAAAATCCATCCTTATGCAGGTATTGCACCGGGTTTTACAATCTCTGATGTAAAATTCAGTGAGGAACCTTATTTCGCCGAATCAGGAAGCGATACAAAATTTTCATACCAGTTTATTGTAGGTGTGGATTATGATATTTCACCTAAAATTTCTGTGGGTGCCGCTTATAAATTCTTTAAAACAAGACCAAAGATTACTTGGGCAAACGGAACGTACAGTTATTATGACCCAATATCGAACAACATTTTTGTTGACTTAAAATATTATTTTTAATAATATTAAAATTAAACGGTTAAAAAATTCTCCGTTCTCTCTTTATTTTAATTTTCTATAAGATTTTCTAAAGTAGAACCTGCTATTCGTTATGTATTCTCATAGAAATCTATTTATAGTTGTTGTTCTTTTATAACTGTTTCTCATGATTACATTAGCATTATTATCTTAATTATACTTAGTTATGGGTAGTAGTAATATTATTTATAGGATATCTTTCCTGAATGTAATCTTTGCTAAAGATAATAATTTAATTTCATCCTTAATTCGTTGACAAAAATTATTGGTAAATGTATCTGCTTTCAGTCTTAGGAGTTTAGTTATCCTAAGAACATAGATTCTCTGGAAAACGCCATGAAATAAAAAATTAAATATAATACGTTCATCAGCATAGACTTCTAAGAAACTTGTCTAAATTTATGTTTAATCAACATCAATAATTTGCTTTCTTAGGGTAACGCGAGTCTACGATCCCGGCTTGTCGGGACTTCCAGCTTGCGATTATTCTTTTTTGTCATTATACAACTCCTTAAAATCAGTGAAAATCCGTCTCATCCGCGTTATCCGCGTTCCATTATACCCCTAAGTTTCTTCATTCCTTAATTCCATACCTGGAATTGGGGCTATGATCTATCAACTGTCAACTATGCCTTCTGTGTCGAAGATCCGCCATCTTGTTTGGAGGACATCCGTCGTGGCGGATCGACTATCAACAAATTACAATTTAGTAAAACTGTTTCCTGTTTAAACTTTCGTATAAAATGAATAAATTCATAATCAATTTTGAGAATTTTTAATTAAACTATAAAAATATTATGGCAGAAAAGAAAGATTTCTTAAGGGAAGAGATTGAACATATTGATATTAAAAAGCATAATGTTGTACCGCTTGTTGAGTCGTATAAAAATATGGCGTTTCAGGCTCGCAATCTCTACCGTGCATCGCGCTATTATGATATGATGCTGGAAGATAAAAACTGTTCGGTGATTCTTTGCCTTGCCGGCTCGTTGTTTTCGGCTGGTTTGAAAAATGTTGTAGTTGACATGGTGAGAAATAATATGGTTGACGCAATCGTTTCCACGGGTGCTATTATGGTTGACCAGGATTTCTTTGAAGGGCTCGGGTTTAAGCATTATATGGGCACTCAGTTTGTTGATGATAATGAGCTGCGCGACCTTATGATTGACAGAATTTACGATACTTACATAGATGAAGAGGACCTAAGAGAGTGCGATTTCACAGTAGGAAAAATCTGCGACGCACTCGAGCACAGACCTTATTCTTCGCGCGAATTTATCTGGCACATGGGCGAATACCTTGCAAAGCATGGAAAGAACAAGGATTCTGTAGTTCTTGCAGCCTATGAAAATAACGTACCGATTTTTGTTCCAGCATTTTCGGATTGTTCGGCAGGGTTTGGATTTGTTCATCATCAATGGAATAATCCCGATTCGCATGTTTCGCTCGATTCTGCAAAAGATTTTCTTGAACTGACTAAAATAAAACTTGATGCGTTTGAAACCGGCTTATTTATGGTTGGCGGTGGTGTACCTAAGAATTTTACACAGGATGTTGTCATTGCAGCAGACGTTCTTGAAAAAGAAGTTCCTATGCATAAGTATGCGATTCAGATTACGGTTGCCGATGAGCGCGACGGAGCTCTCTCAGGTTCAACCCTGAAGGAAGCAAGTTCTTGGGGTAAGGTAGATATGACTTATGAGCAGATGGTTTTTGCAGAAGCAACTATTGCAATGCCGCTTATTGCAGGATACGCTTACCATAAGGGTAACTGGAAGAACAGGAAGAAAAGAGAATTTACGAAAATGTTTCCGAATAAATCGGTGAAGTTTTAGCATTATTTAAAAGCACACAATACAAAATGTGTGCTTTTTAACTTTAACAGTTATATTAACGGATAATGAAAAAGTACAAGTTTAAGGGAAAGATAATTCAGCACGGAAAAATGGATGCGGGGTATGTAATATTTCCGTATGACGTAAAAAAAGAGTTTGGTGCAGGACGCGTTAAAATCAAAGCAACTTTTGACGGCGTGCCATACCGCGGCTCGCTCGTACCTATGGGGATAAAGGAGGGGTATCCGCTATTAGTATTAAAAGATATACGCAAAGCTATTAATAAAACTTTCGGTGATGTTGTGAATGTGGTTCTCGAAAAAGATACTGAGGAAAGAATCGTCGAAATGCCCGATGACCTCGCAAAGGCACTTGGCAGGAAGAAAAAGATAATGGATGCATTTGAGAAAATGGCTTACACTCACAGAAAAGAATACGTGAACTACGTTAATGATGCTAAGAAATCTGAAACACGATTAAGAAGAATTGAAAAAGTACTTGCTATGTTAACTGAGCATCTTGAACTTAAAGAGAAGAAGAAAAAGTAAATGTCCTTCATTGAGATAGGGCTTATTTCTATCGGGCTTGCAATGGATGCATTTGCTGTTTCGGTCGGTGCGGGTACTCTTGCCGTAATGAACAATGCCCGTTCTGCAGTAAGGCTTTCTTTTCATTTTGGACTTTTTCAGTTTCTAATGCCTGTTGCAGGATGGTTTCTGGGAACGTCCGTTCAGTATTATATAGAGTCAATAGACCATTGGGTTGCCTTTGTACTGCTAGCTTACATAGGCGTTAAGATGATTCGTGAAAGTTTTAAGAAAGCAGAAGCAAAGAAAGAAAATCCTTCGAAAGGGAAGAACCTTGTAATTCTTAGTTTTGCAACAAGTATTGATGCACTCGTTGTAGGTTTTACTTTTGCGCTTTTAAATGTTAATATATGGCTTGCCAGCGCTACAATAGGTATTATCACAGCCGTTATGTGTGCGGGAGGTGTATGGGTCGGGAGCCGGCTCGGAATGAGACTAGGCAGTATTATGGAAGTATTTGGTGGAATAATTCTGATAGTAATCGGCACAAAAATATTAGTTGAACATTTATTCTATTCATAATTTATGGAAGGACAAAAACAGGGAAGTTATACGTCGTCACTCGCAACTCTGACAATGCTTTTCTTCATGTGGGGATTTATCACAAGCGTTAACGATATTCTAATACCGTTTCTGAGAGGCGTTTTCGAGCTCTCACACTTTGAGGCAAATCTTGTGCAGTTTGCATTTTTCGGGGCTTACTTTATTGTTTCGCTTTTATATTTTATTCTCTCGCTTACTATAGGCGACCCTATTGCGAAAATTGGTTATAAGAACGGTATTATAATCGGACTTCTGCTTTCAGCAATAGGTTGTTTTCTTTTCTATCCTTCAGCACAGTATCATCTGTTCGGTTTTTTCCTTGCGGCTCTTGCATGCATAGGATTTGGACTTACGCTGCTGCAGATTGCTGCAAACCCTTACGTAGCAATGCTCGGCAAGCCTGAAACTGCTTCGAGCCGTTTGAATCTTGCACAGGGATTTAATTCATTCGGTACGACCATAGGTCCTGTAATAGGCGGATTTCTGATATTCAATTATTTTCTTACCGATGCAAATCCGGGCGCGAACTCCGTAAAAACACCTTATATTATTTTCGGCGGTCTCTTTCTTGTGCTTGCTGTATTTATACAGTTTGCTCATTTACCTCCGTTTACGGGTCAAGATAAGATAGAACGCAAACCAGTTGCGCTGAAGCATTCTAATCTTTTCTGGGGTATGTTTGCGATTTTCTTCTATGTCGGTGCTGAGGTTTCTATCGGCAGCAACCTTATTGCTTTTATGAGTCTTGATAACATTGCAGGGTTCAGCGAAGAAACGGGCAGCAAATACGTGGCTTTTTACTGGGGCGGTGCAATGATAGGCAGATTCCTCGGGTCTATATCATTAAGCGAAATGAAAGCATCAAAAAAATATCCTTTGATGTTTCTCGTCGGGATTGTTCTCTTTGTAATTATTTTTGCAATTACTAAAACAGACTTTGCCAGTGTGTGGTATTATCTGATATTCCTTGTTGTCAATTATTTTATTTTTATCCTCGGTAAGTCAATGCCTGCAAGGACGCTTGCAATCTTCAGTCTTGCTGCGATGGTACTGCTTGGGATAGGACTTCTTACTTCGGGAAAAATAGCTTTGTGGTCTGTGCTTGCAATCGGACTTTTTAATTCAATCATGTGGTCAAACATATTTACGCTTGCAATCGAGGGACTTGATAAATACACGTCTCAGGGTTCGTCTCTGCTTGTTATGTGTATTGTAGGAGGTGCGATACTGCCGCTTTTGCAGGGACTGCTCGCAGACATACTTGGAGTTCAAAACTCGCTAATAGTTCCGCTGATAGCATACACTTATCTGATATTCTATGGTTTGTTAGGTTATAAAAAGAAATATAAGGGAGAAGCAATATGATAAACACTGTTGTCGGAATAGATGTAGGCGGCACAAACTCACCCTTTGGGTTTGTTGATAAGGAAGGAAAAATTATTGCAAAAGGTTCAATTAGAACGGATGAATATGAAAAGTTTGATGATTATCTTAATGCGTTAATATCGGAAATTAAAAGGACAAACAGAGAACATAATCTTTTAAAGATTATCGGATATGGTATCGGTGCACCGAACGGCAATTACTATAAAGGTACGGTCGAAAACGCACCGAACCTAAGATGGAAAGGAAAAATTGAGTTTGCTGCTATGATGACAGAAAAGACGAGGTTGAAAGCATATTTAACAAACGATGCAAACGCTGCAGCAATAGGCGAGAAGGTATTCGGAAATGCAAAGGGTATGAATGATTTTATTGTAATTACACTCGGTACGGGACTTGGTAGTGGAATCTTTTGCGGAGGTAAACTCCTTTACGGCTCAACTGGCTTCGCGGGCGAGCTTGGGCATACGATAGTAATAGATAACGGTCGTCTTTGTGGATGCACAAGGCACGGCTGTCTTGAGACTTATGCATCAGCAACGGGTATAGTAAGAACGGTAATTGAAAAACTTTCGGAAAGAGAGATGGATTCTACTTTAAAAATATACAGAGAAGAAGAAATTACATCAAAGCTTATCCACGAAGCTGCGGTTGCGGGGGATAAACTCGCACTCGATGCATTTGAGTACACAGGGGAAATACTTGGCAAAGCGCTGGCAAATGCAGCGGCATTTTCAAGTCCCGAAGCAATCTTTCTTTTCGGTGGTCTTGCTAATTCAGGTTCGTACATATTTGAGCCCACAATACGTCACATGGAAGAAAACATGCTCAATAATTTTAAAGGCACCGTGAAGGTGCTGCCTTCTGGTCTTCAGGAAAACACAGCCGCTATACTTGGTGCAGCGGCACTCTGCTGGAATGAGTTAAGGTGAGATGCGGTAAGAAGAAATGACACAAAAATTATAATTCACTTCAGTCTCAGTTCTCTTGTTTTCCATTTTCCAAGCTTAAACCATATTGTAATAATTACACCCTTAAGTACAACGGTTGAACATATCGCAATCCATATTCCGTTTAAGCCCCATAGCATTCCGAATAAATAAGCGAATGGTATTCTAAGTGCATTCATCGGCAGCCCTACAATAGCAGGCGGCAGCGAGTCTCCCGCTCCCGAGAATGCACCGCTGAGGACAACCTCCGCAGCGGAGAATATAAGAACGGCAGATGCAATCTTATTATAAACTGAAGAAACGATTATCACGTCTGTATCATTTATAAAAAACATAGCCACCTCTCTGCTGAAAACAAACAGGAGTATACCGTAAACTGCCATTACAATGGAAGCATAACCGAGAATCTTGAACGCTAATTTTTCAGCTCTTTCGGGATTTCGCGCACCAATGTTTTGACCAACTAATATAGAGCTTGCAAGAGAAAAACCGACCGTTATCTGATATGCCAGAGATTCAGACCTGTGACCGATTCCAAGAGCTGCGAATGCTGTCGTACCGTAATCGGAAACAAAACGTGAAACAAAAACATATATAAGAGAAAAACCGACTCCGTTTATGGCTATAGGCAGACCTATCCTAAATGTTTCAAATATGATGTCCTTGTTGAACCTATATTTTCTTACAGAACAAATTAGATTTCTCTTTTTCAAAATATAGTATCCTGCAAAGAAAGCAAGTGTGTAAGCAGCTATGGTTGATATAGATGCACCCGTCATATTCATAGCAGGTATAAATCCAAATCCGAAAATGAATAAAGGTGCAAGAAAGAAATTCATGCTAACGGCAAATACAAGAAGATACATCGGTGTTTTTGTGTCGCCTGTTCCCCTGAATATTGCTGTTGTTGTTGAAAGAAGCGTAATTCCCGGAAACCCTATCAGAAGAGCTATCAGGTATTCATTGCTGAGAGCAGACTGTTCTTCACCGATATTCATAATTGTGTTAAAGTAAGGCAGGAACGGTATCAAACAAAGACTTAACACCACAGTAAAGAAAAACGTATTAACAAGATTATACGTGGATATCTTTTTCTCAAGTTCGGCATTTTTTGCTCCGGTTGATTGTGCAATTAAAGCATTTGTACCTGTCGCTATCATCTCGCCGAATGCAAGAAAACCCCAGATTAAAAAAGTTGCCGTTGTAAGTGCGGCAAGCGGAAGCTTGCCCAGCTTGCCGACCCAGAATGCATCAACAATCACAAACAAAGACCTTACTATCGTCTGCAGTACAGCGGGTAGAGCTAAATTTAGTATAAGTTTTCTGTCCGACATATTTATGGAGCATCAAGATAGGAATTATTACCGTGTATAATAATTCAAAAACAACATTTATTCTAATTTAAATGTACAACACCCGTACTTTTTCGTGATCTTTATACTCACTCAATGTCAATATTATCGTTAAAAACTATCTTTTACTTTATGTTTGTAATAGGTATTTTTTTCAAATTAAAGAAATAAAGTAGAGGGTTGAATAATAACATATTAGACCGAATAATCTCTGATATTGAGAATAAAAATTATAGTTCAGCTATATCGGATTGCAGTGAACTTATTGAACAATTTCCTGATAACATTAAGTTGTTTGAAATCCGCTCTGTATGCTATTATGCGACGGGTGACTTTGATTCAGCTATTGATGACCTGTCCGTTATTATTCCGAAATTATCGGATTCTCATGATGATGATAATTACCTGATGAGCCTCTACAACAGGCGCGGTAGGAATTATATGAGGAAACAGGAATGGGGGTCTGCAGTTGATGACTTCATAAAAGCAATCAACATAAATGATACTGTTTCCGAAGTTCATAACAATCTTGCAGTTTGTTATAGAAGAGTTGATAACTTTGAGGATGCATATATTCACGCTACAAAAGCAATCGAGTTTAGGCGTGACTTTCCCGAAGCTTATAACAACCGTGCAAACATCAATGTATGTCTGCAAAACTACGAAGATGCAATTTCGGATTATTCAGAGTCAATAAATCTGAATCCTCGAAATCCAAAAACTTATTATAACAGAGGAAGCATTTATTATGAGATCTTCAATGACCTGGAAAATGCAAAAGGAGATTTTCTTGCATCTGTAAAGCTTAATCCTGATTATGAAAAGGATATTTGTGGCGAATATCCAGAGCTTAAAGAAATACTTTTTAAATCTCAGGAAGAAATTGCAGACGTGTTTGATAATGATGATCATTTTAACGAAGTACACAATGAGATTATTGACGAGGGCTTTTCTGGAGAAGAAAATAAGAATCTTGATGATATAGAAAATCTTATATCGAAGTTAGATGATAGTGAAAAACACACAAAAAATTCTTCTGCCGAAAATAAACCCGCAGATGAAGAAATAGTCGTACCTGAATTTAATTTTAAATCAATATTCAAAGAGCAGGAACAAACTGACGATTCTCAATCAATTGAAGAGCAGAATCAGGAGGAATTAAAACCTGTTATTAGCGATGATGTTAAGAATCTTCATGACGAAATACTTTCTGATTCAGAAATTAAAACTACTGAAACTGTAAACATTCCCGATTTTAAAGAGGTAAAAAAACCTGCTCCGTATGTTCCTACATCGCGAAAAACCTCATCGGAGAAAAAGAGTCTCTTTACTTCACCTTTGTTTTTTACGTCAGTATTTGTACTTATTGTTGCAATTATTTTGTTGACTTTCTTAAAGTTGCAAAAAACCGATGAAACTCAGCCGGTTGCTACAATTTCAAATCAGGAAGAACCAAAACAGGAAGTTAAGGAAGAACCAAAGGAAGATGTAAAAGAAGATAGCAAAGAAAATCTGAATCAGCCTGTTCTTGAATCCAGAAATCTTGGTTTCATCGGAAGTAAACAGTCCTTTGTATTGTTTAGTGAACCGGATGGTTATTATGTGCAGATAGGTTCGTTTAAGGAAAAGTCAAAAGCTGAAGAGAAACTGAAACTCTTGACTAGGCAAAATATTAAAGGTGCCGTCGTCGAGGTGGATTTAAAAGAGAAGGGTATTTATTACAGAGTGCGTGCTGGTGCGTTTAAAAGTGAAGAAGAGGCAAAACAAGTAACAACAAAACTTGAATGATAGAAGTCAACTTTGATAAAATAACTCAGCTTTCTAAACAGGAAAGATATTCTATAGTCCTGAATCAGGCAGAAGCTCTGATGAAAGATGAAAATAATCTAATCGCTAATCTATCTAACATTGTTTCCTTACTTAAGTACAGTTTTGATTATTACTTGTGGGTAGGATTCTATCTCTACGACGAGGAAAAGCAAAATCTCGTACTCGGTCCTTTTCAGGGCAGAATTGCTTGCACAAGAATTGAAATTGGTAAGGGTGTTTGCGGAACTGCTTTCAAAAACAGGGAAACTTTAGTAATCAATGACGTGAATAAATTTCCGGGACACATATTCTGCGACAGTTCGTCAAAATCCGAGATTGTTGTACCGGTTTTCAGAAATGATAAGATTGTTGGTGTGCTGGATGTTGATAGTGCAGTCTATTCTTCGTTTGACGCTGTTGACAGAAAATATTTAAATGAACTTTCTTTAATTATATCACGGATATTTTAAAGTGAACGCTCAATCTCTGTTAAATAAGTCGAAAATAAAAAGCTCTTTCAGTAAGGAACTTTCAGAGAATATTTTCCGGTTTTTGTTCGAAGAGATACGAAGGATTATTAAAGAGGAAAAACATATTTCATGTTCAGAACTTGGTGATTTTTCCGTTGTACACAGAAAAATGCAGACACGTATCGATGAAGGAGGTAGAGTAGAGATACTATTACCGCCGAAAGATAAAATTGTTTATAAACCGTCTGATAGTTTAATCAACAGAATGAAAAATGATGATTAAACCGGAACTTGTCAGAAATATTGTAAACAAATTTAAAGTAGAGGAGGCTCAAGCAGCATCATTTGTTGACAACATTTTCATTTCAATGTCCGATGCACTTACAAAAGGCAAAAACATCAATATCCCTGAGTTTGGAAAGTTTAAAATAATTAGTAAAACGAAAGGGGGAATTAAGCAAAGATACGTATCTTTTTCCCCAGTCAGGCAATTTGCTGAATCTGTTAATGATAATTTCAACAATCTTCAATCCCAGATATTAAAAGCATCTTACTTAAAGAATAACGAAATCCTGACTATTCGGGAATTGATGTCCGATGAGGATGACGAAGATTATCTCCGATTTGTTTTTGATGAGGAACCTGAAACTAAGGTAACTGAGGAAATTCCTCCCGGGATAATTTCTGTCTCATGCTCGAAAGTTAAAGAATATTCTTCGGTAGAGAAGGCTACCGATGATAGCACTGAAATTATTCCCAAAGATAAAAATTTAAACTTAGGTGCTACCGCTGAAGAAAAAGACGACACTGAAACTGCTTTTGAACTTCCGCATTCGCGAAGAAAGTTTTTACATGTCCTGAAGGATGATTTCAGTAATGAGGATATATATAATGATATTACAGGGCTTGTTTTTAACAGGAATGAACTTCTGAAAGAGTTAGAATCATCTGAAACTTATTCAGATGTAAAAAAAGAAGAAACATCTCTGGAATCTGAACTTTTAGAAGATGATATTATAATCCCATCAAGTGAAGAATCTGAAACAAAGGTAGCAGAAGATGAAATTATAATCCCGTTAGAATCAGCTGAAGATAAGAAATCCGGGATGGATGAGGATAAAACTACTGAATCCGAAGATTTACTCGAAGAGAGCAGTGAAGATATTAATAAACATCATATCCCTGAAACAAGTAATGTAGAGTTGCGCGTATTTCAGAAACTCTTATCAGACCAACCTTCCGAGCAAAAAGATGATATTAGTTTGGAAAAATCCGAAACCGAACAGGATGTGATTTCTTTTAATGAACCCGCAACTCTAAACGAAGCTCTTAATAATCTTCAGAACGAAAATGTTATCCAGCCTTTGGATACTAATGAAAATAAGGAACCGAAATCTTTCAGTGAAGTTTTTGTTAATAAAGAACCTCAGTTTGGTGTTAAACCCGAAGTTCCAGAAGAAAAGAAAAAACCGCTGAATGTTTTTATGAAAATATTAATCTATACTTTCTTCATCGCTTGTGCCGCAGGAATTAGCTTTTTCTTGTATAAGACTCTTTTTGAAAAATTGGAAAGCACGGGTATTATTGAAAATTTACACTTGAAAAACTCCGATTCACTTAAAAATCAGTTTACAGATGATGAACATGTTAAAGGAGAAAGTGTACTGATTGAGAATGTTAATGGAAACATCTTTCGTAAGGTTGATTCCTTTGTTTACATAGAAAATAATGTATGCGAAAACATCGGAGAAGCTTCCGATAAAGAAGCAAAACTTAAATCAAATCTCGTCTCGTGCCGGATTGAAGCTTTCATGACGCTGGATAATGTCATTCAATACAGGGTGCTCGTTGGTCCTTTTGAATCTTTAGAGAAAGCTAATCAATACAACAATGAAAATAAATCATTGCTAAATTCTGTTAAGTAAGCCGAACACTTTTATTGCCGTACCCTTCTTTCTAAAATCCTTTCAGTTATCGCAGCAATAAATATCAGTATTGTCATAATCAAAAGTATGTCAGGAAATAAATAGGGATTTCTTGTGTAAAAGGTAATACTCCTGCTTAATCCAATATCTCCGCTTATTATTGCTTTCTGATTTATTTCTGTCTCGTCGTAAATATTACCGTATGAATCAATAAAGCATGAGATCCCTGTGTTTCCGCATCTTGCTATCCATCTTCTGTTTTCAATTGCTCTCAATACGGCAAATTGTTTGTGCTGATGAGTTCCAAATAATTTTCCCCACCATCCGTCATTCGTTATAATAACAGAAAATTGTGAGCCTTTTGCCGCGAAGGCAGCAAAATATTCAGGATATATCGTTTCGTAACATATTGCTGTGTTGAACTCTGCTTTATCTCCAAGCTTAAATATTGTTGTATCCCAGCCGACCTGAAACGAACTAATTCCCACTGACCATCTTATTATATCCCTGAAAAAAGGTATCCTTTCCTGATAAGGCATTCTCTCGCTCGCAATGACAAGTTTGTTCTTCGCGTATTTCTGATGAGATACCCTTTCTTCATCAGGTTTTATAAGCACTGCTGAATTAAAAGAGTCATATTTCTGACCCGACGTTTTATTTATTTTCGAATCGGGTTTTGCTAATATGCTGTCGTTGTAGTATACTAGGTCAGGCGTTCCTATTAGAAGGGGTGTCTTTATGCTGTCAATCGTATTCTTAATCAAATCATATTTATCAGTGTAGTAATCGTTAAGAAGATAAAAAGGAGTCGCTGTTTCGGGAAATATTATTAGGTCTGATTTTACCGATGCCGTATCTGTTATTCTTAGCAGTTCAACATATTCTCTCACAAGCTCGTTTTGTTTTGACCCCCATTTTTTCCATGGATTTACATTTGGCTGAACTATACTTATTCTTAGTTTTCCCTCTGATTTATCCTCGTTATACTTACTGTAAGATTTTGTTGTAATACTGTATATATCAGGAAGGAAAAACAAAACAATAATGATTATCGATATATAGATTACCTCTTTTCTTTTAAAAAACATCGGCAATGAATCTTTACTCACAGAAGCTTTTTCAATAATCATGAACAGCAGACATCCGATATTTAGCGCCCAAAAAGATATTCCGTAAACTCCCGTTATTTCTATGAACTGGATTTTATGCAATGCCGTAGTAAACGCATTCCCTGCCGTTACCCAAGGGAAACTTACTTCGGGAAGTGCGTAAAGATATTCTATTGTAACCCAAATAAACGGTAGAGTAAACACAGTCGCTGATTTTAAATATGCTCCCAGTCTTTTTCGTGTATAATAATATAGAACCAACGGCAAAGTAAGCAGTGCACTGTGAATTACCATTGTAATAAACCCTCCGGCAATCAGAAATTTATCCGCCCCTTCTCTTAGTCCGCTCAAACTTATCCATGATACTGCTGCCATTTCGAACGCTAGAAACGCAAAGTAAGACCTTAAGAATACTTGTTTGAAATTCTCTGAATTGTGAACCGTAGAGATAAGCAATGCAATCCCCATAAAGTATAATGTGTATATGTTGATTGGGGGAAATGATGCCGCAAGACTAAGACCCGTGATTATATAGAGTAAGGTTCTTTTAAGTTTCAATTCAGTTCTTTAGAATTTTATACTTTTTGTTAAGCGAGTCCCAAAGAAATACAAACAACATTCCTATTGAAATACCTATTATCGTACCGAAAAATACGTCTGATGGATAGTGGACCCCTACAAATACTCGCGAGATAGCCATAAGGAATGCACCGATATAAAACGAAATTGAAAACTTTGGATAAAAATGTGAGAGAAAAACTGCTCCCGCAAAGTTGTTTACTGCATGTGAAGACGGGAACGAAAAGGATTGCGTACATCCCACAAGTAATCTGACATCAGGCAGTACATTGCAGGGACGTATTCTTTCTATTGTATTTTTTATGAGATTACTGCTGATTTGATCGCTTGCTGCTACAAGCAGTATAAGCCCTATCGCCACAATCCTGCCGCGTTTCCCTGCGCCTATCAAAAGGTAAAGAAACATGATAGCATAGAATATTTTCCAGTGGTTCAATTCTGTAATAAACGGCATCAGAAAATCTGTTGCTGGATTCGCAATCGTCTTGTTTATAAAGTAAAATATACTGACGTCTATACTGTAAAGGATATCAATCATAACTTGTATATTATCGTTACGGTCGTTGCGGAACACCCCTTCTTTTCTCCGATGAACCCAACTCCTTCTGAAGTGGTTGCCTTTATCGAAACATTCTTGCAGTTTATTAATGCTGAAATCTTTTCTGCCATGTCGGGTATGTACTTTGAAATCTTAGGTTCCTCAAGCAAAATCATCGAATCCGTGTTACTTATCTTCCAGCCGTCCCTCGAAATAAGGTCGTAAACATTCTTAAGTAAAACAAGACTCGAAATATCTTTGTAAGCAGGGTCAGTGTTCGGAAATTGATGTCCGATATCTTTATGCCCAGCCGCTCCAAGCAGTGCGTCGCATAGCGAATGCAGCAAAACGTCAGCATCCGAGTGTCCCTCAAGTCCTCTATTGTGCGGTATTTCAACTCCGCCTATTATTAGCTTCCTTCCGGTTGCGAGCCTGTGCACATCGTAACCGTATCCTATTCTGAAATTAAAATCTGACATAAATTCAAATTAGAATTTTTATAGTTTTAAAACAATCAAATTTGCAGTATTAATCCTGATTATCCCGCATTCAAACCAATCCTTATAACGCCCTCGCCGTATTTCTGCTTAAGTTTGTCAAGATGATAAAACGGGATGTTAGTACGTTGAGTGAATAATTCAAGGTTGCAGGAATTCGTGTCCTCGTGAAGGTCAAAAACCGTCATGCCGAACATTCTTGCAGGCAGATTCTCATTCGGCTGAGGAAAGTTTTTCAGAATTTCAAGTGCCGATTCATATACTATCCTATCATCGTTTGTGTGCGATGGAAGATGCATGTCTCCGGACGCATACCTCAGGTTTCCGTATCTTAATACAAAGTATAAATATCCAGCAACAAGTTTTTTGTCGCGCATTTTTCTGCAAAGATACTCTGATACACGTCTGACTTCATTCTTTACCTCGTTGATATTGTAAATGTTGTTTGTAAGCGTGTGATGGTGGTTCAGTGATTTCTCATGTGTTGACCTCCTGAAGATTTCCGATGAATCCTCTCCGCGTGCAAGTCGCCGGAAAACTATTCCGTTAATGCCGAACTCCTTGCGGAGCGCACCCTCCGATGAGTTTGCAAGGTCTCCTATAGTGAATATGTTCATAAGGCTCATGCGCCTTCCTATCCTTGCTCCGACCCCCCATAGCTTCCTGACGGGAAGTGGATAGATTTTCCTCTCCCTGTCATCAGGCGTTATTACAGTCAGCCCGTCGGGTTTTTCAAATTTTGTTGCCATCTTTGCGTATGACTTGTTGTATGAAACCCCAACGCTGCATGTGAGGTCTTCCATCTCGAGTATTTTATCCTTTATGCGCTGTGCAAATTCCTTCGCGTCCTTGAAATTCTTCACAAAGTCAGAAACATCAACAAAATACTCGTCAACGCTGTACTGCTCCGTGAATTCCGGCGGGACAAATGTTCGCAACCCTCTCATAAGATTCTGTATTATTACTTCGTACTTTGGACCGTAACAGGGAAGTGAAATAAGCATCGGACAAATTTTCTTTGCCTCCCAAAGGCTCATGCCCGTCTCAATTCCGAATGCCCTCGCCTCGTAAGATGCCGTCATCACGATTCCTTTCATGCCGGTGGTGCTTCCGACCGAAACAGGCTTTCCTCTAAGGTTTGGATTGTCCCTCTGCTCTACTTGTGCGTAAAATGCATCAAAGTCTATATGAAGGAAAATCTTCGGCTTGTATAGTCCGAGATGAGGGTTTAAGTCCTTGTAATGAGGAAAAGAGTAAAGAGGCATCAGCCTTATTCTCTTGTACATCGCGTCATAGCCCTGCTCGCTGCGCGGTACGAAGAATGATGAACTAATTTTATCCATATAATATTTATTAAGGGTTAATATTCTATGGCATAAATATATATGGTAAATTTGTAAATATCAAGTCATACGAAAATAATTTACTGGAAGTTGTTTAAATTAATCCTTTCAGGTTATTGGTATTAGCAGAAAGACTGACCAATAATAAAGGCTTCACAGTCTGTAATCCGTGAAGCCTCTATGTTCAGTCGTAAGAAGTTTATATATGTGTCCTGAAAAAACTTTTTAAAGCTGTCGTGCGCTTGTTCTTTCCGTATTCCTTTCCTTGCCGCTTTCTTTCTTTTCCTTTTTCACCACCTTATTAAGGCTGCCTTTAAGATAGCAGTCGTAGCATACGTCAAGCACCATGTCGTTATAGATATCCACATACTCTTCGTGAATCGTGTATATATATTCATCGTCTTCAAGAACAATCTCAAAATCATAAGTGCCCGCGTCCAGAAGCATATTGAATGATTCGAACGGTTCGAGGTCGTAGTAAACCTGATTCCTGCTCCATCCGTGGTTTCCGTAATCGTATGTACGGAAATATAATTCCGTCATGTACATGTCGTTATTGTTATTGTAAACAGAGACGTTGTATGATGAGTTATAGATGAACTGTTCGCATCCGTTGATGAAAACCGCAGAAATCAAAATTCCAAGTAGTATTAATTTCTTTCTCATTTTTGTCTCCTTTACTGTTGCTTTGCTTCAATTCTTAGACAATCAGTATTGCAATTTGGGTTTAATTATTGTTGCATTTTATACCTGTTTGATATGTCTTTGTTCCCGCATTATTCCCGAATTGAATCTTGTTCTGCCTCTGTGTCCGAGCTGTCCAAAAGCATCCAGCCGTACTTTTTACTTATCTCATGAAGCAATTAAATTTATCTTCTTTCAAGTTCTTCAAAGGTTAAATCCAGCAGCTTATACTTTTCCCATCCCTTGTAATCAAAGTGCCACCATTCTGTCGGATAATAGCTGAATCCGAAATGTTCCATAATTCCAAAAAGTAATTTCCTGTTAGTAAGTACTGTGTCAGGCAAATCTTTGTAATCTGGATGAGCCTTTTCCGTGAAGTTGTCATATTCAGTTGGCATCGGAAGTTCTTTTCCCGTGCTAAGTTCAACCAGTGTCAGATCTACTGCGCAACCGCGGTTATGACGCGATCCGTTCCTGGGATTTGCCACGAAATTCGTGTCTGGATATACTTCAAAAAACTTAAGCGATGCCGCGTACGGTCTGTACGCATCATAAATCTTAAGACCTATCATGAAATGTGAAAGCGAATCCTGTACCTTCTGTAACGCATCAAAAACAGGCATCCTCGCAAATGCTCTCGGTGATAAATAAATTACTTTCCCCGTAAAATTATTAGTCGTTGCATATCGTATGTCAAGATAAATTCCTCTTATCTTACTAAGGTCTTCAAGCTTCCAGTCCGGATTCTGTCTTACTTCTCTGTCATATGCATCCTTACTCTGTGTAATGTTAAGATTGTAAGGATTTAATTTTTCTGTTTTACTTTCGTTCGTGCATCCGAATAGAATAAAACATAGGTTTAATGTTACTAAAATTAACCCGGTTTTTATCTTCACCATGTTGTTTCCCGCTTAAATTTTAAAGTAATAATATATATAAAAACTTAATCATTAAAAAGTTCGTGATGTATCCATTCTCATCATTTTTGCACATTACTTTTTAAATGAAAAAGTTATTTTATTCAGAATGTCTTGTTAATAAAATGTTCTAATTTAAAAACAAATTATACTATGAAGTCTATTAAATATTTGCTGGCAACCTTCGCCGCACTTATCATCAGTTTTAACCTTTCAGCACAATCAGCTGAAGAGATAATAAACAAACACGTTGAAGCCCTCGGGGGTACGGAAAATATGCAAGCCGTGAAGTCCTTAAAAGTTAACGGTATTGCGAAAGTTATGGGAATCGATATTCCTTACACCACCTACAATCTCGCTCCCGATAAGACTTACTTCGAAATGTCTATTGAAGGTTTTTCCATAAAGCAGGCTTTTGACGGAACAACAGCTTGGTCTGTAAACCCTCTTTCAGGTTCAAGCTCTCCCGAAGTTGTCGAAGGTGATGAAGCGAAAGGAATTAAGGATAGAGGAATTATTTTCGGCAGACTTACGACATACAAAAATGACGGTGCGTCAATCGAACTGATGGGTAAGGAAAAAGTTGATGATGTAGATGCCTATAAAATTCTCTATACTGGAGCAGACGGTAAAAAAGTTACTTACTACATAAGTACTGAATCTAACCTCGTTGTCAAAGTTCAGAAAAAAGTTACCGTTAACGGTTCAGAAATGGATTCCGAAACAGTTTTTTTTGACTACAGAAAAATTGGCAGCGTAATGATGGCTTATGCCATGAATACTAAGGTCAAAAATTCGCCAATGGGGTCTCAAAATATTACTATAGAAAAAATTGAAATAAATCCTGTTTTTGATGAATCAATTTTTTATATGCCGTCAAACTAATTCTTTAAAATCCCGGCTGCGAATAATCCGGGATTTCTATTTCCCTTTTCCATCCAAAATCCTATGTTTTCTTATTTTCTTTCTTTAAACACCAATTTTAAAGAATTAACTTTCTCAAAATCGCCTTAATTTATAAATTCTAACCTCTTTCTAAATGAAACATTGTCATTAATTACGAGAAATTGCTGTTTTAGCTTGTCAGTGAAAATTAGTTTTTTCCGGTAGAAATTAACATTTGATTTTCTTTAGGAGCTTCAAAACTGCATTTTTTATGTATGCCTGCGATATGCCTGCGATATGCCT
>CAZVCC010000028.1:0-39015 GCA_964626015.1 uncultured Ignavibacteriaceae bacterium
CAGTTATTAAAACTATTTGAAATTGGTTCAGGGTGTCCAAATGACTAAGTCAGGATTGGACTATCAAATGGTAAATAATTGGTATTTCCAGCATATCAAAGAATATACATCAGTTTCCATAAGTTAACCTGCATCATAAAAGATTCTTTCTAAACAAGCAAAAGCACTTGCACCTTTCTAACGTAAACCTCTTTTTTCCTCTTATTTAAGCATTATTTTTGGTATCTTGTCAATTATTCAAAAATATACATGAGTTTTAAAAGTCGTACACATACTTGCGGTGAATTAAATGATGCTTTTATTGGTCAGGAAGTTACGATTAACGGTTGGGTCGCAAAGAAAAGGGACCTCGGTGGTCTCTTTTTCGTCGATGTAAGAGATCGTTACGGTATTACTCAAATTAAAGTAATGCCTGAAAATATTCTTGTTCACCAAATTGCAGATAAACTCGGAAATGAATTTGTAATTTCTGTGTCAGGTAAAGTCATTAAAAGGGAAAGTGTTAATAAAAACATACCTACAGGTAGCATTGAAATTGAAGCAGCTGAAATACAGATACTTAATGAATCAGATATTACACCATTCGTTGTTGAAGAAGATGTCAAAGCAAGTGAAGATTTACGACTTCAATATCGTTATTTGGATCTCAGACGTAAAAAAGTTCTTGATAATCTAATTCTCCGGAATACAGTCTATCAGATTGTTCATAACTATTTTTCTGAATATGGTTTCATAGAAGTTGAAACACCTATTCTGATGAAATCTACTCCCGAAGGTGCTCGAGATTATCTTGTACCCTCACGTGTTCATCCTGGGAAGTTCTATGCTCTACCGCAATCTCCTCAGACATACAAGCAGATACTAATGGTCTCTGGACTAGATAGATATGTTCAGATTTGTAAATGTTTCCGTGATGAGGATCTCCGTGCCGATAGGCAGCCCGAATTTACGCAAATTGATATAGAGATGTCATTTGTAAAGCAGGAAGATGTATTCAAAATATCAGAGGGATTATTTCACGAAATATGGTTTGAAGTACTGGGTTATAAGCTCCCAGAGGAATTTCCAAAACTTTCTTATGACGATGCAATTAGTAAATACGGTATTGATAAACCAGATATGCGTATCAAGGATCTGATGTTAATTAATAATATTACACAAATTGTAAAAGATTCTGAATTCAAAGTTTTCAAAGATGTATTAAACAATTGTGGCTCTGTCTCATGTATTAAGTTAAACTCTGGTTCATCACAATCAAAAATTGAAATCACTCGAAAGATTTCTGATTCTTACAATGAATTCGTCAAAAAGTTAGGTTTTTCTGGTATGGCATTCATGAAAGTCAATGAAAACGGAGAACTCCAGTCTTCTATCTTAAAGTTTCTTGATGATAATATTATTAATAAGATGAAGGAATCATTGAACCTTGTGAATGGGGATTATGTTTTTATTCTATCTGGCGATAGAAAAAAAGTAAAACAGGGACTAGGGCAGCTGCGTATCAAGATTGCAGAAGATTTTAAACTGTTGGATGATAGTAAACACGAATTCGTTTGGATTACGGATTTTCCGCTCTTCAATTTTGACGATGAGGAAAAAAGATTCGTTGGTGAACATCATATATTCACATCACCTAAAGATGAATTCATGCATTTTCTCGATAGCAGAGATAAAAATGAAATCCTTAGTATTCGTGCTAATTGTTATGACCTGGTTTATAACGGTAGTGAAATCGGAAGCGGTAGTATTAGAATTCATAATAGTAATATTCAAAAGAAAGTATTCGACATAATTGGTCTATCAGATGATGAATCTAAAGAAAAATTTGGATTTATTCTTGAAGCATTCAGATACGGTGCTCCGCCTCATGGTGGGGTTGCATTCGGTTTTGATAGACTGGTAGCTATGCTCTGCGGTACAAAATCAATTAGAGATGTAATAGCTTTTCCAAAAACAGTTAGCGCTTCTTCTTTAATGGATAATTGTCCTAGCACTGTTCATGTTGAACAGCTTAATGAACTCGGTATAGAATTAAAGAAATAGTGATTAATAAATAAATATTATCAAATTTAGAAATATAGTATTTTATATAATTAAACATTTAACATGGCAAAGATTAATAAATTTAAAGTTAAAGACCTGAAGCTGGCTGCTCAGGGCAGAACTAAAATTGAATGGGCTGAATCAAGAATGCCGGTACTTGCAGCTTTAAGAGCAAAATATAAAAAGACAAAACCTTTTAAAGGCTTTAAGATTGCAGGTTGCCTCCACGTTACAAAAGAAACTGCAGTTTTGATTAGAACATTTCTTGATGCAGGTGCTGAACTCTCATGGAGTGGATGTAATCCTCTTTCAACTCAGGATGATGTTGCTGCCGCTTTAGCAGCAGATGGTGTTTCAATTTATGCATGGCATGGAATGAATACTAAAGAATTCTATTGGTGTATTGATAGGACGCTTGATTTCAAACCACAGCTAACTCTTGATGATGGTGCTGACTTAATTTTTACTGTACATAATAAATATCAAAGTTTAGTCTCAACGATTATAGGAGGTACGGAGGAAACTACTACAGGGGTGCACAGGTTAAGAAAGATGGCTGAACAAGGTGCATTAAGATATCCTGTTTATGCTGTTAATGATTCAGTTACAAAATGGGACTTTGATAACGTTTATGGTACTGGTCAGTCAACTATTGACGGAATATTAAGAGCAACTTCTGTTCTTATTGCTGGAAAGAATTTTGTAGTAGCTGGTTACGGTCATTGTGGAAGTGGTGTTGCAAACCGTGCAAAAGGCCTTGGTGCATCTACAATTGCTACCGAAATAAAACCAACAGCTGCACTCAAAGCAACTCTTGAAGGACATCGAGTGTTAAAAATGGATGAAGCAGCTAAAGTAGGTGATATTTTCGTTACAGCAACAGGTGTGAAGGATGTAATCGTAGGAAGACATTTCGCTTCTATGAAAGATGGTGCAATTGTATGTAATACTGGTCATTATGATTGTGAAATTAATCTTACTGATTTAGAAAAGATGAAGAAATCAAAGAGAACTATAAGACCAAACTGCGAAGAATATTTAATGAAAGATGGAAGAAAGATATACATTTTAGCTAAAGGAAGATTGGTTAATCTATCAGCAGCAGAAGGACATCCCTCTGAAGTCATGGATATGTCTTTCGCAAATCAATTTAATGCTCAGCTGGCTCTTGTCTCTTCATACAAATCCGGTAAGAAACTTCCTCTTGGCGTTCACGTACTACCAAGAGAAATGGATGAGCAGATTGCAGGAGTTAAGCTATCTACTATGAACATTAAGATTGATAAGCTAACAAAAGATCAGATTAAATATAATAACGATTATTCCGAAGGAACATAATATATAGTTTTAAGCTAGCGTAGCTCAGTTGGTAGAGCAGCTGATTCGTAATCAGCAGGTCGCAGGTTCAAGTCCCGTCGCTAGCTCAATATTAAAATCATTGAATTCGTATAAATAAATGGATAATATAAGCGGTAATAAAAAAGTATTAAACGAAAGTAATCTAAAGGATCTGGAAAATTTATTTGGTATGAAATTCTTAAGGAATGAGAAAGCTTATTCTTTAAAAATTCAAAATTCAATTCTTAGAAGCAATATTGCTTTAGACATTTATTTAGACTCGGCTGAAGATAATCTTATTTCATTATACTCTGAGAATTCACATTTACAGCTGCAATCATGTCGTTATTTTATCATTAGTAATATGCTTGAAGAAGTAATCTTCTATACTGAATCTGATAATAAAATATCGGGTTTAATAATTTCTAAAAAGGGAGATTGTTCATTATATGCTAACGTAGATAGAACAACTCTGGCAGAGGATTTTATGAAACTTAATTCCGAAAAATTGCTTTCGGCTGTTGCTCTTTCAGTAATCGAATCGGAATAATACTAATCGATATATCGTGAAAAAAGTTAAAGTAGGTTTTTCATTCCAGTCCCGTTTATTGCCGGAAAAAGTTAAAATAAAAGACCTTAAAACATCAATAATAAGCATTGTGAATTTTGTCCTTGTGTCAGAGAGAAAATCTCTTGATGTTATCAATTTCTTGTTCTGTGATGATAATACTATTATAGATTTCAACAAGAAATACTTAAAACACAATTTTGAAACAGATATAATTACATTCTTGTACGACGATACGGATCTATCCGAAAGTGATATTATTATATCACTGGAAACTGTAAACAGAAACTCTATAACATATAAAAGCAGTTATCTTATAGAACTGTTCAGAGTGATAATTCACGGGTTGCTGCATTTATGCGGTATGGAAGATAACACAAAAAGTAAAAAAACAGTTATGAGAAAAAAGGAAAACTATTATTTAAAATTAGCAGGTTTAATAAATTAAGTATACATGAAAAAATCATTAGTGATAGTTGAATCACCATCTAAAGCAAAGACAATAAATAAATATCTTGGTAATGATTATGTTGTTGAAGCAACAGTCGGTCATATTAAAAATTTACCGAGAAATAAAATTAACATTGACCTCGAAAACGGATATCAGCCGACGTACAGCATTATTGAGGGCAAAGAAAAGGTAGTTAGCAGGATTAAAGAAATTGCAAAATCTTCAGACAGTGTCTTTATTGCAACAGACCCGGACCGTGAAGGTGAAGCAATTGCTTCTGATATAGCTGACGAAATTAAAAAAGTTAATAAAAAAATTAAAAGAGTATTATTCAATGAGATTACAAAGTCTGGCGTTGATATTGCTATGAATAATCCTCTTGATATTGATGAAAAGCTTGTCGAATCACAAATGGCAAGACGAGTAATGGACAGAATACTCGGTTATAAGGTTAGCCCTTTCCTTTGGAAATCTTTCTTCTATGGACTTTCCGCAGGGAGAGTTCAATCTGTAGCTCTAAAACTTATTTGCGAGAAAGAAGAAGAAGTACGAAAGTTTGTTCCAAAGGAATACTGGTCAATATTTGGAATATTCTCTAAGCCTTCGGGAAGCTCAAAACCATTCAACGCAAAATTATATAAAATTAATGATGAGATTGTTAAGTATAATGGAGACGAACTTTGCATTCACAACATTGATGAAGCTCATAAGATTATTGAAGATTTACGAAACAATAAATTCAAAATTACAGATATTCAGGTAAGGGAAGTTAAAAGGAATGCACCTCTTCCTTTCACCACATCTGTTCTTCAGCAAACAGCATCTTCAAAGCTTGGATTTGCACCAAAAAGGACAATGCAGCTTGCACAGAAACTTTATGAAGGGGTTGAAATAAAGAAGGGTGAGGGAAATGTGGGTTTAATTACGTACATGAGAACAGACTCTTCACGAATCAGCAATGATGCTAAGAAAATGGCAAGTGATTTCATTGTAAAAAATTATGGAAAGGAATATGTTTCTGGTATCGTAAAAGAAGGTAAGCAGAAAGCAGTGAAAGCTCAAGATGCTCATGAAGCTATTCGACCAACTGAAGTATTTATGACTCCAGATATGCTTAAGAAACTTGATAAAAGTGTTCTTGCACTCTATACTTTAATTTGGCAGAGGTTTGTTTCTTCTCAAATGATGCCAGCAGTTTTTGATCAAAAAACGATTTTAATAAAAGCTATTAATCCAACAGGTAGTAAAGTTGAATATATCTTCAAAGCTGTTGGAAGAATAACTAAATTTCTCGGATTTCTAAAAGTATATGAGGATACGGTTGAAGACCAAAACAATTCTGGAGATGATGATGAAATATCGATGCTTCCAGAAGATATAAATATCGGCGATATGTTAAAAGCTGCCAATATGAATAAGCAGCAGCATTTCACTTCTCCTCCTGCTCGTTACACTGAAAGTAGCCTTATTAAGCAGCTTGATACACTCGGAATAGGTAGACCGAGTACTTTTGCATCTATCGTATCGACTGTAATAGACAGAAAATATGTAGATCTTATTGAGAGGAAATTGTTTGCAACTGAACTTGGTATTCAGGTTAATAAAATTTTACAAGAATATTTTCCTGACGTTATTAATACAAAATTTACTGCAGATATGGAAGAAGAACTTGATACGATAGCAAACGGTGAGAATTCGTATAAAAAAGTGCTTGATGATTTCTATATTCCATTTAATAACGATTTACAGCTGGCTGAAGCAGCTGCGCCCGGAATAAAGAAATCGTTAATAGAAAAAACAGACATCAAATGCCCTGAATGCGGTGCTACTGATGGCGGTGTAATGGTTAAGAAGTGGGGAAAGAATGGTCTCTTTTATGCATGTAACAGATATCCAAAGTGCAAAGGTACTTTATCTCATGAAGCAAATGCACCTATTGAACAGAAACCGATTGAAAATTTAACTTGCCCTTTATGCAAATCTGAAATGCTTTTAAAAGTCGGACCTTATGGAAAATTTTATGGTTGTATTAATTATCCAAAATGCAGAGGCATACTTCCGGTAACGCTTGGTATAAAATGTCCAAAATGTAACAAAGGTGAGATACTTGAAAGACGAGGCGGTAAGCGTAAGACTATATTTTACGGATGCACTAATTATCCGGAATGTGATTTTATAGAGAATGGAAAGCCTGTTATAACGAAATGTGTAAGCTGTGGTAATGATTATATGGTTAAAAAGAAAACTGTGAAAGACGGAGAATTTTTATATTGTACCAAATGTAAACATAAAGAGATCCTAAAGGAAGATCATGCAGAAATCAAATAATCTTGTTTTATTAATTCGCGAATACCTTGATTATTTATATATAGCAAGAAATTATTCGCAAAACACGATTATTTCATATCAAACAGATTTAAAACAGTTTTATGATTTCATAATTCTTTCATATCATAACAAAGCTGATTATTCAGAAACTGAAAAACTTAAACTATTCATTGATGTGAATAGTATTGACATACTAATTCTTAAATCATTCATAACAGAACTTTTTGAGAAACAAAAGCTTAATATAAAGAAAGTACCCAAATTTTCTAACCGTTCTATCACAAGAAAAATCTCTGTATTGAAATCTTTCTTTAAGTATCTTTATAAGAAAGGATTTATTAAAAATAACCCCGCATCGGGACTTGGTTTTCCAAAGATAGCTAAGAAACTTCCTTCTTTTCTATCGCAGAATGAAATCAGCAAACTTCTTGATAAAATAGGAAGTAATGAGCTTAGTTTTATTGACAAAGCAATAATCGAATTATTTTATGGAACGGGTATCAGATTAAACGAATTAATAAACCTTAAATATCATGATGTTAATTTCAGCAATAATACTATAAAAGTGATGGGAAAAGGTTCCAAACAAAGAATTGTACCTTTTGGAAGCAAAGCTGAGAAAGCTCTAAAGGACTATCTTCACATAAGAGACATTATTAATATTAATAAGCTTGATATTCTTTTTGTCACAAAGAAGGGAAAAAAGTTTGGACCCGTTGAATTACGTCGAATGGTAAATAAAAATCTTTCATCAGTAACAGACTTAAGAAAAAAATCTCCCCACGTGCTTAGGCATTCTTTTGCTACTCATTTATTGGATAATGGTGCAGATATACGGGCAGTAAAGGATTTACTAGGGCACGAGAATTTATCTACTACACAAATATACACTCATGTAAATCCTGAACAACTTAAAAAGGTTTATAAACAGGCTCATCCTAAAGCTTGAATAATCTTTTTATAGTAACTAATTTTAGTTAATTTTGAATACTAAGAAAAATTAGAATACATTGTTTGAACAACAGAAATACAGACTAAAGGACTCGAGAGATAAACTGGAAACTCTAAGGAGGTATCTTTGAAATACCAGCTAAGAAAGTCCGTTTATCAGAATTGGAAAACCATTCTCAGGATAATAATTTTTGGGAGGATCAAAAATCTGCACAAGCAATTCTTCAGGAAATATCTAATCTAAAGAAATGGATTGAAGATTTCACCACTGCAGAAAAAATGCTTTCGGATGTGGATATATTGATGGAAATTGGTGAAGCTGAGAATGATGATTCATTAACCAATGATGTTGATAAAGAAATATTAACTTTTGAAAAATATCTTGAAGAATTAGAATTTAAGAATACGCTATCAGATAAAGACGATAAGAATGACGCAATACTAACAATAAATTCTGGAGCAGGCGGAACGGAAGCTCAGGATTGGGCTGAAATGCTTATGAGAATGTACATAAGGTATGCTGAGAAAAACAAGTTTAAGGTTAACCTTGTGGATCGGCTTGACGGAGATGGAGCAGGAATAAAAAGTGCTACTTTAGAAGTTTCCGGAGATTATTCTTATGGTTATTTAAAAGCTGAGAACGGAGTACATCGTTTGGTGAGGATATCTCCTTTTGATGCAAACAAAAAGAGGCATACTTCCTTTGCAGCTGTTTTTGTTTCCCCGATTATTGATGATAATATTGATATAGAAATTAATCCTTCTGATATTAAAGTAGATACTTTCAGAGCGGGTGGAGCCGGCGGTCAGAATGTTAATAAAGTTGAAACAGCAATAAGAATAACACATATTCCTACAGGAATTGTTGTACAATGCCAAAATGAAAGATCACAGCTGCAAAACCGACAGAACGCTATGAAAATGCTACGTTCAAAGCTGTATTTGATGGAGAAGGAAAAACAACTTGAAAAACTAAATGACATAGAGAAATCAAAGAAAAAGATTGAATGGGGGAGTCAGATTAGGTCATACGTTTTTCATCCTTATAATATGGTAAAAGATCACAGGACAAATTATGAAACTTCCGATACACAGTCAGTTATGAACGGTGAAATAGATGAGTTTATAAGAGCATATTTACTCAGTTAATGAATTACAAGTACTTTATAGCAAAACGTTATTTATTTTCTAAAAAGGATTCAAAGTTTATATCCTTCATAACTTACATTTCAATACTTGGAGTTACATTGGGAGTAGCAACTCTCATTGTAGCAATCTCCATTCTAAGCGGCTTCGAAAAAGAGATAATGAATAAAGTAGCAGGACTTGTATCTCACGTACAAATACATTCATTTAAGCCTGAAGGAGTTAAAAATTATAAGGATGTAATTACTACAATAAATGATTCGATACCTGATGTAACAGCTGTTACTGCCTATGTTCAGAGAGAAGCAGTGATAAGATTTAAAGAAAATGTTGAAGGTATAATGTTAAAAGGAGTAATTCAGGAGACTGATTTATCTTCAACCAGATACAATATTATTAAAGGTGAATACAATATTCTACCTGTTGATACAATCTTTTCGAGATTAATTGTAGGTGATAAATTAGCTGAAAAGCTAAACATACAGGTTGGGAGCAAAGTTATAGTTTTTGGTTTGCAAGGCATACCTTCACCGCTTAATACCCCCAAAATAAAACAATTTATAGTAAGCGGTATTTATGAAACAGGTTTGAGAGATTATGATGACATCTTAATATATACAGACCTTGAAACAGCACAGTCTCTATTCAATTATGGCAGTTATGTAACAGGGATTGAACTTAATGTAAAAGATATTGAAAATGTGGAGGTTTCGGTATCTAAAATAAAGCAAGTGCTCGGATATCCTTTTTATCCGAGGTCATTGTTTAAATTGTACAAGGGATTGTTTACCTGGGTAGAATTGCAGAAAGCACCAACTCCGATTGTACTAGGCCTTATAATAATTGTTGCAGCTTTTAACATTGTCGGAACACTTCTTATGCTTGTACTTGAGAAGACACAATCTGTGGGAATATTAAAAACATTGGGTGCATCCAGAAAGGATATAATGCAGATATTTATTTTTGATGGAATAATAATAGGATTAATTGGAATAGTTTCAGGGAATATTCTAGGAATTGGGATAGCACTTGCAGAATTAAAGTTTAAATTCTTTTCACTACCAGAATTCTATTACATGAAAAATGTACCAATCTTAATCGTTCCAGAGTATATCGTGTTTATTTCAATCATAACAATTATCTTAGTATTTTTAGCTACATTAGTTCCCGCTTATCTTGCTGCGAAGTTTGATCCTGTAAAATCTATAAGATTTAATTAAGTATGCAACTGGATAAATCCAAAGAGAATATTAGCTCGATGTTCGACGATATTGCCGTGAAGTATGATTTTCTTAACCATGCTTTTACTGCTAACTTAGACAAATTATGGCGCCGTAAAATTATTAACTACATCTCGGAAAATAAAATAAAAGCAGAAAGGATAATTGATCTTGCTTCCGGTACGGGTGATATGGCGGTAGAATTGCTTAAACTTGAACCTCAAAAGGTTTTCTCTTTCGATATATCCCAAAATATGCTTGAGCTTCAAAAGAAGAAAATTCAAAACGGGAAAGTAGTAATACAGTTAGCGGATTCAGAAAATATGCCTGTTGACAGCGGTAGTATTGATATTATTACAATATCATTCGGTATCCGAAATTTTGAAAATATGGAAAAATCATTAGCAGAGATTTACAGAGTCCTTAAACCTGACGGTGTGTTAATTGTACTGGAGATGTTCAGCTTAGGGAAGAAAAATTCGTTATTTAAGTTATATTTCACGAAGATAATGCCTGTCTTAGGCAGGATAATTTCAAGGAGTAACATTGCTTACTCATATCTACATATGTCTGTAATGAATTTTAAGACTGTTTATGAATTTATTGATATTGCTTCTAAAAATGGTTTTGTTTTAGAATACAAGAAAAACAACTTCAGAAAGTTTGTTTATTCAGTTTATCTTAGAAAACTTTGAATTAATTAATAAAAATATAACTAATTATTATGACTGTTAAAAAGATTATTTTACTCGTTACATTTAGTTTAGCATTCACTTTAGAATTATTTCCCGCATATCTCTCTTTTGAACCCGTAGAGCTTATACAGCCAAATGGGACGATACTAAATATTTATGCGAGTGGTGATGAATTTTATAACTGGCTTCATGATTCAGAGGGTTACACTATAATTCAGGATTCAAAGACCGGTTATTATTGCTATGCTATCCTTGAAGGAAGTTCTATTACTGCTTCAAAATATATCGTCGGAGCATCAACTCCTTTGCTAACAGGATTTCAAAAGTGGTTAACTATACCGGAAAGCGAAATCATTCGAAAGCGTTTTGAGTTCTATTCAAACTCACCACAAGATATCGGAGATGCACCTAAGACGGGTGTAATAAACAATCTTGTTGTTTACATAAGATTCGCTAGCGAAAATGAATTTACAGATTCTTTAGCATATTATGACAGATTATTTAATCTGAGTGTACCGGGTACTAATTCAATGAAAAATTATTTTAAGGAAGTTTCTTATAACCAGCTTAGCATTGGAACATCATTTTATCCGACTACTGCGAATGCATTTGTTGCTTCATATCAGGATACCTCAGTAAGAGCATATTTCAAACCTTATAACGAAACATCAAATCCCTTAGGATATACTTCTGCTAATAAGACAGAGAGAGAACATTCATTGCTAAACAGAGCATGCCAGTATGTAGCGAATATGGTTCCCGATACATTAAATCTTGATGGAGACGAGGATGGAAGGATTGATAATGTATGCTTCATAGTTTACGGCAGTTCTACAGCATGGGCTGATTTGCTTTGGCCGCATATGTGGTCACTTTATTCACAGAATGTTTATATAAGAGGGAAGAGAGTTTATACTTATAATTTTCAGATACAAAATAGTTTAAAGAGCAGCGGAGTAGGTGTTCTCTGTCATGAGATGTTTCATTCTTTAGGAGCTCCTGATTTATATCATTATACAAGCAACGGGATAAGTCCAATGAGCAGATGGGATGTTATGGATGCCAATCAAAATCCTCCACAGCATATGTGCACACATATGAAAATGAAATACGGGACATGGATATCATCAATACCTACGATTACATCACCCGGAACGTATACTTTAAAATATGCTCTCTCACCGACTAATAATGCTTTTAAAATAATAACTCCGTTTTCATCAATTGAATACTTTGTTGTTGAATTTCGAAGAAAGTTATCTGTTTTTGAGAATTCAATTCCGGGGGATGGTTTAATAATTATGAGAATCAACTCAACGCGAAACGGAAATGCAAATGGACCCCCTGATGAAGTGTATGCTTACAGACCAAATGGTACATTAACAACAAATGGAAGCCCACTGCAAGCTCATTATTGTTTAGAAGTTGGCAGAACTTCAATAAATAATACAACAAATCCTTCTCCTTTTCTTTTAGATGGAGCTCAAGGAGGTTTAAATATCTATAATGTAGGTTCGTATCAAGATTCAATTATTTCATTCACTATCGGTACATTAACGGGAATAAATAACAATGTTGTACCGATAAAAACAAGCTTATCACAAAACTATCCGAATCCATTTAACCCTGCAACTGAAATAGGGTACAGTATCTCGAAATCAGGGCATGTTTCGCTTATAGTGTACGATATTCTTGGGAAAGAAGTATCAGTTTTGGTTAATGAAATGCAGAATCCAGGGAATTATAAAGTGAGATATGATGCTTCCGCATTAACATCAGGAATCTATTTCTATAAAATTCATTCAGAAGGATTTAGTGATATTAAGCGAATGATGTTAATAAAGTAACTTTTAGCGGGTCTACAGAAGGTCTTTAATTTAATAGCTATCGGTATTTTGTAGTTTTGAGGTAAATAGTATATCAAGAGTAAATAAGTGTAATATTAGACTTAAATCAGTACATTTTATACTATATTATGCCTATTTTTGGTAAGAGTATGGATATATTGAAGTGGAAATGAATTGGATGTGAAGTGGATATTATCTGGATTTTAAGTGTTTGTAGGAGGAAAGAATTTTGAATTCGTTTAAAAGGTAGAAAAACTCAAGAAATATGAATGTCAACTGTGTTTTTATTTTACCTATGAATTAAAACAAATGCAATTGATAAAAAATTCAGTCAAAGCTAATTGCTTGAAAGGAATATTATTATTCTAATTTAGTAAGAATCACGTATTTGCCAACCCGGCTTTGCTGATTGTTGTCATCTGCATCCCATAGTCCTTGATTAAAGATTACAGAGCATGTAACATCTTTATTAAGTAAAGTTTCTAACTCACTTAATTTTATAGAGGATATGCCCATTTTTATGAAGTAATTTATTCCCTGTATTTTGAGGAAGTAATCAAAAACCCCTTCGATGATTTTTCCTGCTTTATTTTCAAATGGTTGTTTAAAAATCTTACCTTTAATGGTTACAGGTATATTGGTATATTCTCTAATAAACTTAATATCAAAACCCGAAGTGTCGCCTTCTACTCTTGCGTTTACTGTCCCGAATCCTGAGAAATCATACATTATTCTTTTAGGGAAATCGTGATTAAGGTTTTCGAATGTAAACATCTCGTCTTTATAATCCTTCAAAGTGAAACAAATTTCACCCTGTGGGTTTTCAGGGTCTTGCTCCATAATAGTAGCACAATATTGTAACTTATTTTCTTTGATAAGGATACGCATTGTTTCTGACAGTAATGAACCACCCTGATATTCATAAATTGTTTTTCCGACAAGCTCACCATCAGCAGAAATTTCCCATATTTCTGTTGTTTTATCTTTGTCTGTTGTAGATGAATATTGACCGAGAAAAAGATGAGTGGGGTAATCAAACGATTGAGAATATCCTGAAATATAACTAAACAAGGCTGCGAAAATTATAATAAAAATTGTTTTCATATTAAGAATTTATTTTCAATAATTTAACAATAATAAAACAAAAAACCCATAGTAAAACTATGGGTTTTTATAAATGAAACTAATATTTCTATTTATTTTGCATATTTAGCTATTACTTTCTTTCTTGTATAAGCTACGAGTCCTCCGGCTTCAACGATTGCCATACGAGCAGCAGGAAGAGGGATAGTAGAGAACTCTTTTCCCTTTGTTTTATTAACTACTTTGTCTCCAACTAATTCGATTTCATCTCCTAAGTCAGCTTCAATATCGGGACAAGTAATAAGATTAAGTCCGAGGTTGATAGCGTTTTGAAGGAATATACGCGCATAGTCTTTAGCAACAACAATAAGACCATGTCCAAGAATTGTTGATGCTGCTTGTTCGCGTGATGAACCACATCCAAAATTATTACCGCCAATAATCACGCTACCAGCGGGATATTCTTTTGAATTGAGTTTTTGATTTAATTCTGTGTAATCTGCAAAACAGAACTGAGGTGTTTCAGTGGGGAGTACTGTTGCCATGTATCTGCCCGGATAAATTGCATCTGTTGAAATATCATTACCGAAAATATATACTACTTTTCCCATTAGTTTACTCCTTTCATTGTAGGACTTGTTATTTCTCCCGCAACAGCACTTGCTGCAGCGACGGCAGGCGAGCATAAATAAACATCGCCTTTTGGATTACCCATCCTACCTTTAAAGTTTCTGTTTGTTGTTGAAAGAGCAACTTCACCGTCTCCGATAGCTCCCTGATGTACACCGAGACAGCACCCGCAACCCGGGTTCATAATAATAGCTCCTGAATCAGAGAATATTTCAAGCAGTCCTTGTTTCAATGCCTTTTTGTAGATTTTCCATGATGCAGGGAAGATGAGCATACGTGTATCTTCAGCAACTTTTTTACCTTTAAGAATACTTGCCGCTATTTCAAGGTCATCAATTCTGCCATTAGTACAAGAACCAATTACAATCTGGTCAACTTTAATACCTTTCACCTGACTTATTGGTTTAACATTATCAACAGTGTGAGGGCAAGCTATCTGCGGTTCAAATTCATTAGCATTTATCTCGACAATTTCACAATACTTTGCATCACTATCCGGTAGTACAGGATTAATTTTATCAGTAACACCTGCTTCTCTTAGGAAACGTTCTGTTTCTGCGTCACCGGGAACAATACCGGCTGTAGCACCTGCTTCAACAGCCATGTTTGAAAGCACAAGTCTTCCTGACATGGGCATATTTTTGATAGCGTCTCCATGGAATTCAATTACCTTGAAGTTTGCGCCCTGAGCAGAAATTTTACCAATAATATACAGGATTAAATCCTTTGGATAAACATTCTCTTTGAATTTACCATTAACAACAACTTTTATGGTTTCAGGAACTTCTACGTTTAGCACGGTTCCAAGAGACCATACGCTTGCCATTTCGGTAGCACCTATACCGAATGCAAATGCACCGAATGCGCCATGAGTTGTAGTATGGCTGTCAGTACCAACGACTACATCTCCGGGTTTTATGTAACCATATTCAGCAAGTATCTGGTGACAGATACCACCTTCATCAGAACGTATATCATGAAATTTAGTAATTCCATTCGCTTTGACAAAGTTTCTTATCTTCTTCTGATTTGTAGCAGTTTTAGAACTTTCAGCCGGAACTCTGTGGTCGAATATAATCGCAATCCTGTTCGGGTCCCATACTTTTTGTTCAAGACCAGTATCCTTGAATACTTCATTGAATTGATTAATTACAAGTGCAGCATTTTCATGTGACATTGCAACATTAACTTCAGGTTCTAAAACATCACCGGGTTTTACAGAATCCTTTTTGGTTGCTTTAGCGAGAATTTTCTCGACTATTGTCATTCCCATTTATTTAACTCCTGTTCTTAATTATGATTTTAATTGAAATTATTTATTTAGACGAGCCATTATTTTTTCCATTTCCGAAACAAGATAATCGAATCTTTTGAAAGCTTTTTCATACGGTTCCTTAGTGGTCATGTCAACTCCGGCTTCTTTTAGAATATTTATTGAGAAATCTTTTCCTCCTGATTTCAGCATATTAATGTAAGCGTCTCTTTCTTTTTCACTTCCATTTAACACCATTTCAGCGAGTGCCATAGACGAGATGATTCCTGTACTATACTGGAAAACATAGAAGTTATAAAAGAAATGGGGGATTCGGCTCCATTCTCTCTGAATATAATCGTCAACCTGTGTTACACCTTTATCATGTCCATAATATTCTCGAGTAAGGCTCAAATATTTATCATTCAGCCAATCAGCGGTTAAGGTTTTTCCTTCTTCAACTTTTTCATGCATAGCAAGTTCAAAATCAGCGAATAAGGTTTGTCTGTATAAAGTTCCTCTAACTTGATCCAGATATGCATCGAGAATAAACAGTTTGTACATATCATCGGTTTCATTTTTCAACATGTACTCCATGAGCATATTTTCGTTAAATGTGGAAGCAATCTCAGCAAGAAAGATAGTATAATCAGAAGTCACAAACGGCTGGTATTTATTGGAAAAATAGGAATGCATAGCATGACCAAGTTCATGTGCGACAGTTGAAACTGATTCATATTCGCCATTGTAGTTTAGCTTAACGTAAGGATGCACACCATAAACTCCGCCTGAATAAGCACCGCTTTCTTTGTTCTTATTCGGATAAATATCCATCCATCTGTTTTTATAAGCTTCATCGAGAGCTGATTGATACTCATCTCCCAGCGGTTTCATTGATTCCTTAATAAGATTTTCACTTTCTTTAAATGTATAAATCTTTTCGACGGAGGGAACTGCGGATGCATAGATGTCTTCATATCTATATTTATCGAGTTTAAGAAGCTTCTGCTTAAGTTTTAAATATCTGTGAAGCGGGTCAAGGTTTTCCTTAACTGATTTTATAAGGTTAGTGTAAACTTCTCTTGGTATATTATCGTTAAACAATTTTGCATCGAGGCAATTTTCAAATTTCTTGACTTTAGCGTTAAAGAGATGGTTTTTAACCGCTCCGTCCTGAAGAATTGAGAATGTATTTTCGAAGTTCTTCATGTTGTTCCAGAATTCTCTCATAACGAGACTTCTATTGGCAGGGTCTTTGTCGCCGCGGAACTTGACATAGTTAGCGTAATTTAAAGTTACTTTAGAACCGTCAGAGAGTTTTACATCGACAGAGGGCAATTCCATATCGTTCAGCATATTTGCCGTTTTGCTAGGGATACCTGAGAATAAGCCGGTCATGGAAACGATTTTCTGCTGTTCTTCGGGAAGAATATGCTCTTTACTTCTTAATATATCATAAAGCATGAAACTATAAGGTTTCAGCTTTGGTTCCTGAGAAAAATATGTGTCAAGTTTATCTTTACCGAGGGCAAGGATATCGGGATTAATGAATGATAACTTTGCATAATAGTTTACAAAAATGGATTGAAGTTCGCCTTCCATCTTCTGAAATTTTGTATCGCCAATATCAGCAGCGCTCTGATGAGAAGCATAAGCGTATAAAACACCAGATTTTTTGTTGATATCAGAAATTAATTCAAGCATTGAAAGCATGTTAGATGACGACTCTGTCCAGCTTTTCTGCAAAGCGTCAACCTTAGAAATCATATCTACAGCGACATCTTTATCAGATTTCCAAGCATCATCATTTGGATACAGGTCTTCGATTTTCCATGTGAATTCCACGGGAATATCTTTTCTTTCTGTCATAGAATAGTCAGGAATCTTTTTATCTGTCTGACTAAATAGGTTTTGAGAAATTGTCATTAATACAATAGTTAAAATTAAAGCAAAGTAAAATGTTTTATTCACCATAAGTTTATATTTTAAAATTCGAGGATATTGCAATATAATTCTTTAAAAATTGAATTTATATTGAATAATACTCTATATTATCAAAGCGGAAAAGTACCATGTCTGATAAAAAATGGAATTGAAAAAAGGGTATAAAATTGGTATATTAAATTTTTATAAACACTAATTATATATGAAAAAAGTAAAAGCGAAAAGCAATTACAAACTTACTCAACAGCTTGCAGCGAAGAAACAAGCAGCAGCAAAGAGGAGAGACCCATTTAAAGAGAGGGGAATCGAAAGTTTTATTGACTTCCGCGATGTCAAGCTGCTGACGAGATTCTTAAATGAACAAGGTAAGCTGCTTCCTGCAAGAATTACGGGTTCTCCCGCAAAGATGCAGAGAAAGCTAACGACAGCTGTAAAAAGAGCAAGGCATCTCGCTTTTCTTCCATTCGTCAGCGAAGGAACAAAGTATTAAGCGGAATTAATAAGATAGAATTTCTATTATAACTCCTAAATATCAATATTTAGGAGTTTTTTAGTAAACACAAATTATATGAAGAATAAAGGAATAAGTTATTTATTAATAGTTTTACTACTACTAAGTTCACAGTTTTTATTTGCACAAAAGCAAAGCGATTCGCTTTATTTCATAGCGGAGGATGAAATAACAAAGGTTACTGACGGTGATACATTCAGGTTTAAGAACTTGACAAAACCTACCCGCCTTCTTTTTATTGATACTGAAGAAACTTTCAAAGGAAAGGACTCAGATGATAAGTTACAGCAAATTACTGACAAGTGGCTCGAACATTATTATGAGCAGAAACAAGAAAAGAAATCAGAGTATCCAATTAAGCTTGAATCACCATTCGGAATGCAGACGACGGAATGGGCAAAGGAATTTTTTAAAGATGTAACACGTGTTCGAATTGAAAAAGATGATACATTAAGAGGTGAGGATATGTTCGGAAGGTATCTTGTTTATCTGATGGCAGAAAAGAACGGAAAGTATGTTAATTATGCATTGGAATGCGTAAGGCAGGGGTATAGTCCTTATTTCAACAAATACGGCAACAGCAGCAGATTTCATAAAGAGTTTTCCGAGGCGCAGGAATACGCAAAGACAAATAGGTTAGGGATTTGGAATCCATCGAGTAAATGCTATCCTGATTACGAAGAACGAATTAAATGGTGGAATGAAAGAGCAGAAGAGCTTGAGTACTTTTATGCAAATTATGCTAATGACTTGAATGTAATTAATCTCCTGAACGGCGATGCACAGAAGAGGCTGAAGGATGCTGCTGGTAAAGAAGTGACTGTTTTCGGAAATATAGGTGAAGTAAATATTGATAGGTTTCCATACTTACTGAGAAATTCAATTACAAAGGAAGTATCTCTTGACATACTGATAGATGAGAAAGATTTAGATGTTTATAATACGATAGATGTTAAGAGAATGGAAAGTAATTATTTCTACTGTGCGGGCCGGATAGAAGAAAGGGACGGCAGGTTTAAAATGTACGTTACAAATAAAGAACAAATAAGGTTTAAATAATAAAAATCAGTTCTTTTTAAGAAATATCATTGTAATGTCGTCGTACTGATTTTCACCCGTAGTGAACATTTTAATATCATCAAGAAGTAAATTTTGTATTTCTTCAGAAGAATTATTTCTGAATTTCTTTACTACAGATATTATACGTTCTTCGCCATATTCTTCTTTAGCTGTATTTCTTGCTTCCGAAACGCCGTCAGTATAAAGAACCAACACATCATCTGACTCAATCTTCACTTTATCGAAGGAATAATTCATTCCGCAATCGATTACTCCCAGCATAAGCCCACCTTTATCGAGGTTTACGACATTATCTTTTTTAATCAGGAACGGAGGATTATGACCTGCGTTTACGTAGGTGAATGAGTTAGAACTAACGTCGAGTATTCCCCAGAAGAAAGTAATAAACTTTTCAGAATTGGTGTTTGCGAAAATTAGTTCATTAATCTTTTGAGTAGCGAGTTCGAGTTTAAAATCATCGTCGTAGAATTTAAGAAACGAATGAACTGCCGATTGAATGTTAGCCATAAGCAATGATGCCGGAGTACCTTTACCTGATACGTCTGCAATCACGAGAATAAACTTATCTTCAGCGACTTTTATTATGTCGTAGTAATCACCGCCGACGTGAAGTGCAGGAATGTTGCAGCCAGAAACGGTATATCCATTTATCTGCGGGATTTCTTTCGGAAGCATAGCAACCTGTATTTCCCTTGCAACGTTCAACTCACTTTCTATTTTCTGTTTTTTCAGATACTCATTGAACAGGACAGTATTATCAAGAGAAATAACCGAAAGGTTTATAAGTGATTCGAGAAACTGGATATCGCTTAACATGAAAGGAGATTTATTCAGTTTAGCTCCAAGTAGTACGATTGTTTCAACGACGTTGTTGGTTTTGATGGGAATAATAAGTCTAAAGCCTTCTTCAAACAGCTTCCTTTTCAGGGGTACATCTGTATTGACTTCTATTATCTCGGGTTCGCTGAAGATATCGAGTTCTTCAGGAAGAACAGTATAGGGTTTTACATGAACGGATGACTCAACAATTCTGTATCCATTAGCTTTTTCCTTTGCAAGCCACACGTAATCTTTAATACCGAAATTACCGAGAAGTGAATACTTAAGAAGTTTAATTATACTGTCCCTGTCCTGAAAATTTGAGTTAAATTCTTTACTAAGTTCGAACAGTGAGCGCAGATGCTGGATTTGTGTGCTCATATTCCTGTTGAGCAGTTTTATTTCCTCAAAACGTATTGAGTTTTCTATAGTAGGGGAAGACAGGTTCAACAATGTTTGAATGAAAATATTCTCATGTTTAGTCAGTTCTTCATTAGTAAGTTTTTTGCCGAGGCATAAAATTCCAAGAAGTTTCTCAATGAAATATATTTTATAGAAAAACTTTAACTTGTTGCTTTTGAAGAAATCGACGTCTGAAACATCTTTAATATCGAAATCAGGGTCTTTGGGAATTTCGAAGGACAATCTATTACCAACAGCATTTGCACTTATTCCTTTTACGGCTTTTACATAAAACGTCTTCTCGTCGCAGTCAGGGGTCTCGCATTTAATTAAAACGGAACCTTTGGTAATCATCATTTTTCCCATAATGCTGAGAAGGATATTACCGAGTATAAATTCGAGATTAAGGTTTGTATTAATAAGTTGTGAAAATTCTATTAAAGAATTTAACTCGAGCTGCCTATTAGATAAATTATCCATTGATTAGTTATTTAAGCAAATATGAAATAAAGGAACGTAAAAATAAAGGAATTACTAAATCGCTTTTACAAGCACGAGGGAGTTCAGGTTGGGTTCTTTGTGGTAGAATTCAATTTTGTCCATTGATTTTTTCATGAGCGGGATACCGAGTCCCCCGACTTTATACTTTGCAAAATATTCTTTCATGTCAGGACTGATTTTCTTTGTAGGGTCGAAAGAATCACCTTTGTAAATAAGAGTAATAATAAATTTTTTGTCTTTAAAATCGGTTTCAACATCTATATAGTTGTTCTCATTATACTTATAATTATGTTTAATGATATTAGTGCAGGCTTCATCGACAGAAACAAGAATCTGATTGAGAACTTTAGGGTCAATATTAAGAGATTCACCTTTTTTCTCAATGAACTGCCTCACCAGATGAAGGTTTTTAGTTGAGCTGGTAATCGTTATTTTATCATTCTTGTCCACAAGACTAATCAGCTTGATTAAATTTTGTAACAGCTTCATTTTCGTTTTTTGTAATGTTGAAAAGCACGGGAAAACCCAGCATGTCGAAAATGTTAAAAATCTTGTCACTCATACTGCAAAGTTTAATATCACCGCCGTTGTTCCTCATATTTTCAATGTAAGCCATAAAAACTCCTAATCCCGCACTACTAATGTACGTAAGACCGGAAAAATCAACCACAATTTTAAAGTTTCCTGAAGATAACAACTCCTCGAACTTTTTTTCCAGTATGTTTGATGTATGAGCATCAAGAAATCCGTTTAAGGAAATAATTGCAATGTCTTCCTGCTTTTTATCTGTTATTGAAAATTCGTCCATTATTTGTTTAATTTTTCCAGAAAATTCATAATATAATTATAAAAATAAATGACATAATTTATACAGTTTCCTTAATTATTATACTAAAATATCCTCAAATAGTTGCGTTTTATTTTTTGATACTCAGTCGCGAATGAAATTTTCAATTTGGTCAGGGAGTTCCAAAGACAATTCAGCAAATCCTGAATAGTCACCGTTCTCATAAAAGGGAGTTTGGTAAATCAGCTTTTTAACTCCGTTTTTTTCGATTGTGTAAACATTTTTCTTTTCGGTATCGAGCATATTTGCAAGGAGTGATTTAGAGGGTTCAGGGTGACAATCGAGTACATTAGTGCCTATAAGATTCAAGCCTCCGTCTTTTTCAAAAGTACGAATGGCTTTATCGTTCATGTAAGTTATAATGCCTTCTTTTGAGCATAAAGTTACTGCAAAATCTACTTCTTTTAGTGGATTCATTTGAATAATTTAAGTTGAAATTAAAATAGTTGTAAAGTTGTTAATATATATTAATTTAAGTTATAATTCAGTAATTTAGCAACATTAAGTTTAATAAAAATGAAGAAATTAATATCTATTCTATTTACAACTGCAATTGTAATCACAATTACATTAGGAACAAAAACCGAATATTCGAAGATTTCCGATACCGTGAAGAATGCTTTAGAATATTCAAATGAGGATAAACTCGTTGTTTACGTATATTTTGAGGATAAAGGACCAAATGCAGAGCAACTGCTGAACGATCCGCTTTTACTCGTTTCAGAAAAATCACTTGAGAGGAGAAAGAAAGTATTACCGCCTAATAAGTTAGTAGATATAACAGACGTACCAGTTTACAGTCTGTACGTAAATCAGGTGGCAGCAAAGACGATAAAAGTCAGACATCAATTAAAGTGGTTCAATTGCGTTTCAGTCGAAGCGTCAAAATCGCAGGTGCTTGATATTGCAGCACTCGAATTTGTGGAAAAAATTGAGCTTGTTGAAAGGTACAGAAAAGTTCAAGAAAATGATGAAATGACAACCGTTAACGTACCATTTTATGAGATTGATTCACCATTGGTTGACTCTTTAAATTATGGTCCGAGTTTAAATCAAGATACACTAATAAAAGTTAACAGGGTACACAATCAGGGAATATACGGACAGGGGATACTTGTGGCGAATTTTGATGCGGGATATCAGAATTTAAATCATGAAGCATTCACGACATACCCGATGAAAATCTGGAAGAAGAAAGATTTTAATACGGGTGATACAGTAACTCTTGCTTCACACTCACACGGACAGGCAACATTATCATTAGTAGGCGGATACAAACCGGGTTCATTAATCAGTCCAGCTTTTGCATCAACTTTCGTTCTTTGTAGAACTGAGGTTGACCCGGGTGAAACACCTATGGAGATGGACAATTGGGCAGCAGCGGCACAATGGGTTGACAGTCTTGGTGTAGATGTTATAACGAGTTCACTCGGATATTTGGAATTTGATTCACCATACACAAGCTATACATGGATGGACATGAACGGTAATACGCTTCTTATAACAAAAGCAGCTGATTATGCAGCGTATAAGGGAATAGCAGTATTTAATTCTGCCGGTAATTCAGGAAACGGAACGAATAACACTCTTGGTGGTCCTGCGGATGGAGACAGTGTAATCACAGTTGGAGCGCTCACAAGTTCAGGAGTAAGGGCGAGTTACAGCTCCGTAGGTCCGACGACTGACGTACCACCAAGGATTAAACCTGATGTAATGACTCGCGGTTCAGGTAATCAGGTTGCAACACAAACAGGCTATAGCAGCTTTGGCAGCGGCACTTCATGGGCATGTCCGATGGCAGCCGGTGTAGGAGCTATGATGCTTTCTGCGAATAAGAATATTACACCAATACAAGTACGTGATATCATGAGAAAGTTTGCAAGCAATACTGCAAGTCCGAATAACCAGATAGGATGGGGAACGGTTGATGCAGAAAGGTCAGTTGATTCAGTGAGAAAAATGGATAATAATGCTCCGACAATTCAGCATACACAACCTTTTAGTTCAACCACAAACACGGGAGTATTAACGTTTAAAGCCAGGATGTTTGATAACGGTATAATAAGGCAGTGGTCAAACGAAGCACCGAGACTTTATTACAGAAAGAACACGGGCAGCGGATGGAGTACATGGAATTATGTGAATAAATCTTCATCTAATCTTGATACATTCTTTTTCCAGATACCCGGGAGCACGTTTGGAACGACCGTACAATATTATTTTGCAGCACAGGATATTGCGCTACCAACGGCAAAAATCTCGACGTTTCCGATAGGGGGGAGCGGAGTTAATCCTCCGGGAGTTAATGCACCTTCGGAGTTTTTCCAATATGTTGTGGGTACGACATCTATCAGCGGAACAGGCACTGATATACCAAAGGAATATAAACTGTTTAATAATTATCCGAATCCGTTTAATCCATCGACAGAGATAAAATATGATTTGCCAAAGTCATCATTTGTGAACCTTAGGGTTTATGATATAAACGGGAGGCTTGTTAAGGAACTTGTTAATCAGGTTCAAACAGCCGGAAGTTATAGAGCCAGGTTTGATGCTACTGGATTTTCGTCGGGTGTGTATTTCTATCAGTTAAGTGCAGGAGATTTTAAAGCACAGAATAAAATGCTGTTAGTGAAATAGAATCTAGTCATAGTTTTTATTTACGGGCACGTTTTATTCGCATGAAGCGTGCCTTTTTATTTTATAATATTTTAATGTCACAATAAATGATCGGTAAATTAATTCAACCTGAAATAGAGCAATTAATTGAAAGCCGCAACTGGATAACGCTCAGGGAAATATTCTCTGAAATGCACCCTTCAGAAGTGGCGGATATAATAGCTGATATTCCAGAAAAAGACAGGGGGATTGTATTTCGAATATTAACAAAAGACAATTCAGCAAAGACATTTGAATACCTTGATTTTGATATACAGGAATCATTATTGAAATCTCTTGGTCAGGAAGAAGTTGCCGAGATACTGAATGAGATGTCTCCTGACGACAGAACTGAATTGCTTGAAGATTTGCCGGGACCTGTTGTTAAGCAGCTTGTGCGTTTGCTTACACCTGAAGAAAGGGCGATAGCGGTTACGCTTCTGGGTTATCCTGAAGACAGCGTCGGAAGAATAATGACACCTGATTTTATAGCAATAAAGTCAACGTGGAATGTGGAGATGGTTATGAAGCAAATCAGAGAAGTGGGAAATGATGTTGAGTATATTGATACTATTTTTGTAACAGATGAAAGCGGAAAGTTACTTGATGAAATAACTTTAAAAGAGATACTTCTTGCAAAGCCTGACACAAAGGTAGAAGATTTGATGAACGAAACTTATGTAAGTATTAAGGTCACGGATAATCAAGAGCTTGCGGTAGAGATGTTTAAGGAGTATGACTTATACGTGCTGCCCGTGGTTAATTATGAAAATTATCTTGTAGGAATAGTAACTGCGGATGACGTAATTGACGTAATTGAAGAGGAGGCAACGGAAGACATTCAGAAATTCGGCGGTATGGAGGCATTGGATGAGCCTTATATTACTGTACCCGTAATAGAAATGGTTAAGAAACGTGTAGGCTGGCTTATAATTCTTTTTTTAGGGGAGATGCTTACTGCTACAGCAATTGGATACTTTGAGCACGCAATAGCGGAAGCAGTAGTATTAGCATTTTTTATCCCTTTAATAATTTCGAGCGGCGGTAATTCAGGTTCTCAAGCAGCAACATTGACAATAAGGGCAATGGCGCTTGGGGAAATAGCGCTTTCCGATTGGTGGCGAGTGATGAGAAGGGAAGTTTTATCAGGTCTTCTTTTAGGGACTGTGTTAGGTATAATTGGATTTTCGCGAATATATATCTGGCATTCATTTTCAGAAGTATATGGTCCGCACTGGATGAAAGTCGGGTTAACAGTTGGATTTACATTACTCGGAGTAGTTATGCTTGGTACAATAGCAGGATCTATGCTGCCATTTCTATTAAGGCGATTAGGGTTTGATCCTGCGACATCGTCGGCACCTTTTGTTGCCACAATAGTGGATGTTACCGGATTAATAATTTATTTTAGTGTCGCAACACTTTTATTATTTTAATTTATAAAAATAAAAAAGCCGTTGGATTTTGTCCAACGGCTTTTGTTATAGTTTAATGTTCGGATTAATACATTCCGCCCATATCACCCATTCCACCTCCCGGAGGCATCATAGGCATTTTTTCCTTTTCAGGTTTTTCGCATACTGTAGCTTCGGTCATTAAGAGTAAGGCTGCTACTGATGCAGCGTTTTCGAGTGCTACTCTTGTAACCTTAGTCGGGTCGATGACACCAGCTTTTACGAGGTCTTCGTATTCTTCTGTTGCTGCGTTGTAACCATATCCGCCTTTTCCTTCTTTAACCTTATTTACGATAACCGAACCTTCTTCACCTGCGTTGAACACTATCTGTCTGATAGGTTCTTCGATAGCCCTTCTAACTATATTTACGCCGAGCATTATATCCTGATTGGTGTTCTTAATCTTATCGAGTTTGTTTGAAACTCTTAAGAGAGCGACACCACCGCCCGGAACGATACCTTCTTCGACTGCGGCTCTTGTTGCATGCAGAGCGTCTTCGACTCTTGCTTTCTTTTCTTTCATTTCGACTTCTGTTGCTGCGCCGATTTTCAGAACTGCAACACCGCCAGAAAGTTTTGCGAGTCTTTCCTGAAGCTTTTCTTTATCGTAGTCTGATGTAGTTTTTTCAATCTGAGCTTTTATTTCGTTAATTCTCTTCTTTATATCTTCATTCTTTCCTGCGCCTTCAACGATTGTTGTGTTATCTTTGTCGATAACGACTCTCTTTGCAGTACCGAGGTAAGATACGGTAGCGTTTTCGAGTTTATAACCCTGCTCTTCGGAGATAACAGTACCGTTTGTAAGGATTGCGATATCTTCGAGCATAGCTTTTCTTCTGTCGCCGAAGCCCGGAGCTTTAACTGCAGCAATCTTTAAAGTACCTCTTAATTTGTTGACGACGAGAGTTGCGAGAGCTTCGCCTTCGAGGTCTTCTGCGATAATGAGGAGACTTCTGCCTTGCTGAGCAACTTTCTCGAGTATCGGGAGAAGGTCTTTCATGGTAGAAATCTTTTTATCGTGGATTAAAATGAACGGGTCTTCGAGTTCAGCTTCCATATTGTCGGCGTTGGTTACGAAATATGGTGATAAATAACCTCTGTCGAACTGCATACCTTCGACGACGTCGAGGTTTGTATCGGTACCTTTAGCTTCTTCAACTGTAATAACACCATCTTTACCGACTTTATCCATAGCATCGGCAATAAGCTTTCCGATTGTGGGGTCGTTATTAGCAGAAATAGAACCGACCTGTGCAATTTCTTTATTCTCTTTAATCGGCTGGGATAATTCTTTAAGACCTTTAACTAATTCTTCTACGGCGAAGTCAATACCTCTTTTTAAGTCCATAGGGTTTGCACCGCCTGTGACGTTTTTCAAGCCTTCTCTGAAGAGAGACTGAGCGAGAACAGTAGCTGTAGTAGTACCGTCGCCGGCAACGTCAGAAGTTTTTGAAGCAACTTCTTTAACCATTTGAGCACCCATGTTTTCGATAGGGTCTTCAAGTTCGATTTCCTTAGCGACAGTAACACCGTCTTTAGTGACTGTAGGTGCGCCGAACTTTTTGTCGATGATTACGTTACGCCCTTTAGGACCTAAGGTAACCTTAACTGCATTAGCAAGTTTATCAACACCCTTTAAAAGGGCAGACCTTGCTTCTGTATCAAAACTAATTATTTTTGCTGCCATAATATTTTTTAACTCCTTTTTTTAGTTTAATTTAGATAATTGCATAAATGTCTGATTCTCTCATGATTAAATATTCTTCGTTATCGATTGTGACTTCGGTACCTGAATATTTACCATAAAGAATTTTGTCTCCAACTTTAACTTCGAGAGCGGTGACCTTACCGTCATCGGCGACTCTACCTTTACCAACTGCAACAATGACGCCCTGCATAGGTTTTTCCTTAGCAGTGTCAGGAATTATGATACCTGAAGCAGTTTTTTCTTCAGCCTTTGAAGGCAAAACAACAACCCTATCAGCTAAGGGTTTAATGTTTAGTTTACTCATTTGTGAATCCTTTCTATTATTTTAAATTACTGTTAATTAATGATTTACTTACATCTATTAGCACTCGCTAAATTATAGTGCTAAAATAATAAGATTGATTTGATTTGTCAAGACCATTTTGAGGTAATTTTTAAAAAAGTGGTTTAGTTTAGATGTATAATATCTTCGATTTAGTTGCCATTTGGTTTTCATCGAGAGAAATACGCATTTAATACGCATTATACACGCATTTTATACGCATTAGACACGGGTTATTGGAGATTTTGTGAAGGTTTTTTGGTGGTATTGAGAGGATAAATTCTTATTTTAAGCAAAAATAAATCGTACATAGTTTATTTATTTTTATGTAGTCATAGCAATATTCATTAACATATGACAACACAATATACAAAAAATAATTGTTAAAAACAAGTGAAAAATTGGAACAGAGCAGAAAAAATTTTATTTAGTGCTGATTCTAATAGTATCGGCTGATTTGAATAAACTTTTTCCTGAAGACATAAGAATAACGATTTTATCTTTAGCTTTTAACAATTTTAATTTTGAAATAACATTCCAAATATACTTTGTTTTGTTTTCATCGGACAAAGTTTTATTGATTTTAACACTAAAAACTCCCCACCGAAAATGATTAAGAACATTTACCATATTATTTTCGGTTACTGTAAGAATTTCGGTATTAACTCTATACGATGACAGATATTTTGGAGAATTCCCTGTTACAGAGTAGGTTACTAAAGTTTTAGCTTTGATGTCATTAGCGAGAGAGACGGCGCTTTTGCAGATTGCCTGAAGCTGCGAATCAGATTCTTTAGAAACATTAAGAACAGGTTTTCTGTAGATTTCAATTCTTCTAATGATTTTTTCCATTGTATTGACTACATTTTCCGGGTCGACACCGACAGAAGTCTCTGCAGATAGCATAACACAGTCCGTACCGTCCAGAATAGAATTAGCTACATCGGCAGCTTCTGCCCGAGTGGGTATTCTTGAGTTAATCATACTTTCGAGCATTTGAGTTGCGGTAATAACGGGTTTAAACGAAGCATTACATTTCTTAATAATGATTTTCTGGAGAACCGGCACATCTTCGGGAGAAATTTCGACACCCATATCACCGCGAGCGACCATTATAACGTCGGCTGCATCGATGATTTCATCGATATTTACTATTGCTTCGGGTCTTTCTATTTTTGCTACGATAGGAACGGACTTACCTTTTTTAGAAATAAGTTTTCTTAGTTGAATAATATCGTCAGCTTTTCTGACAAAGCTAAGTGCGACTGCGTCAACATTGTGCTTCAAGCCAAACATTAAATCCTCGATATCTTTCTTAGTCAAAGAGGGCAGCGAAAGGCATGTATCGGGAAGGTTAATCCCTTTATGCTCTTTCAAGATACCGCCTTTTAAGATTATACATTCGGCATCATGAAGAGATTTAGATAAAACACGGAGCCTGAGGAGTCCATCGTCGAGAAGAATGTATTCGCCTGTTTTAACGTCATTAACGAAATGCTTAAACGTTGTTGAAATAAGTTTATCATTACCTATAACATTCTTATCGGTTATAACTATCTTTTTTCCTGATATGAGTTTAATTGATTTATTTTCGAGTTTACCGACGCGGATTTTCGGACCCTGTAAATCCTGCATAACAGGGACGAATACATTAGTCAGTTTAGACGCTTTGCGAATATTTTTAATGTATTCAAGGTGAGTGGATCTATCGCCGTGCGAAAAATTAAGTCTGGCAACGTCCATACCTTTTTTAATCAAAGATGAAAGAATTTTAACGCTTGAAGATGCGGGACCGATGGTACAAATTATTTTAGTCTTATTAATCATGAGCAAAGAAAGTTATTAATTTATTATTTATTCCTTTTTATAAAATTACCTAATTAATATTTTATATAAAACTTAATAATAAGAATATGAAGAACTTGAAGAACAAAGCAGTGTTTATAACGGGAGCTACGAGCGGAATAGGGAAAGCTTGTGCTGAGGATTTTGCTAAGCTTGGTGCGAATTTGTTAATATGCGGAAGGAGGGCAGACAGGTTAGAAAAGACAGCGAACGAGCTTCACAGGAAATATAAAGTAAAGGTTTTTGCGTTTGAGCTGGACGTGAGAAATTACGCTGACGTGAAAGAAGCAATAGAAATACTTCCGAAGGAATGGAAGAAGATTGAAGTGCTTGTGAACAATGCGGGACTTTCTCGGGGATTGAACAAAATACAAGACGGACTTCTTTCGGATTGGGAGGAAATGATTGATACAAATGTTAAGGGACTTCTTTATATAACAAAATGCGTTTTACCGATGATGATTAAGCAAAGGAGGGGACACATAATAAATATTGGTTCGATTGCAGGGAGGGAGATATATCCGGGAGGTAATGTATATTGTGCTTCTAAATCTGCGGTGGATTTTATAACTAAGGGTATGAGAGTTGATTTAATTGACAAGGGGATAAAAGTCTCGACTGTTGACCCCGGACTTGTGAATACAGAATTCAGTCTTGTCAGGTATCACGGAGACAAAGTAAGGGCTGATTCAACGTACAAAGGGTTGAAACCGCTGACAGGAAAGGACATCGCTGAAGTGGTAGTATTCATTGCAACGAGGGACGAAAATCTGAACATTGCTCAGGTAACAGTATTTCCGAAAGCACAGGCATCAGCAACTATTTCTTTCAGAAAATAATAATACAAATAACATTATGAAAAAGATTATATTTACTATATTTATAATGATATTAACCTTGCCTATTTATAGTCAATGGTCATCAAATAATATGGTTAACAATTCAGTAGTAGTTGCACCTAATAATCAGGCAACTCCGAAAATTATTTCAGACGATGACGGGGGAGTAATAATGGTCTGGCAGGATAACAGAACAGGTTCGGGTTCTTCGTTCGGGGATATATATGCTCAGAGATTAGATAAATTCGGGTTTAAGCAATGGGGTGATTCGAACGGGTTAGCGATAGCCGTTAAGCCAATACTGGAGAGATATTACAGTATTTGCACTGACGGAAAGGGCGGAATAATTATCCTTTGGGAAGATAATCCAAACACAACGACGACAATAATAAAGGGGCAGAGAGTTTCAAAGAGCGGTATAAAAATGTGGAGCGACACGGGATACGTTATTGCTGCATACGGAAACAGGCAAGCAACGCCGAGGGCTGCATACGACTACAACGGAGGATGTTATTATTCATACTATTCGAGCGAAATATCTTCGATTGATTATGAAATCAAGGTAAACAGGCTTGACAGCAACGGAGTGAATCTTTGGGGAACGGGAAATTACGTCTGCCAGTCGCCAGGGAATCCATCCGACATAAGCGTATGCAGGACATCAGACGGCGGATTCTTTCTTGTGTGGGGTGACCCGAGAAATTCGATTACGAATGAGACAGACCTCTATATGCAGAAGGTAAATTCATCGGGTAATGCGCTCTGGCAGGTGAACGGGCTGCCTTTATGCGTAAGGCGGTTTACTCAGCAGTATCAGAACGTTATGCCTGATAACAACGGCGGGGCTTTTGTTGCCTGGACGGACAGAAGAGATTCTATTTCAAATGATATATATGCGGCAAGGGTAAGATGGAACGGAACATTTCCAAGAGTTGATACGGCTGCAGCGTTAGTAGTGGATAATTTTGAGCAATACAGGTCGGAGTTAGCTCCTGATATGAAAGGAGGGGCGATAATAACCTGGTACGATTACAGAAACGGACCAGCATTTCCATTTAATATAGACATATATGCACAGAGAATTGATTCATCGGTAAATACAAAATGGACGGCAAACGGAGTGAACGTATGCGATGCGGTACTTTCGCAGATAAATCCTGCAATAATTTCTGACGGGAATTACGGAGCAATAATAACATGGGATGACAGAAGGGCGGGGACTTCGACTTACGACATATACGGACAGCGAGTTGATTCGGCGGGAGTTTTAAAATGGGGAGCGGATGACGCACCGATTAGCATTGCTGCGGGAAATCAGTACAAGCCGCAAATGGCAGCAGTAAACAACGGGTTTGTAACTTGTTTTGAAGACACGCGGAATGGTATAAGCAATTACGATGTATTTTGCCAGAGAGCGGATATGAACGGGAATACGCTTGTATTCATGGAAAATGCAGCGGGTAAAGTACCAAGAGAATTTTCATTATCTCAGAATTATCCAAATCCATTTAATCCGAGAACAGTTGTTAGTTTTCAGTTGTTAGTTGTTAGTACTATATCAATTAAAGTGTACGATATAAATGGCAGGGAGGTGCAGACGCTTGTGAGTGGGAGAATGCAAGCGGGTACGTATGAGGCAGTATGGGACGGGACGGGATTTCCGAGCGGAGTTTATTTCTGCAGGATGGTAACGGAGGGGTATGGTAAGACGATAAAGATGGTATTGAGCAAATAAATACAGGAAAATTTAATAAATTAAAGCTGTTTCAAGGTAGTTGGAACAGCTTTTTTGTTTTCTTAGAGAATCACAGAAATTGAAACACAATCTATCTTAATAAGTCTTATATTTAGGTTTTAATTAATCAGGCTATTTTATATTTTATTTATATAAGAATATTGATTAATTTATTTTATAAATTATGAAAATAAAAAATACTCTTTTCCGAATAATGGACATACCGTCGAAACTTATTTCTAAAATTAATGTACCTGCTACAATAGTTGTAATAATGCTATTTATTACATCCGCGAATGTACATTCACAGTCCGGGTGGTTCTCGCAGCCGCTGCCCGTGAACGGGCAGGTACAGGACCTGAAATTTTTTGATGCGAATACGGGGTTGATTGCGATGTGGCAGCCAACTGTTTTGTTGAGAACGACAAATGGAGGGTATAATTGGGATTCAGTATTAAATATACAAGTTGCATGGCAATTTGAGTTGATAGATAGCAATATAGTATATGCTATAGGCTCCGGAGTTACAATCGAATCTAACGGAATTCTTCTTAAATCAACAAATAGAGGTGAAATTTGGGACAGTCTGCGTGTTGCAAATTCCTGGACTGTAAACGGAATATCCTTCGTGAACAAAGACACAGGCTGGGTAGGCGGCACTGCGGGCGGGTTGCCTTTTCTCTGGCGGACAACAAATGCGGGTGTAACATGGACTGTGCAATCAGACGATACAGGATTCGGAAAAGTTTTCTTTCTTAAACAAAAAGTTAACGGGGAGTATATCGGCTGGTCTATGAATTACAATTCGATGTGGAAAACTACAAATTCAGGTATTAATTGGATACAAATACAACAGTCATTTGGTATATCAGACTTGTTTTTTTCTGATGAAAATACAGGTTATGTGTCCGCAGCAAGTATTTTTAAAATAACTACTAATGGTGGATTGAATTGGGCATCTTATTCCACCCCAACAGGAAATTATATATTTTACAGAAATATAGGAGCCATTAAAATAATAAATAAAGATACAATCTATGGTGATAATGGCTCAAGATTATTTCCAGATAATACTCAGCGCGGAATTATTTGGGTATCCACGAATGGCGGTGTAAATTGGGGGTTCCAACAACCCGATACTAGTTTGCACAACGGTCTATATAATGGAATAGATTTCATAAATAAAGAAACTGGATGGAGCGTGGGTTATAATATGGTAATACGCACAAACAACGGCGGAGGACCGATTATAATGCCGACGTATATTCCAAATAACGGGGAAAATGCAGCAGGGTATGAACTGATGCAGAACTACCCTAATCCGTTCAATTCATCCACAGCGATTGAACTGTCTGTACCAAAGGATTCCTATGTTTCGCTGAAAATAACCGACCTGACGGGCAAAACAGTGTTCCGTGTGCTTTATGAAATGCCCCTGAGAGCAGGTACTCATAAATTCACGATAAACGGCTTCGGCAAGCTGAACCTCGCAAGCGGCGTTTATTTTTACACAATAGATTCACGCGATATGTATTCAAATAAATCAAGATTTACACAAACAAGAAAAATGCTCTACATAAAATAGTATCAATCAATTATGAATAAGCATAAACAAAGCATAAATATTATTTCCGTTTTAATATTACTACTTATTGCCTCCTCCTCCTATTCCCAGTCAGGGTGGTTTTCGCAGCCTTTGCCGGTGAACGGGCAGGTGCAGGACTTGAAATTCTTTGATGCGAATACGGGATTGATCTCAACAATTAATCCCAAATATATTATTAGAACTACTAATGGTGGATATAATTGGGATATTGCTTATTCGGGGGGAAGACCTGCGTTTGAATTTTGCGTTATTGATAGCGTTACAATATATGCAAGTTCAACAACTATTAATGCATACGGATTATTACTACGATCATACAATAGAGGTATAATGTGGGATAGTCTTCCTGTCGCCAATTCATGGACAATAAACGGAATTTCATTTGTAAACCGCGATACCGGCTGGGTAGGCGGCACAGCAGGCGGATTGCCATTTCTCTGGCGGACAACAAATGCGGGTATAACATGGACGGTGCAATCAACCAACACTGGATTCGGAAAAGTGTACTTTCTTAAACAAAAAGTTAACGGAGAGTACATCGGCTGGTCGCAATTTGAAGATGTTGCAACCTATAAAACTACAAACAGTGGAGTAAATTGGTTTCAGATTGAAAATGTTGGAAATAACTCTAAGTTGTTTTTTATTGATGAATATACAGGGTGGGCGGCTAAAGGTGGAATGGTGAAGAAATCAACTAATGGCGGTCTTAATTGGAACACTTATTATTTGCCAACATCATCTGGAATAATTGGAAATACAATTAGTTTATTTCAGGTTTTGAATAAAGATACTCTTATAGGCGATGATGGCGTTAGATATTTTGGCGGGGGTAAGTTTAGAGGCATTATATGGGTATCAACAAACGGAGGTTTAAATTGGGGATTTCAACAACCTGATACAAGTATAAACAGGAACAGGTATAGCGGTATTTATTTCATTAACAAAGACACGGGCTGGAGCAGCGGAATCCGCACAAACAACGGCGGAGGACCGATTATAATGCCGACGTATATTCCAAATAACGGGGAAAATGCAGCCGGGTACGAACTGATGCAGAACTACCCCAACCCGTTCAATTCATCCACAGCGATTGAACTGTCTGTACCAAAGGATTCCTATGTTTCGCTGAAAATAACCGACCTGACGGGCAAAACAGTGTTCCGTGTGCTTTATGAAATGCCCCTGAGAGCAGGTACTCATAAATTCACGATAAACGGCTTCGGCAAGCTGAACCTCGCAAGCGGCGTTTATTTTTACACAATAGATTCACGCGATATGTATTCAAACAAAACAAGATTTACACAAACAAGAAGAATGGTGTACCTTAAATAAATGAACCATTATTATCAATAAATGAAAAAGACAATATACCTATCGGGTTCAGCATCAATAGTGATATTATCGGTGATGTTTTATTTCCATTCAGTTTCATCGAATACGTCAAATGATTTGCCGGTTGATGGAAATCAGAACTTTATTCAAAACGGGAATAATCAGTCTTCTTTTTCCCCGCAAAGCGGCGGCTGGCAATTGCAGGTAATGCCGAATATGGGAAACCGACTTATAAGGGATTTATATTTTACTGATTCTCTTACGGGTTATGCAGTGGCTTCGCCGGAAAGTTATACTGATTCTGCACATATATTAGAGACTACTAATGGAGGATTTAACTGGAGTATAAAATATACATCCCCGGGTAGGTTACCAAGGATAATTTTCTTAAATCCTAACACAGGATTTGCAGGTGGAAATAAATTACTAAAAACAACAGATGCAGGAGAGAACTGGTTTATTTTAAATAAAGTATTTAGCACTATAGTAAGAGATATGTTTGTTTTTAGTGAAGATACTATCTGGTATGGTGATTCAGACCCATTTGCAGGCGGTCTCTTCCGCACGACCAACGGAGGAATAAACTGGGAGAAACGAGACAGCGGGATACCTGCGAATTCGTATCCGGATAAGATTTATTTCTATAACAGCAGGATAGGGTTTGCGTATCATGGAGGTGTTTCATTCTGTTATAAAACAACAAACAGTGGTGAAAATTGGTTTCAGATTAATTCTGCTGATTTTGTAAATATATATTTTGTAGATAGCCTAAAAGGATTTAGATCTGCTTCAGGCTTTTTCAAAACTTCAAACGGAGGTTTAAACTGGAGTAAAGATTCTTTACCTTCAATAACAGGAAATACATATACTCTTAAAGCGATATCAAGTTTTATTGTTATGAATGAGGATACTATATATTGCACAGGAGGTGCAGTATATTATTATTCTAATGGTATTTACAGAAATATTATCTATAAGAGTACTAATGGAGGAATAAATTGGGGGTATCAAATTCCTGATACAAATTATCAAATATTACAATTAAATGTGATAAATAATTATAAGAATTTTATTTGGATTGTTGATAAATTTAATAATCGACTGGTTTATTCATCTAAAGGTGGAGATTCAACAGTTTATGTAAGAATTAATCAAATAAGTAATGAAGTACCTGAAGAATATGAACTCCATCAGAACTTTCCGAACCCGTTCAATCCGAGAACCGTTGTTCGTTTTTCGTTGTTCCTCCACGGCGGACGCACAGAACGCGCAGTTGTTAGTACTATATCAATTAAAGTGTACGATATAAATGGCAGGGAGGTGCAGACGCTTGTGAGTGGGAGAATGCAAGCGGGTACGTATGAGGCAGTATGGGACGGGACGGGATTTCCGAGCGGAGTTTATTTCTGCAGGATGGTAACGGAGGGGTATGGTAAGACGATAAAGATGGTATTGAGCAAATAAATACAGGAAAATTTAATAAATTAAAGCTGTTTCAAGGTAGTTGGAACAGCTTTTTTGTTTTCTTAGAGAATCACAGAAATTGAAACACAATCTATCTTAATAAGTCTTATATTTAGGTTTTAATTAATCAGGCTATTTTATATTTTATTTATATAAGAATATTGATTAATTTATTTTATAAATTATGAAAATAAAAAATACTCTTTTCCGCATCCTTGATGGATTAATATTGCTTGTATTTATTCTTTTCTTTTCGTCCGCCGGATTTCAGGACAGAAATACCTCGGGCTGGTATCAGCAGTGGTTTCCGAATTTGAATGGAAGCACGATTAAGGATATTACTTTTCTTGATAGTCTAACGGGGTTTGCGGTGACAACAACAGACCCATCTCTACGGTCGTTCATATTAAAAACAACTAACGGAGGTGATAATTGGGACTTTGTTCATACATATATAGCACCTTCTACCAGTGTGAGTTTATACAGAATACAGTTCGCAAATAAAAACACGGGCTATGCTTGCACAAATTACCATGAATTTTTTAAAACTACAAATGCAGGTGAAAACTGGATTAATATCTCGGAACCACCCTGGGCTTTAACTGACATGCATGTATTAAATACTGATACCGTGTTTGGTGTTAGTTATAGTGCCTTTAGCGGCGGTGTTTATCGTTCAACCAACGGCGGCTATAACTGGCAGACTATCTGGTCTATAGGTGGAAGCGGTAACCCTCAAAAAATATATATGGTTAATAAAGATCTTGGATTCACTCAGAATGAAGGTCTCTCAAATTATATGAAAAGAACAACAAACGGTGGTTTTAACTGGGACGAAATTTCAGGAGAAAAATTTAAAGATATAGTTTTCTTTGATAATAATACGGGTTGGAAAGTAAATAACGAAATAAGGAAAACTACTAACGGCGGTATAAATTGGTTTTTACAGCAAACTCCTAATATTATCAATGGATTTTATAGTCCTGCAAAATTCTCTGTATTAAATAAAGACACAGTTTGGATGGTCGGCGCATATAAATATGGTGGATATGTTTTGAAAACAACAAACGGAGGTCTGAACTGGGGATATCAATGTCCTAACCCAACCCTTCCGATTTATTGGTTTTATATTATTCAATTTGTTGATTCAAAACACGGGTGGATTAATATTGGTAATATTCTTCTTCATACAAAAATTGGCGGTAATGATACAACATTCTTTACTGGCATTAACAACAATATTAGGCCTGTCTTATCCGACTATCAATTATATCAGAACTTTCCGAACCCGTTCAATCCGAGAACAGTTATTAGTTTTCAGTTGTTCCTCCACGGCGGACGCACAGAACGCGCAGTTGTTAGTAATTTATCAATTAAAGTGTACGATATAAATGGCAGGGAGGTGCAGACGCTTGTGAGTGGGAGAATGCAAGCGGGTACGTATGAGGCAGTATGGGACGGGACGGGATTTCCGAGCGGAGTTTATTTCTGCAGGATGGTAACGGAGGGGTATGGTAAGACGATAAAGATGACTTTAGTAAAATAATTTTACCTGAGCCGTAGAATTATTAAAATATCCTCTTAACTTTAGAGGTAATACTCATACTGGACGAGCTGCCATTTGAAGCTGCTTGTATCGTAAGAGATTTCGCAAATAACCTTCTGCCGGTCGCAGAGAACGCTGAAGTGATATTCATAGGTATCAGCTTTGGGAATTTTCCAACGTGAATTTACTCTTGATATATTATAGACGTCGTTCTTCCATTTAAACCTGATGATGTCGATTTTCAGGTCGTGAAAGAATGCTATAACTTCTATAGGTTCGAATATCTGATTTTCCATGCTGTATTATTTATGGCTTATTAATATATGGTATATTAAGATAATAAGCAAGTGTAAATTTAAGAAGAGAAAGTGAAGAAATGATTTAGAATCGGTTCACAGAGAGCACGGCGTAGCCTATGGCTACAAACAAAAAAGACCATAAAATATATTTTACCATTCGCCGCAGCGAATCTTAGACCCGCACACGGAGAGCAAAGAGAAAGCAAATAGATTACAAAAGATTTTTAACGCAAAGCACGCAAAGTAAGCAAAGGTCGCAAAGAGAACCTAAAAAAGTTTATATTGAATTAACAAACACAGAAAAGCACATTATTTTTATTTTATAAAAGTTTGTTTTTATTACAACATTTTTACGGATAGTAGCACGGCGTAGCCAATGGCTATTCTCCGCGACGAATCTTCGACAAACAAAATAAAGACAAACATTAACAAAGAATTTAACCGTCCACCGCGGAGTTTGTCTCAAAAGTATAATGAGATTCTCTTTTTATTTTTTGGGGGAACACCTTGCAAAAATTTTTAAGTTATTCTGAGTTTCTTTCTTACTTTTA
>CAZVCC010000029.1:0-39001 GCA_964626015.1 uncultured Ignavibacteriaceae bacterium
ATTAACTATCAAATAGGCATTCTGACCATATTCTTCAAAAACCCTATGTGCAAGAATTAGATTGTTTTGTGATTTTTTAACCGGCTCCAAAATTGGAATAATTAATTCTTGTGTCACTCCTTCAATAGCCAATTCTCGTAATGCTATTAATTAAAATTGTCTAGCTCTCAGTAATGGATAGTACATATTTTTATAATTTTAATGGGGTTTTAAGGTTTTGAATCATTTCTTTCATTTCTGAGTTATTTAATTTAAGTGCTAAACTCAATTGATTAAATTCTCTGTGATGTCTTTTTGAAAGTATATTTTTAATGCCTCTATGCTTCATTTGCTCAATAAAAAGTCTGTTAAGTTTTTCATTTGGAATGTTTTTAATCAGTTCACCACAAATAATAAATTGATTAAAACTTGTAACATTAGGTATACTACCATAATGTAATTTCACAATATTTTTATATTCCTCAGAATGTAATATGTCCATTATAGTAGTAGCATCAATTTCTTTATTAACTTCAGCTTCCCGATGGAAACAAAACCTTGATTTATTATTAGAATTAAATGATATTAATCCAATATTATCATCAAAATTTCTATAATTATCTAATTTTGATTCAGGGACAATTAAATATATCTGATTAAAGGCTTTTCTATAATTTTGAATTTGGAGGCTTAGACGACTATCAGAATCATATTCTGTTTTAATTTCAAATAATTTAGAGTTTCCATTGAACATGACTAAATCTGCAATAGAACTTCCAACTCTAAACTCGCTGAAAACTTTTGAATGTTCCTCTCCAATTTCTTTTATTAACCAGTCATTCAGAAATGCATTTTTAAAAACATATTCATTTTGATAATGAGATTCCAAAACAGAATAAACATATTTTAAATAGTCTAGGTATGTTACTTTTTCCAATTCACGCCAATCTTCATCGTATCTATCAATTTTATAATTGATTGACGAAAAGTCTTTTTTAAACCATGATAAAGCTTCCCTTCTTGAAAATAAAGAAGAATAGTCTCGTAATTGATTACTTTTATATGATGCTATAGCAGCCATTATTTATCATGTATCTCATTTATAAAAATTGGTTTTCCTTACTAAACAGTATATGAAATTTCATTTTCATGGTTTGGGTTTCATTCCAATATTGGTGGTAAATTGTGTATAAGCTTGAAACTAAATCTCTATTTTCTAAACTTATCGAATTGGTCTGACTATGTTTAGTCTTTATTTCTTCAAAACATATTTTGCTAATTTTACAAATCATTAAAATGTGATATTATAATTTGTAATAATTACTTTTTTCTTTCAAGATAAAATTAACTTTTTGTAGATGCATATACAAGATACTTTTAAATCCATCGTGTCAACACTTTGCCTTTTTGTGGACATGTTTTCATTGACAGTCTAATAATTTTCGATTTAATGGTCATAATTTTCTTTACAATAAAGAGGTTGTCTATTTTACTTTTAATATATTTAAAAATCAAGAAATTTAATCATAAACACAAAGCTATGTATAGAAAATGCTATTTTCTTTACATAGTTGGCAGTGAATGTATAGAAAAAGATTTAACAGGTACATATTATTGTTAATATGTACTTTCTTGATCCCCCCCCCCCCCCTAAAAATTCAAGTCACGCGGTTCACCGTTTAGAACTCTTGCTTCTAATAATATGTTTTTTCTGGTATCGTGGTCAAGGTCCTTTTCTACCTCGGGAAAGCCAATGCCCATGCTGATTCTGCTCTTATATTTTCTGTAAACAGTATCGAGCTGCTCCAGTACTTTTCCCTTAACGAAATTGTTGTATGCTCTCGTGATTGCATTCTTCCAGTCGTAATGCGCCTCTATGGGCATTACTTCTTTTATCCTGCAAAGTTTCTGTATAAATAATTCAAATTCTATTCCGTCTTCAAAAACTGCTTCGCTGTTGTATGCATCCATATACTTCAGAGTTTTTGAATCCTCAAATTTTTCTATAAATCCGCGGATTATTTCATAATTCTGATAATTCAGAAATTCCCTTCTGTCAAATTTTATTTCAGGTTATTGTGGTTTCTTTGCACGCTTGTGTTCATGAAGTAAATCTAAATAAAACCCCTCCTTCTCACCGCGAATATCGGGCAGAAGCATTAGTGCATTCGTGCCCTCCCTCATATCGTAGTATTCGTACCATTCGGGATAAGAAATAGTTTCCTCATCACCCTTCGCCTCTTCTTTGTACGTATGGTAGTCCTGCCAGTCTATGTATTTAAATGTTTCGTCGAAATCATCAACCTCTTTCGTTTCGTAATAATCCTTGTACATATTAAATTCTTCGTCGCTGATGGGCTTTATGAAAGCGCAGTTCTTAATGTTTCGGCTCCAGTAATTAAAATCCATTTCGGTTTCCACGTGCTCGGTTACTACTCTTTCGGCGCGCCATAAACACTGATAGTTGAAAAGTTTCTTCTGCTGAATTTCCCAGAGAGCTTCTTCTTCTGCATTATAAAATTTCAGTTGTTCTTCTTCGTGTCTCTTTATGTACATGTCTCTGCAGTGATATGCATTTGCTTTTGTAAATGCGTAATGACGAACAAAACCATCCCAACTGCTGTCCGAGTACTCCGTGAAATACTCCCTGTACTTCGGGTCTGAACGCAATTGCTTCTCAATTGCCGTAATCATCCTGACACTTTCTTTTTCTTTCTTTATGCTGTCTTATAAATATTGGGGTAGTTCAGTGTCTTCAGGACTGGTTTCTTCTTTTCTATTTTCGTTCATAATTTTAAGAATAGAATATTCATAGAAGTAATAATAATTTTATTTATAACAAAGACACACTTCAATTATTTATTTTTACTTATTGCAGTTGCCAAAAAGATAAATTCACTAACTATTTTTATTTACATTCTCATTATTTATACACATCTTAAAGCAAACATTTACGATTAAAATGAAAATATTCATATTAGTAATATTAATTGCATTTAGCAGTGTGAGTTTTGCCAATATGGCATCCCCTTATCGCGAGGGGACAAAGGTTGCATCTGCTTTCACAAGCAGTGATATTGATATTCTTAAAGAAAAAATTTCTGTATCGCTTAACAAGGAAAATACCAACGCTTATTATATTGTCGAATACACAGTTAAATCAGGTGTAAATGGAATTCAGATTCCGCTTCTGTTCTATGCCGTTGACTATAAAGGCGATTTCAAAGTGTGGGTTGACGGCAGGGAAGTCACCGTTCAGAAGATTCCGGATAGTTACACTGCGGGCACCTTCGACGGTTTTTCAAAATCCTTTTACAGCAATAATTATAACAATCCTGAAGTTGCAATCCGATGGAATGAAAATTCAAGCACCCTCTATAAACTAAGTGACTTAAAGTATTTTGAAGTTGATTTGTCCGAAGGCGAACATACCATCCGTGTCGAATATACAGCAGCCATCTGGGAAAACCGCTCCTACTGGATAAAGGAGTACGGTTACAGGTATTCTCTCTCTCCTGCAAAACACTGGAAATCATTCGGTACACTTGAAATATCCGTTAATGCAAACGGTTTCGGCGAAGATATAAAAACAAACCTCGGTCAGCCCTCAAGCGGTCGTCTTGATTCTGCTGCCGTTTGGAAGTTCGATAAACTGCCAGCCGATGTTTTTGAAATCACTTTTACCCCGAAAGTAAGCTCATTAGCAAATTTTCTTCTTGCTCTTGAACCATTCGGTATATCGGTAATAGTCGGTTTTATTCTTTTCATTCTGCATCTGCTTGTAGTATGGAAATATCGTGTAAATAATCTCTCTAAGAAATTCTCATGGGTAATGCTTCTTGGAAGTCTTGTCGTTCCTGCAATCACTCTGATTTTCTTCGTTTATGCATTCGGGCTTATTGACGATGTTATCGGCACCCACGCAAGTAGATACCATGGCTACAATTTTCTTGTATTACTATTGTACCCTGCTATCATGCCCGCATACCTGATATTTATGTGGCTTATAGATTGGTTCATAAAGAAAAGAACAGTATGAATTTATCAAATAAATTTTCTTAACACTACGAAAATCTTCTCTTTAGAAAAAGAAGGGGACTCTCGCCCCCTTCTTTATTTATTTTCGTTCTTCCTTTACACTGTTCATTCAGCCCGACTGCTGAAACCAGGTGTACTAATCTCTTATCAATAAAATTTTATTTTCCATAGCAGGGAAAACTCTTTATCCGTGACTATCCGCTCAATCCGTGAAAGTCTGTGTTCTATAGTATTTTCCTTCAACTTCTATCGTACCAAAACCATTCTCTTTGTTTCTGAAAAATCCGTGGTGTTAAATTTGTAGAAGTATACCCCGCTGGGATAAACTGACGCATCCCAGTCAACGTTGTACGAACCCGCGTTCCTTTCTTCGTTAATCAGTAACGCAATTTCTTTTCCAAGCATATCGTATACCTTCAGCGAAACAAAAGTATTCTTCGGTAAATCGAACTTTATGCTCGTTGTCGGATTAAATGGATTCGGATAGTTTTGATGTACAGCATACTTATCCGGTATTGTGTTTAAATTATTTTCTATACCGACTACAAGCGTAGCAGTCTTTAGCACTATGTTGTTGTCAGGGTCAAATGCCGCTGTTGAAGGTTGTCTGTTGAAATCAAACGAGTAGGTCTGATTGTTTACATCATTCATTACACGTATTAGCGTATCCCCTCCGGATGAAAATGACACCTTTATTTCAATCGGCATTTTATGAAAAACTGTATTGCTCTGAGTTTGCCTTGCAGTGAAATTCACACGGTAGTTTCCTCCACCGAGATTTGCAATGTTGTATGTATTCTGATATGTCGGATGGTTTGGCTCCTTTACCCACTGGTCAATAAACCATGTCAGATCCTGCCCTGCAACCGAACTTATTTTTGCCGTGAAATCATCCGTTGTTGCATTCTTCATTTTGAAATTAACCGTATCTGTCGCATAAGCCTTCAATGCCGCGAAGAATAATGAATCGCCAATTGTGTATCTCAGCATGTGCAAAACACATGACCCTTTGTAATATGTAATCGGTCCGTTGAATAATTGATTTGAAGGCGGTGTTGTGATTGCCCATGAAGGATTATAAATCGGCCACCCGGGATTTCCCGACATATACGAACTCGCATTGCTGTTTATGTTTGCTTTGTATGCACTGTATCCTGTTATCTGCTCTTTATATATCGCTTCTAAATATGTTGCAAATCCTTCGTTCAGCCATAAGTCTGCCCATGTAGCACATGTTATCATGTCTCCAAACCATTGATGAGCGTATTCATGTGAAATTAAACTTGTTACTGAATTCCAAGACGGTGATATTGTCGTTAACGTCTGATGCTCCATCCCTCCGCCGTAACTTGAAACAGAGGCAAATCCGTTCTTCTCAAATGGATGCTCCCCAAACAATTGCGAAAAGATTGTCGTCATATTTGGTAATGCATTTTTTGTCGGTGTTATGTTTTCTCCCGCGCTGTAATACAGTCGCAGCGGGATGCTGTCATTTGGATTTGATATCTTATGCCACCAGATTATATCAAGCTGGTATCCTGTCTTGCCCGTCAAAACAGCAAGATATGTGGGCAGTGGGTCGCGGCTTACCCAGCGAAACCATATTGAATCTCCGCTTACTGTCGAATCCGCTAACCTTCCGTTAGAGCCTATTAGTACGTTAGATGGTACTTTAACCGTTATGTCAAACGTTGCTTTATCGGCAGGTCTGTCCCAGCAGGGGAACCACCTTCTTGAACCCTCAGGCTCTGTGTTCGTATAAACAAACCCCGAACTGACGTTGAATGCTCCATCGCTTACATTATTGTGACGATACTTTATGATTAAATCAACTATCTCTCCCGGATTATAAGTCCTGTCAAGATTTATTGTTAACATATTAGTCGATGAACTGTGCGTAAACACTAAACTTGAACCGCTTAAAAGTCTGACAGAATCTATTACCAGCGAAGTGTAATATGCATTAAGCTGTATCGAATTTAGTGTTGAATCGACCCTGAATGTCAGCTGCTCTGTTCCCGTGTAACTTCTTACGGAGTTCTTGAAACAACTGTATATATCTAAGTTCAACTTGTAGTTTAGTACGTCGTATGAATGTTTTGGTGTGTTTGGGGACAGTTCAAGAGGATTTATGTGTTCACTTTTCGATTTGTTGTGTGAACATATTTCCGCACCCGTCATCCCTATGTAGTCTTGCGCCGATGTAATCGTACTTAGAAACATTGCTATAAAAAGCAATAGTAGTTTTTTCATTTTCTTATATTAATTTTATTTATTAAAAATTCCATTTTATATTTCTATTAACCGAATTATACAAAATACTATTTCATTCATTAATTAATAATCCAATTTCTTAAATAAGTGTAAACCTGTACATCAAGAAAAGTTCAAAGGAAAATCAGCACTATGCCGTTCTTAATTTATATTATGTACTTAGTAATGGAAAAGTATACGCATTAATCTGCATTTCTTCTATAAATTCTTTCCTGCCCTCGAAGAATACGATAAACCTCATATCGTCATAGATTATCTTACCCTCGGAATATCGGTTCAGTTACTACTGTTTATTTAACCTGCTCTTTTCATTGTTGTGTCTTCACAAAAGACTTGCATTAATTAAGATTCTTTACTCGTTCCTTAAGATGAGCTCCTTCCACGGCTCACGTTCCAGAAAACTTCCCTTTACGTTAGCATTCATTTCTAAATACAACTTGTATGGAATAGTGAATGATAAAAGATTCTTGTCAATGTATTTTCTTGCTGATACATCAAAACATCCTATTATTGCTTTCGGTTTTTCCTTTTCGTTTTCTGCATAACCGTGAAGTATTGACTGACAACCGGCTCCAAATGGTGCTCTAACGTTTTCGCAGTTGTCTCTTCCGTAGTTCGCAAGTACTACAAGTGCAGATAGCATATCTGGATTAACCAGAAATATTACCATCTCTGCCTTCTCGGTATCACTTACTTCTTTTAAAGGTTTTAAAACAACGTATTCCTCTGCTATATCTCGCATCGGTAGCGATTCAATAAATTTCTTTGCAAGCTCGGGTGTTTTTATGTACGCTTCGCCTTCTTCAATTGATATCCTTGTTTGTACATTTGTTTTGTGATTTTTTATTCCCGTTGATAGAAAGTAATCTATTGGGAAATCTTTGTAACAATCTCCAAAACCAATGCTCGTACCTCCTCCCCTGCATCCGTAAGTCTTCCTGTCAAAATATACTGTCTTGCCCTTTGATGCTGTCACAGCCATCATCGACGCTATACATCCCCAGGTTCCCTCTTTAAATTGCATTCCCGTTTCGGGTTTTACATCAGTTAATATTACTGCCACAGGGGAATTTTTTAAATTTATTGCTTTTGAAATGTTGCATCCCATAATTTATCCTTTTTATTAATTATCTAAATAAATTTTCCGCTCGTAATACTCTTTTTAGCTATATGAATGATAAGCAGATGTGCAAAATTAATATCTTGTGTTTATTTATTAAATACCATTTCTTGTAACCACATCACAAAACAATCTTAACTTTGATTGATCTTCTCTTTTAGGTAAATATATGTTATTTCAATAATAATATCTAAATAGTCAGAAATTACTAATTATTATATCTTTCGTTTATTTTAACTTGAATATAGGATTTAATTTGAATATATTATTTATATAAAACTTCAAAATTATAACGATTTTGAGGTTTTTGATATATTCTTAGATAATAGTCGACATTTTATATAACTGCAAAAAAAGAAAAATGTTGTCTTACCAAACACTAATCCTACGCTAATACTACGATAATCCTACGGTAATAATACAGTAATCTAACGTTTTAATTTCGCCTGTATTGCCCTTACTTCGACCCTGTATAATGCTTATCAATATTCAATCAATGAAATACCTTTTGCAATTTTTAGAGATATGTCTTAAAAGTGGTGTCCTAAAAGTCCTTTTTATCGAACTTCCGTGATGCTATAAATGAGGGTATTATAATCCAGATTAATGTTACAAGCAAAGATATGATTATTCCGTATGTTTGTCCGAAGAATTTTATAAAATTTGCTCCCGAATATCCGAACAGTGACGCAATATCAAGGTTTATTAGTATGTAAAGTCTCGTTAAATCAACAGGATTTAGTGCCATCAGTATCACCGATATTTTATCAAGAGGGAAATCGTTCATCAGAAAATACATGATTAAAATTATTCCGTCAAATATAATCGACATAAACAGCCATATCCCTATCAGCATCCCAATTCCTTTTATTCTTTCGTCGTAAATAATCGAAAATAAAAGCGAAATGGACGTGAACAGTGCAGTCAGTAAAATTCCTGAAATTAATAAATTCATAATTAACGTTACGTTGCCGGTCAATAATAGCGGTAATATAATGCCTATTATAAAACTTATACAAAGTGCAAACGTCAGAGAAAAATACTCCGCCAGAAATATTTGTCTTCGTCTGACTGGATACGTCAATAGCGTCTCAATAAACTCTTTTGAATTGTAGTAATGAAGCGATACGTATAGTATGTTTACTAATGGTATAAGGTATATTATTAAATTCAGCGTCGTTATTATCGTCTTAGTGTCGTCTCTGTTAAGATAGCTGATACCTATAGTCAGAAGAAATATCGTTCCCGTGTAAAAGAATAAAAACTTACTCCTTATTATATCCCTTACTATGTATTTCATGATCTTTCTCATCCAGTCATCCCTTAAAATAGTCAGCTACTTCTGATATAATCATTTTGCTGTCTCTGTTATTAAACTCTTCGTTTATTATTTTATCATATTTAATCCTGCCCTCATGCAAAAATATTAATCTATCGGATAATTCTGTTACATCACTGATTATGTGTGTCGTAAAAAGCAGCAGCTTGTTTGTTTTCTCCTTTAATATCTTTTCCTTAAAAAGCTCAGCTGCATAAGGATCTAATCCTGCAGTCGGTTCATCGAGTATTATCACCGGGCTTTTAAACATAAATACTATCGACGCCGCTATCTTCTGCTTCGTTCCTTGTGATAATGAAGAGAAATTAGACTCAAGTATTTCGTCAATTTTGTACTGCTCATACAAATCATAATCATAATTTATAGTATGATTCTTTAATGCTTTAGTTATCTCTATTATTTCTTTAACCTTGAGGTTCTCTGGATATATTGCGGTCTGCGGCATGTAGCTTAAATCATTCTTGAACGTAAAATCATCGGTTATACTTTTCCCGTTATATTCTATTTCTCCTTTTTGCGGATTAACAAGCCCGAGCAGTATCTTCAGAAATGTTGTCTTTCCTGAACCGTTCGGTCCCAAAAGCGTTATTACGTTTGGACTTTCAACCGTTAGATTCTCAACATCAAGCCTGAATTTCTTGCCGTATGATTTTACTATTCTGTTAACTCTCAGCATTTATGAAGTCTTTCATTAATGGGCGTTCATCAATTAACGTCACAGGGGTAAAAGCAGGTGATATCTTCTCTGCAAAATCTATTATGTTAACCATAAAACTGTTCAGCAATATTATCGCATCAGGACTCGTTTCTATCAGCAGCGAAAAAAGGTTCATTGGTCTGTATGCAACATCTCCAATTCCGTCCTTTTCCAAATCGTATCCTGAGTATTTATCCCAGTAGTTGTTCTCAAACTTATTTGTGTTCTTCGATGAATTAGTCGCAAGGTCAAATATATTGTTTCTGAAAGAATTGTAACTGAATACATCATCGTAACAATTCCCAAGTACCTTCATTGCCCATCCGTTATTTTTAAACCTGTTGTTTTGTACCGTTAATTTGTTAGAACCCTCCGAGTATATCCCCACAGTGTTCTTTGTAAAGTTATTAAAATAAATTACACTGTTATCGATATCTTTGAGAAGCAACCCGTACGCGTTCTGTCCCCAGTTGTCGAAAAAATTATTCCATATCATCTCAACTCTCTTTGTGTACATCACAGCCACACCAGCACCGTTCAATGAAAACTTATTCAGTACATATTTGTTGCCTTCTGAAAACATGAAATGAAGTCCGTACCTCAGATTCTCACTGCTTGTATTGTTTACTATTGTACTCTGTTTCGCAAACTCAAGATATATTCCATCGCGTTGTCTTTTTATTGAATTGTTTGTAAGCAATATGTTATAGCAGTTCCAGAGATGTATTCCGTTTCCCGAAAATGACTCTGAAACTGAGTTGCCATTAATAACATTGTTGTCAACGTATGAATTGTTTGTGTTCGAAAGATATATCGCAAAAAAACTGTTCTCTACCGTGTTGTTTTGTATCTTTGCCCCTTCTGAATTCTGTACTCTAATTGCACACACATCATTCACAAAACTAATCCCTGTGTTCCGAAAAGTTATTCCTTTTACTGTTACATCATTTGCCTCTATAGTGAAAATACCTGATTCATTTTCTGCATCTATTATCGGGTTATTAATCCCGATAATTGTTAATCTGTGTTTATTAATAAATACATCCCTTGTTTTGTATTCACCATAGCTGATATATACAGTATCGTAATCTGTTATTTCAGAGAAATATGCTTTTAAATCCTGAGTTTGTGAAATCGTATCACTCAGTCCCCAAACTTTGTAACTGCTTAATGCAGTCAGCATTAGAACGAAACTAATAATTCTATTCAAAATGCTATTTGCCTATTTGAGTCTTTAGCTCATCCCAGCTGTATATTTCTCCTCCGACAGATTGTTTTGCAGTCTCTGCATCTGTCTTTGTTTTGTATGCGCTCAGGTCTTCACCCATTGGACTTCTTCTCTTTGGACTTATAAGGAAATACGAGTTTCTTGCCGTTATAAATACACCAGGATTGTTAAAATCAGTTACATACATTTCCTTGATATCAAGTGTGTTCTTCTTTATATAATCAACCATGCATTCTGCAGCGTCAAATTTGTATGCCTTTGACTTAGTGTTTAATAGCTCCGCACCGAATCTGTTGTCCATTATTTTCATGTTGCAGTGTGCACATACATCCGAGCCGTAATTTATCGGCTCGGGGTCGCTCGAACAACCGTACAACAATCCTGTTATTAAAAACAACAATATTGTGATTGATATTCTATTCTTCATTTTTGTTAAACTTAAGTTCGTAAATTAATAATAGTAATGATATTATTCCTGCAAATATTAATATGAATCCTCCGTATGAAGGATATGAATGTGCAGTGAAATTTAATAATTCTTTCGTCCCTATTAAAGGCGGTTGATATGTCATGCCCGGTATTCTGATTGCTGCCGTTGTATCAAGATTGTGACCGTAATCATATTCCCATGCATAAAAATCAATGCCGCCCGCAATTCCGAAAACTATCATTAACGCTACCCATAAAATTAATAAACTTTTCTTTGCTTTGTATACAGTAATTGCTAACAATAAGATTAATAATCCCAGTAAGTAAGGCATGAACTGCAGTTCTTTTATAGAATCCGGCTCTATCTTCTTCATGCCGATGTAATGATTTAATCCGTTTACCGTATTTAAATCCCCCGTCATTTTATATATCCAAATCTCAAATCCTAATCCTTCGGGATATTGTGGTGCTTCAAGTGCTATGTCCCAAACAGGAACAAAGTAAACCACTATTAATCCAAGTACGATTATTGAAAGTATTATTCGCGTTAGTTTTTTCATGACTTTTTGCTAATTGAGGGGCTGCGGTTTTAAATCCCGCAGCCGCCTGAATCCGAAATTATTTCTTTTCTTCTTTCTTGTAATTTGAATTGAATGATATTGGTACAGTCGAGTTCTTGTCCGAGACTCTTAGGTATCCTTGCATTTCCTGATGGAGCGCTGAGCAGAAGTCTGTGCAGTAATAAGGATATATTCCCGGTGTCTTTGGAGTCCATTTGATAGTGCAGGTCTCTCCCGGCATTACTAATAATTCTGAGTTTTCATTTCCTAAAATCGTAAACCCGTGTGGTAAGTCCCAGTCTTGCTCAAGATTTGTCACATGGAAGTAAACTTCATCTCCGACTTTTATTCCCTCTATATTATCTGGTGATAAGTGCGAACGTATTGCTGTCATGTAAACATGTACCTCGTTTCCTTTTTTCTCAACTCTTGCATCCTTTTCAGATTTTGTTACATACTGATGTTGATTTTCTTCTATCTTAAAGAACTTTACTGATTTATTTACTACTAATTCAGCAGGTATCGCCTGTGCATAGTGAGGTTCCCCGACTGTCGGGAAATCAAGAAGTAGTTTCATCTTATCTCCGGATATATCAATTAATTGCGACGATTGGTTAAGTTCCGGTCCTGTTTGTAAAAACCTGTCCTTGGTAATTTTATTCATTGCGACTAAATATTTGCCGTATGGTTTTTTACTGTCTCCTCCGGGAATCATTAAATGGCCCACAGAATAATAAACCGGCATCCTGTCAACAACCTCGCGCGTCTCCACATTCCACTTTACTATTTCTGATGAAACAAACATAGATGTATATGCAAATCCTTTATCATCAAACTCCGTATGTAACGGACCAAGTCCCGGATTTGTTACTTCTCCGGCAAGTGCTGATTCATACTTGATAACTGGAATTCCCTCGATATCGCTCTCAAATTCTTTCTTGTCTATTGCTGATATCATTTTCTTAAATGAAAATACCGGAATAACTGTTGCAAGTTTTCCTCCGCCTACGATGTATTCACCCGTTGGGTCTACGTCTGCACCATGCGGTGATTTGGGACATGGTATATAATACATAGCGCCTGCAACGTCTTCTGGTTTAAGTATTCTCACTTTCTTTAACATCTCCGTTGTTGCTGTATGTTTCTTATCATCATATACATTATGAGCGTAGTTTGCATCCATATCTGTACCTTTTCCCTGAGCCACCATCTCTTCTATCTTTTTCCAGTTAATTGCTAAGATGAAGTCTTTATCCTTCTGGCTTGCATTGACTTCTAATAGACTGTATGCCTGCTCTGAATTATAACATGAGAAAAAGAACCAGCCGTCTGAAGGACCCTTACCGGCGTGACTCAAATCATAATCAAAACCCGGTGTTATTAACTGAAATGATATACTCATTTCTCCGTTATCAGGTGCGACTTTTATAAAACTTAATGCCCCTTTGAAATTTTCTTTGTATGTGTTTATTGGTACATCTCTGTTTGGAAAAGGAATACTAAACCTCCCGCCTGCTACTATGTATTCAGAATTTGGTGTAGTGAACGGTGATGAGTGGTTTCCAGCGCTGTTTGGTATTTCAAGTATTTCTTCTGTCCTGAATGTACTTAAACTTAATCTTGCCACTCTCGGTGTATTATTCCCGTTTATAAACAACCACTTCCCGTCTGGTACACCGTCTTTCATCGAAAGCTCTGAGTGATGCGAGTCATCCCATGGTATAAATCCGTACGATGTATTTAGCATCGGTTTTGTTTCCTCGCTGTATCCCCATCCGTTTTCTGGATTCTGAGAAAAAACAGGTACTACCCTAAGTAGTCTCCCGGATGGTAAGCCGTAAACAGCTACCTGGCCGCTGAATCCACCAGATAGAAATGCATAGAACTCATCGTATTTACCGGGTTCTACATATACTTTGTTTGGTGCGTCAGATTCTACCAACGGACCTTTTGATGTTTTACTTTTGCCGCATCCGCCTATTATTATTAGCGAAGCTGTTAAAAGTAAAAAGATGACATTTGCTTTTTTCATAACTGTTTAATTTAGATTATTTTGAATCGACTGACCTGAAATACTCAAGAACTCCTCTTGCTTCTTGCTCAGTCACGTTTTGAAATGTCATTTGTGTCAGATATTGTGCCATCAGTTTCTGTGCCTCTATGTTCTCCTTTGTCATCTTTTCAGGATTCAGAATCATGTTCATTATCCATTCGGGTTTTCTTTTCTTTGTAATCCCCTTCAATGGCGGTCCTACAAGTTTTTCGTCAAACTTGTGACATGATACGCATTTTGCCTCGAAGACTGTTTTTCCCTGTTCTACTAATGCATTGTCAATTGTTGCTGAAAGTTCTACCTTCTTAATAGGTCCAACTCCAATTTCCTGGTTGTCTTCACCGCATCCCTGCATGAACATTGATAATACCGTCATCAGGAGAACAATGAATGAAAGACCGATTGTTGTTTTGTTTGTCATAATTTTAAATATTTATAAAAGTTATAAAAAGACTATTAAATCCGATTAAAGATTGTCATAAGTTAGATAAATGTCAAGTCCTTTATCAGAGTATTTAGTCTGATTAGATGCTGTGCTTTTCCACTGTACCAATTTCTTCAATTTAATATTAACATACTTGCCTGCACGATTTAGAATGTTAGAACTTTATCTTCATTGAAACGTACATTCAAAATAGGTAATATTAAATCAATTAATTAACTTTTTTATCCTATGAAAAATAAACTCTTTACTCTATGCTTAGGCTTTATAGTAGCCTTCTTATTTACACTTAATTCAGGATTTGCTCAAAATACAAAATCTGATATTTATGACCTTGGAAAAATGTGGACTTTTGAGCATGCCCCGGTAGATTATTTCGAAAAGACATACGGTTTTAAAGCAACACAGGAATGGCTGGAAGACGTTAAACTTTCTGCTATAAGGTTCGGAAATGGTTGTTCTGCTTCCTTTATTTCAGAAGACGGGCTTGTTATGACAAATCATCACTGCGGAAGGGGATATGTGACCTCGGTAATGCGTGATGGTGAAGATCTCAGCAAGACCGGATTTTATGCAGAGACTCTTGCTGATGAAAGAGTTGTGCCGACACTGTGGGTTGACCAGCTGCAGAAAACAATTGATGTTACGAAAGATATTATTTCTGCAATGGATGCTGGAACTACCAATGAAGAAAAAGCGAAATTGAAATCCGATAAGATTAAAGAGATTGAAGCAAAATATGTCTCTGAAACGGGATTAAAATGTAACGTTATTACTTTTTATAACGGCGGTATGTATATGCTCTATTGTTACAAAAGATTCAATGATGTTAGGCTTGTATTCTCTCCTGAAAATTACGTTGCAAGTTTCGGTGGTGACCCTGATAACTTTACTTATCCGAGGTATGACCTCGACTGTGCATTCTTCAGAGTGTATGAAAACGGACAGCCTCTGAAAGCTAAAAACTTTTTCAACTGGAGCAAGAACGGTGCTGAAGACGGTGAAACTGTATTCGTTATAGGTAATCCGGGAAGCACGGAAAGACTTAAAACTATTGCTCAGCTTGAATTCGCACGGGATTACACAGTTCCCTCAAGATTGTATCAGCTGAATTTCGTGGCTGATTATCTTGATAAATTTATAAAAAATAATCCGGATAAAAAGCTGCGCTATCAGGATACTTACTTCGGTGTCTTAAATTCACAGAAAGTATTCAAAGGTCTTGATAAAGCTCTGAAAGATAATGAAATGATGGCGAGGAAGAAAGATTTTGAAGATAAACAAAAAGAAAAAGTTAATGCATCAATGGAAATGAAATCGAAATTTGGGAATATTTGGAACGAAATTGAACAAGGATCAACTGATTATGCAAAAATATACAATGATCTCTTAGGTTATGAAATCGGAAACCGCTTTCAGTCCAGATACGTTGCAATGGCAAAGATGATTACAAGAAACGCTTTTGCAGGCAAGCAAACCCCGGATTCTATACTGAATATTGTTTACGATAATCTTGATACGGATTTTAACAAAGGTCTTCTCGAGCTTGACATGAATACTATTTATGATAATCTTAAGAATAATAATGAATTTGTTAAATCTGCTTTTAACAATAATGATCGGAATGGTGTTGTCGAGTACATACTCAGTAATTCAATGCTGACAAATAAAGACGGAGCAACAAAGCTGGCTAAAATGTCTATTGACGAACTGAAAACCGCAAATGACCCGCTAATAAAATTTATAATGGAATCTAAGAAAACACTCGAAGGATTGCAAGAAAAAAGAAACGAAGTTGAAGCGCGCATTGATATTAATGGACAGTTGCTTGGACAAGCTCTCTTTGGATTGTATGGTACTTCAATTCCACCTGACGCAACTTTAACGTTAAGAATTGCCGACGGAGTTATTAAATCTTTTAATTATAACGGTACGATTGCTCCTCCATTTACTACCTTTTATGGTATGTACGATAGATACTATTCACACGGCAAGAAATTTCCCTGGGACCTTCCCGAAAGATGGGTTAACCGACCTGCTGAATTTGACCTTGAAACTCCTTTTAACCTTGTCTCAACAAACGATATTATTGGAGGTAACTCGGGCAGTGCCATGATTAATAAAAATGCTGAGGTTGTCGGTCTTGTTTTTGACGGCAACATTGAAAGTCTTCCGGGCAGGTATATTTTTACTACAGAATTAAACAGAACTGTATCCGTTGATTCAAGAGGTCTTCTTGAAGCAGTAAAAGACCTTTACAAAGCCAAAAGGCTTGCTTATGAAATTGAAAACGGTAAAATGATAAAATAATGTAATTAACTCTTAAGAAAACCCCGTTATTTATTCAAAAACGGGGTTTTCTTTTAACGTTAAAATAATTCTCTTATAATATAGTCAAATTATTAAAAACTCAAATAAATTAATAATTCAATAGTATAAAACCAAATTTAGATGTATTTTTACCACTTGTTATCGTAAATATATAAATTGAATTAAATAGTATACAAAAACATGCAGGAGATATTAAATCAGTTAAAGGAACTATCTAACAATCTTTATTGGACATGGAACAATGATTTCCACGAGATTATGGAAGAAATAAACAAGGATTATTGGAAATGGTCTTCCAAAAATCCAGTAAAATTTCTTAATGCCATTGACAAAGGTTATCTGTTTGATGTCATTGAAAAAAGAAACCTGAGATACAGAATTCACAATCTTTACAGGGAGTATAGAAAATATATAACTTCAAAAGAAACTTATTTTGAAAATAAATATTATAAAACTGATAAACCGGAAATTTGTTATTTGTCTGCTGAATATGGACTTGCTAAAAGTTTAAGGTTTTATTCCGGTGGACTCGGTACACTTTCAGGAGACCATCTAAAGTCTGCTTCTGACCTTGGTATTCCTCTCGTTGCGGTTGGCCTAGCATATTCGTACGGATATTTCAGGCAGATTATCACTGATGATAATAGGCAGTCCGAATTGTATGAACTTAATGACTTTGATTCTATGCCAATGCGTCTTGTTCTGGACGAAGAATACAGACCTTTGAAAATTACTATAGACCTTCCTGGTAGGAAGCTATACGCTCAAATTTGGCAATTCAATGTTGGTAGAATTAAACTTTATATGCTTGATACTTTTGTCGATGAAAACAATGTTGATGATAAGCGTGTAACGGATATTTTATACGGCGGCGAAGCAGAAAAACGAATCCTTCAGGAAATTCTTCTCGGTATAGGTGGTATGAGAGTACTAGAAATACTTGGAATTGAAGCTAAAGCTTTTCATATAAATGAAGGTCATTCTGCATTCCTTACTTTTGAAAGAATAAAGAATACAATGAAAAAACATGGTATTGGTTTTAAAGAAGCAAAAGAACTATGTTACTATTCAAACATATTTACAACCCATACGCCGGTTCCTGCAGGTATTGATATATTTCCGAGATGGATGTTTGAAAAATACTTTGGTTTCTATGCTTCTGAAGATCTAAAGATAGACTTCAACAGACTCTTTGAAGAAGGCAATAATCTTTACGGTCAGTCAATGGGTGATAATTTTAATATGGCTTACCTCGCAATCAACAATTCAAATTTTATAAACGGTGTAAGTAAACTTCACGGTGAAATATCACGCAAGATGTGGGCATTACCGGAAACGCGTTCTCAGATTGATTCAATAACCAATGGTGTTCATACAAAAACATATCTTTCCGCTGTTTCAGAAAGAATTTATAAAAAGCACTTTGGGAATGACTGGATAAATGTGGATAACATCTGGAATAAAATTTCCGAATTACCCGATGAGACTCTCTGGTCATTAAGAAATAAAAATAGAAAGAAACTAATAAACTTTGTGAGAGAAAGAACCGCAGATAATATAAAGATTCATCATGAAAGTGAGGAAAAGATTGCTGATGCTTATTCGTTGCTTGATGATTCTGCTTTGACTATAGGATTTGCAAGAAGATTTGCTACTTACAAGCGTGGTACACTCGTTTTAAGGGATCTTGATAGACTTCAAAAGATAATGGATGACAAGAAAAGAAAAGTCCAGTTTATATTTTCGGGAAAAGCTCATCCTAAGGATGAACCCGGTAAGAACTTTATTCACGAAATACTTAAATTTGCTCATAATAACGGACACAAGAATAACATAATATTTCTTGATAATTACGACATGGATGTCGCGAAGAGTCTTGTAAGCGGATGCGATGTTTGGCTAAATAATCCGAGAAAACCCCTTGAAGCTTCCGGTACCAGTGGAATGAAAGTTATTGCTAACGGCGGTATTAATCTTTCAATAACAGACGGTTGGTGGGTTGAAGGTTTTTCAAAAGAAACAGGATGGGAAATTAAAAGTCCCGAAAATTATGATACAATGTCAGATGAAGATATAAATGATTACGAAAGCAAGTCTTTATACGAAACACTAGAGAATGAAATCATTCCGATGTTCTATGACAGGGATAAGCGGGATATTCCTGTGAACTGGGTAAACATGATGAGAGGCTCTATAAAATTTCTGACACCTGTGTTCAATACCGGCAGAATGGTAAAAGAGTATCACGAAAAGTTTTATTCCAAAGTCAGATAAAAATCTATTTTAATTTTATTATAATTGTATGGAAAAGATAATGATAATAGGATGTTCAGGACAGATAGGTTCTGAACTTACTTTAGCTTTAAGAGGTGTTTATGGCGGCGAAAATGTTTTTGCTACGGATATAAAACAGGCACCTGCAGATGTTATCGAAAGTGGTCCTTTTCAGATTCTTGACGTTATGAATGAAAAAAATCTCATTCATTTTGTTATTCGCAACAAGATAACTCAGGTATATCATCTTGCGGCTGTACTTTCCGGTAATGCTGAAAAACTACCTCTCCAAGCATGGGATATCAATATGAGAAGCCTTATGAACATTTTAAATCTTGGCAAGGATAATGGTCTGAAGAAAATATTCTGGCCAAGTTCAATAGCAGTCTTTGGTCCTACTACACCGAGGTTTAATACTCCTCAGTTAACAATAATGGAACCAACGACTGTTTACGGTATTTCAAAACTTGCAGGTGAAAGATGGTGCGAGTATTATTTTAACAAATACGGTCTGGATGTAAGAAGTATACGCTATCCCGGACTGATAAGCTTTAAGACTGAAGCGGGTGGCGGGACAACTGATTATGCAGTGGAAATATTTTATGATGCCGTAAAAGATAAAAAATATGAATGCTTCCTGAAAGAGGATGCCAGTCTTCCGATGATGTTTATGCCCGATGCAATAGATTCAACAATTAAACTTATGGAAGCAGATTCTGATAAGCTTTCAATTCATTCAAGTTATAATCTCGGTGGTATAAGTTTCAATCCTGCTGAAATAGCTGCAGAAGTAAAGAAGCATATTCCTGAATTTGAAATAACTTATAAACCGGATTTCAGACAAAAAATTGCCGAATCATGGCCAGCAAGTATTGATGACAGTGTAGCTAAAAGTGACTGGGGATGCAATTATGAATATGACCTCGCAAAGATGACTAAAGTTATGCTGGAGGAAGTCAGAAAAAAATTAATAAAATAATTTTGTTGGGGCTGATTGTTAAATTTTTCAGCCCCTTTCTATAGGTCTATGAACTTCCATGAAAAAATACCTCTGCACAGAAAAGGTCTTGTCTATATATCAATAACTGCTTTACTTTGGAGTTCAAGCGGGCTTTTCATAAAGGTGCTAACCGGACTTAATGCTTATCAGATTTCCTTTTACCGTTCAATAATAGCAGCACTTACTATTTTCATTATACTGTTTATAAAGGAAAAGAAAGTTACATTCGAAACCGATAAATTTACTATACTTGCCTCAGTTTTTTATTCGGGAATATTGATTTTCTTTGTACTTGCTAATAAACTTACAACTTCTGCAAATGCTATTTTTCTGCAGTTCACAGCCCCTATTTATCTTTTATTTCTTGAACCTTTATTACTTAAGACAAAATTCAGAAGAAGGGATCTTGTTACTATTATTATTTGTATAAGCGGAATGTTTCTTTTCTTCATGGGCAAACTTGAGATTGGTAATATTTATGGAAACCTTATTGCAATTCTTGCTGGAATTTGTTTCGCTTTGTTCTCACTTTTTGTAAAATGGAAAAAAACAAAAGGAAACGGCAATACTATCATAAGCGTTATTTATGGAAATCTTCTTGTCGGACTTATTTGCTTACCGTATGTATATGGAGAATTTGCTTTGTCTTCAACAGAAATATACATTTTACTATATATGGGTATTATTCAGATAGGAATAAGTTATTTTATATTCAACATTGGAATAAAATATGTTTCAGCTACAGAATCCATGGTCATTGGGATGCTTGAAGCAATATTTAATCCTATTTGGGTATTTTTTGGAGTTGGTGAGGTGCCGGCACCCACAGCGGTCACGGGGGGATTAATAATTCTAGCAGCTATTTTATTCCATAATTTTCTTCCAACTAAGAAAACAATTAAATAATAATAAAACTTATATAAATAAATAACAGGGTTTTGTTACATTTAATAAAATGAAATTATTTCATTCTTATTAAATGCATTTCTTATACTTTTGTAGTACGTACATCAACTTCAATCCGAGCGCTAAAGTATTCAGTTTTCTTTTGCTATTTATAATGTTAATAATCCGGTATACGGATCTCAGAGGGATTTTAGTTTACTATTATAATCAACTTATTATTCTAAGAGAAAATTAACAATATATTTTGCAAAGGATTCTGGAAGCTGATACATCAATCCGTGACCAGTGCCTTTAATAACAGTTAATATCGATGAATTTATTAAATCCGAAAGTATAAAAGAATTTTTACATGGTACAACCTTGTCTTCGTTGCCGCAAATTATCATAACAGGAATTTCTAACTTGTGCAAATGTGCTTCTGATCCTCCCCCTGATTTTAACCAATCCTGAACTGCTTCATATTGCAATTTTACAGTTTCTGGATTGCAGGGTTCTTGAACATCGGGTAAATATTCCCATGGTTTCTTATGTGTTGAAAGCCAACTTTCAGGAAATAACGTACTAATTAATTCGGATGGTGATGAAGAAGGATTTGAAAGAATATTACTAACATCATCTGCCGGATTAATAGTTTTTATTCCTCCGCAATTTGTAGCATACAAAATAAGTTTGTGTATTCTTTCGGAATGATTGATTGCAAACATTTGAGCAACAAATCCTCCCATTGACCAACCAAGAAAATTTGTTTCCTCAATGTTCAGTTCATTCAATATCTTGTGAACATCTTCAGCTAAAGTATTAATTGAGAATGAACCGGAGAAATTTTTGCTATAACCAATACCTCTGTAATCGAAAAGAATAAGAGTGAAATATTCCTGTAGAATATTAATTAATGCCGGGCTCCATAAATCCATAGTTGAAGCATACCCTGTACACATAATCAATGGTTTCCCCGAACCCAATATTTTATATGCAATTATTGCGTCCGAATAATTTATGTACTTCACATCATCCATAACCATACATTAAAACGAACTGTTACTTACTTCAGTTTGAGTGTTTTGTATAAGAAGTTAATAGTTTACATTTCGGCGTATTGCATACACCTATTTTTTTAAGCTTCCAGTAAGATTTAATGTATTTCTCTACGCTCTTGTTAACTGACTCCTGAGATTTTAACTCAGCAAGATAATTGTACCTACCGATGTAATCTTTTTCAATTTCGAGAAAAACCAGATCGGTTATATCAGGAGGACATTTATACCTTAAATGGTGAAATTTCTTGTATAAAATATCCTCGGTAATTTCCTTCATAAATATTTTTTTATTTATTCGAAAAATGAGATTCGTCTCATGCTTAATGTAAGTAATTTAATCACAAATGGTAACTCTATAAATTTACTCCAATTTTAAAAGAAAATCAAAAAATATACTTTTATTTGTTCTGAAAATTATTTTCGTCAAGGAATTCTGTAGTTTTACATAAAATCAGCAAAATACTGTCGGGAATTAACTTTGAATCTGGTGATGGATTAACATCAATCGTATCCCTTAAAACATCTTTTATTCCAATAACTGAGTAGCCGTATTTTCTTCTCAGATCAAGTTCTCTTAAACTTTTACCAACAAAATTATCGGGAACAACAATCTCAACAATACCATATTCAGGAGCGAGCGGTATATGAGCAATCAGATTACTTAATGTTAGGCTTTCAGCGAGTCTTTCTGCAATATCACGTTCTGGGTATATCACCTCGTTAACTTTAAGTGCATTTAGAACTTTTGCATGGTCTTCGTTTCTAACTTTAGCAATAATTCTTCTTACACCCAAATCTTTAAGATAAAGAACAAGCAAAGTACTCGTTCCGACATCGGATGCAGTTGCAACCACGACCGTATCAACATCTTTGTCTATAAACTCTTTTAATGTCCTTAAGTCCAGTGCGTCTGCAATAACAGCCTCTGTCACATATTCTTTTATATCCTCAATTTTTTTCTTATCAATGTCTATTGCAATTACCTGGTTATTTAATTTCGAAAGAGCGACAGCAAGATTAAACCCGAACCTTCCGACTCCTATTACTACAAATTGTTTCATTATTATTTTATAATATATTATACAATCAATATGTTTGCGTCGGGGTATTTATAAAACTCACTTTTTATACTACCTCCGATCGCATAACCGATTATTAAAGGTCCAACCCTTCCAATTAACATTGTCACCGATAAAATAATTTTTCCCGTAAAAGATAATTCCGGAGTAAAACCAGCTGAAATTCCATTATTACCAAGTGCCGAAACCGTTTCAAATACTATATGCAGAAACTCTTGATTCTCTGTCAAAGTAAGGATAAGTACTGAAATAAAAATCCATGATAATCCCATAAACATTATAGAGAATGCTCTTGATAAATTTACAGGTTTAATTGTCCGCTTAAAAACATTTACATTCTTCTTATCAAAAATAAATGCGAACAGAGCCAGCATTAATAATGCAAACACTGTCGTTTTAATACCGCCTCCTGTACCGCTGGGGGAGGCACCTACAAACATTAAAAATATCATTGCAAGAAGCGAGGCATTGCTTAGGATTCCGATATTCACCGTATTAAAACCAACCGATGTAGATGAGGTACCTGCCTGAAAAAAAGCTGTCAGCACTAAATTATATTCGTGGTTTTTCGGATTTAATCCCTCTGATAAAATCAGAAAAAGGGTACCGGCAATAATTAATAATATTGATGTTGTTAAAGCAAGTTTTGAATGTGTTGATAAATTTGCTCTGTTGTTTTTCTTTCTTAAATTTTTTGTGTACATCGATAAATCATATATCACAAAAAACCCGAGACTCCCTGCGTAAGAAGTTGCAATAATTGACAAGTTTACAAAATAGTCATTATGAAATCCTGCCAGATTATCGCTGAACAAAGAAAATCCTGCGGTACAAAACGCAGAAATGCTGTGAAAAACACCAAGTCTCAAAGCTTCGAAAAGCCCATAATCATTCGTCCAGTAAACTGTCAGTAATAAAGCCGAAATCCCTTCAATAATAAAAGTATATTTAAATACTTTTCTTGTAAACAGCATAAGATCGAGCTTTGAAGTACTGATTGATTCTCTAATCATAACCTTATTAAAGAATGATAACCTTCCTCCCAATATAATAACCGCAAGAGCAAAAAATAACATATACCCTATATTACCAACCTGTATGAGCATCATAATAACAAATTGCCCAAAGTATGTGAAATAATTTGCAGTATCTACAATGATTAACCCTGTTCCTGAAATAGCAGAAGTAGTAGTAAAGACGGCATCAATAACAGATAGAGAGTTATTTCCTGCCAAAGAAACGGGCAGCATCAGCAAAATACCACCTGTAGTTATAAAAATCAGATAACCGAGCATTAAAGTCTGTGCTGTAGTTAACTTTTCAAATATGTTTTTCTTTTTATCCTTGATATGCAATATCATTATTTTGAAATATCAATCGAAGAATTTTATTTCTCAACTATTTGTGAAAGTTTCGTTTGTCGTTCTTAAAATATAATTTTAATAAATATACTTATAGTTAAAATCTAAATCTATCTAAATTTATCAAATAAGACCATCTGCACAAAAATAATTGAAATCTAAACATTTCTTTCTCGGAATAGAATGGAAATTAAGATGAACTTATAACAAGTCTATTAATTGTAATTATTTCCGATAAAATATGTTTATAATATGTATAATTATAAAGTATAATTAAGTATATTTATTCAAAATAAAAACAACAATTAATTTATGAATAAAAAAATTACCAGAGGATTTAAATACCTACTAAGTATATTTATGTTAAGCCTCGCATTTACGGGTGCAGAATGCGAGAATATACTGAATAACTTAGTCGCAGGGGACGTAACAGGAACCTGGCAACTCGTTAAAATGGAAGGAAATCTCCAGGATGTCTGTCTTGGCGAAATCGCAAACTTTAATAACGGTGCTGCAACTCTACGTTGTCCGGGAGCAACTTCTGTTACAAAAAGCTACACTTATTCTAACAATGTTCTGACATACACATCCACAGGAGTCTCGTACACGGTTTCATTTACTCAGGTTAACGGAGTCGATAAAATGATTTTACGTGCATCTGGTATTGAACGTGTTTTAACTTACGATAAATATTCAAATCTGGAGGTGACAAAATGAAAAAGATATTATTAAACACTTCATTATTCGCAATATTAATAACATTACTGGTTGTTATATACGGTTCAATGGATATAAATGAAAACAAAGCCGTTACTCAGGTTAAAGAAAAGCAAGAAGCTGTTGTACCTGTTCAAAAACTTGACGTTATGATTAATGAAAGTAAGGTTAAGTATAGTTTCAGCAGAATTAACCTATTTGAGATACAAAACACTCCTTTTACAAAAAGTGATATTGCCAGGGATATTAAAAAAGCTACTAACCTGAAAATTGATAAGACGGTTCTTAATAATTTGTTCAGGAATAAAAATCCGCATATAACTTTATCATTGCCCTTAGATTCGAAGAACTCTGTTACTTTAGAGCTAAAGGAAGTACAGTTGCTTTCCGATGATTTTAAGCTTGCGACGAGTAACAATGTTGTACAGAGTTTTATCAAGGGAGTATTTTACCGCGGTATCGTATCCGGCGAGGAGAATTCAATTGCTGCAATAAGTATATTTGAAAATCTTGTTATGGGAGTTGTATCGAATGAAGCGGGGACTTTTAATATAGGACCGGTAAATGACAATTCCAATAACACGAATTACATCATTTACAACGAAAAGGACCTTCTTGTAAATAATGATTTTAAATGCAAAGTCGACGGACTTGATATGCATCTGTATAAAACAGATGATAACCAATCATCTCATAAAGAAACAGGTGATGCAATTACGGGAAGGCTTCCGGTAAAAATTTATATTGAAGCTGATTATAAACTATATCAGGATAAAGGCTCTGACATAAATGCAGTTGGAAGTTTCATTTCAGGATTCTACAATTCAGTAGCTACAATTTACCAGAATGAATTTATTCCCATACAAATTTCTTCGATAGTAGTTTGGGATACACCCGATCCATACAGATTCCTGAACGATTCGTACACATATCTGCTGAAATTCGGCGGAAACAGGAGGGACAATTTTAACGGTGATCTTGCACAATTATTAAGTTCGAGACCTCTTAATTTAGGCGGTATTGCATGGATTGGAATGCTTTGCGGAAGCTATAATACACAGGACAGTTCCGGAAGGTTTTCTTTCTGCAATATTGACCCGACATACTACAGTTATCCTACTTATTCGTGGACTGTAATGGTGGCAACACATGAACTCGGTCATAATTTCGGATCAATGCATACACATGCATGCTGGTGGCCGACAAGATTTAACGCGATAACGGCAATTGATTCCTGCTATTTTGCAGAAGGTAACTGCTTTAGCGGCACAAAGCCTGCGACGGGTACTATCATGAGCTATTGTCATTTACAGGAACCTAACGGTGGAAGTATCGATCCCAGACTTGGATTTGGCTCATTGCCCGGAGATACTATCAGATTAAGATACAATCAGTGCAGCAAATTCGGGGGAGTCGTAAATTCTTCTGAGGTACCTACTGTGTTTGAACTGATGCAGAATTTCCCGAATCCGTTTAATCCGACAACAACAATAAGGGTTGCGTTGCCGGAAAATTCGTCAGTTACACTTAAAATATATGATATTAACGGAAGAGAAATTGCAACACTGCTGAACAACGAAAGTCATTCAACAGGTGTAATGAATTACGTCTTTAACTCAAGTGCTTATAATCTTTCAAGCGGAGTATATTTCTATAAAGTATTCGCTTCAGACGAAAGCACAAGGGCATTAAAATTCACAGAAGTTAAACGAATGATATTACTCAAATAAACTATGAAAAATTACTTTTATCTTATTATGGCTTTTGCTTTTTTAGCTGCTACATATTCGGGATGTACTAACTGCTCAGATAAAGAAGTTGTGTACAGTCCGTTCGTTAAATCCTTATTCGGTAATTACAACTTTTCGATGACTGATTCGACTGGAAAAATTATAGTTGAAGGAACTATCAGTCCCAAAGATTTCAATGACCCGAATATATCAGGTATTTACACTGTTACAAATTTCATCGAAAGTAGTTTTAAATCAGAGATTAATCAGTCCGGAAGCTTTACCGGAGTCCTTGACGAGAAAGCAAGAAAGGTTTTTGTTAATATGAACCCAAAAATATCAGATAATAACATATATCTGAGGCTTGAAGTAATCGGTACTGAACTAAAAGGTACATGGGAAAAGTCAACTATGATGGGTCTAAAAGGCAATGGAAACTTTTCAGCTACAAAGAAATAGTAAACTTTAAAAAACATAAAGCAATGAAACTGTAGACATTTTATTGCTGTATTAGGGAGTAATATTTATATGCAAAAGAAAGAGATCAACAGAAGAGATTTCTTAAAGAAAGGCGCTAAAACTATTGCAGCGGGAGCTTTAACATTAAGTTCGTTCGAAGTACTTAAACTTATGGCATCAACAGATAACACTGGAAATGTTGAGGGGACTGCAGAAAAGATTATTAATTTAGCGGATTATCCAGCACTCGCAAATGCTGGCGGATATACGATGATTACAGAAAAGGTTATTGTAATACGTAAATCCTCAACAAAATTTGTTGCAATCAATATTGTATGTACACACAAGAAATGCGATGTGGATTATGACGGAAAGGGATTTGAGTGTCCCTGTCATGGTTCAACATTTAACGGCAACGGAAAGGTTCTGGAGGGTCCTGCTACAAAGAACTTAAAATCATACAAGGTAACATACAATTCTTCGGATAATACACTAACAATAAATATGTAATAACTTAATTTCATTATGAAAGTATGCTTCATTACGAGCGAGTGTGTACCATACGTTAAGACGGGCGGATTAGCTGATGTAAGCGGTTCTCTTCCTTATGCATTAAACAAGAACAATGCAGATGTTAAAATATTTCTTCCTCTTTATGATACTATAGACCGTATAAAATACGGGATAAAACCAGCGGAAGGATTATCTGACTCAGTGTCAATAGGAAGTACTAACTACTCTTACAACGTATTCAATACCAAACATGCGAGTGTACTCGACGTTTATTTTATCGAATGTCCAGAATATTTTAACCGGGGAGTTGTATACACGAATGATGTTGATGAAAATGAGAGATATATACTGTTCCAACATGCCATTCTGAAAACTCTTCAGAAAATGAAATGGGCTCCTGATGTTTTTCATTGCAACGACTGGCAGTCGGCATTAATTCCTTCATTACTGAAACTGCAGTACTCATGGGATACACTCTTTAAAAAATCGAAGTCGTTATTATCAATACATAACATAGGTTATCAGGGCATTTTTTCAGAGGATTCTGTTGTTAAAGCAGGGTTCGAAGGCAGCTTGTTCGTACTCGGCGGTCCTTTTGAGTATAACAGATTTGTTAATTTTCTTAAAGCAGGTATATATTATGCTGATGTAATATCTACAGTAAGTCCCACTTATGCAAATGAAATACAAACACCCGAGTTTGGTTCAGGTCTAGACGGGGTTTTGCGTTCAAGAGGAGGAAATGTTTACGGAATACTGAACGGGATAGATAATAACGATTGGAATCCGAGGACAGATAAACTTATAAAGAAGAATTATACATTTCCAACTATAAAGGATAAGTACGAAAACAAGAAACATCTTCTTGAGATATCCGGTCTTGAATCAGACGTGAATATTCCTCTGTTTGGAATCGTTTCCCGGCTTGCATGGCAAAAAGGATTTGAATTGATACTTGAATTAATAAACAAAAGAATTGACGAAAACTTTAAGTTGGTGATACTTGGTGCGGGTGAAAAGAAATATGAAGATGCTTTTTCCGCTTTGATGAATAAGTATCCAGACAAAGTTAAAATATTCATAGAGTACAACAACGTAATAGCTCATCTGATAACAGCAGGGTCGGATTTTTTCTTCATGCCTTCAAGATACGAACCGTGCGGTCTGAATCAGATGTACAGCCTCAATTACGGAACACTTCCGATAGTGAGAAATGTTGGAGGACTTGCTGATACGGTAATAGATATTGAAAATGAAAACGGGAACGGTTTTTCATTTAACGAGTTCGCACTTGCGGGTCTTGAATACACGTTTGATAAAGCATTAAGATTGTATGAAGATAAAAATAAAATGAAGAATGTTATTAAGCGGGGTATGTATTCAGATTTCAGCTGGGATAAGTCAGCAAAGGAATATCTTGACTTGTATCAAAAAATTACTTCGTAAACTAAATTGATTTGCTTATCAGCTTATTTCTAAGGACAACTATTGCAATAATAGTAATTACCGTCATAAAAATTGCACCCGAAATAAACGGATAATGATAGTCAAACCTGTCGTATATAAACCCGCCCCAAAGCGGACCGAGGAATCTAGCAAGAGAGCTTAATGACTGGTTTATACCAAGGACACCCCCCTGATCCTGTCTGCTGACATTCTGTGAAATTAACCCAAGTGCCATCGCATTGTTTAAACCATTGCCGAATGCGAGTAATGTCAGGACAGCAAGAAGAATCCACACGTTTGTTGAAAACGGAATGAAGAATAAACCTATAGCAACAAGCACATTTCCAAATATTACGGATTTATCTTCACCGATATATTTCTTAAACGGTTTAATTAGAGTTGACTGAACGATAGCAGCAATAATTCCAAGGAAAGATAACAGATATCCTGTCTGTTCTTCATTCATACCAAGTCCATCTTTTCTCTCAATGAAATACTGGAAGTTTCCGAAAATGTTTGCGAATGAAAAAGTAATGAAGAAGAATATGATAACGTATATACCGACATCTTTATGTTTTAATACATCATTAACGGCTTTAAGATTGACAATCTTTACATCTCTGAAACTGAAATTTTGTTTATTGCTGATTCTTAAATCGTCAGGAAGAGTTTCCTGAAAAATAGCAACACAAACAATAAGAGAAATAAGTGAAAATATTGCGGAAAAAATCAGCGGGACACCGTATCCGAAATAGTGAGAAAGAAACCCGCCGAGTGCAGGACCAAACACAAACCCGAGTCCAAAAGCGGCACCAATAATTCCCATTCCCTTTGAACGTTCTTCTGGAGTCGTCACATCGGAAACTACCGCTTGTGCTGCGGATAAGTTTGCTGAAAAGAATCCTGCAAAAGCTCTTGCAATAAAAAGCAATGCTACGGAAGGGATAACATTAGTAAAAACAAGAGCCATTAGAGTATACGCGATTACATTTCCTGCTAAGGACATTTTCAAAATTGGTTTTCTTCCGTAAACATCCGACAAGGAACCCCATACAGGAGTAAAAATAAATTGCATTAAAGAATATATTCCAGTGAGCAGTCCGATTTCAGTCTTGCTCATTACAAGAACTTTCTCGGTAAAGAAAGGAAGTACGGGTATAATTATTCCAAAACCAAGAAGGTCAATAAAGATAACAAGAAATATTACAAACAGTGCTCTTTTGTTGTTCATAGATTAAAACCCCTCGCTGACAGGTATTGGGCAGAAAGACACAACAAAGATAAAATAAGAAAACCATCCGAGGAGAATTCTTGATTTTCCGAGCGGTTCGTTTAAATCTCTGCAAACCGGGGGATGTTTGATTTTAATTATAAATAGAATTAGTAAAGCCCAAACGAGCCAGTTGATAGAACCGATTGTTACATTGATATTTAATAGTGGTAAGATTCCAATAACTCCGAAAAGCAGTAATATGTAGAAAACAACATATCCTATATACTTAGATTTTTCTCCAAACATTGTATATGAAATATGACCGCCGTCGAGCTGTCCGACAGGCATCATATTGAGAGAAGTAATTAACAGACCGAACCAGCCTACGCATAAAAAAGGGTAGTGGTAAATTTCATTCATAGGGGGTATAAATACGGAGCTGTTTAAAGAAAACAACTTTTCCAGAACCAGAAATACAATGTTGTACCCGAATGTTAATCCGCCCGTAGGAATTCCTGTGTTAGTGTATTCAGGATGTATCTGATATAAATAATCAATCGGAGGCAGTGCAGCAAAGCCTATTACGAGAAAGATTAATGTTAAAATCCAGCCAGCTAAAGGTCCTGCGATACCAACATCAAACAAAGACTTTCTTGAATGATTTGGTGAAAGCATCTTTATTACAGCACCCATTGTTCCGAAAGGATTAAGAAACAGGAACGGAAATGGTATATAGTAAGGAAGAGTAACATCTATTTTATGAAATCGTGCTGCAAAGTAGTGACCGAATTCGTGTGCGGTTATCACGCTGAGAATGAGTAATGAATATGTTAAACCTTTGGTAAAATTATCAAGCTGATAAGGGTCTATGTTTTGCCATCCGACACCTGCGAGCGTTGTTGTAAAAAATGTAAGAAGAAAGAGTAGTATGTTTATTAAGAATAGAGGTTTTTTTCTTCTATTGTTATAATCACTGCGTACATCCTCTGCTTGATAATGTTTTTCGTTTAAATCCTGCATTAATAAAAATAAATTTATTCTGATTGAAAATCAATTTTATAAAGAACCTTTAAATTGACAGTAATAATTCATAATTTGCATAAAAATTATTTTGGACAAAACCGAAAACAAGAATGAAAACAGCGGAATAAAAGCTCCGCTTGCTAACATGCAGCCTGCGTTGTTTGTAGTCCTTTCTTTGATGGTTGTATTCATTACGTATCAGATTTTCGGAGGACTACTTAGTTTGTTCATATACGGTAAAGACCTTAAAACACTCGATACAGATGTTAATACAGCGAGAATAATAATATCCTTTTCGCAATTCATGTTCATACTTGTTCCTGTACTTTTGCTCAATTTGCTGCAGGGAAGCAGACCAAAAGAGACATTCCGGCTTAATAAACCGAAGCAGTCAGTGTTCTGGCTCGGAATCGCAGGTATGGTAGTTGTACAGCCTGCCTTACAGTCTTTCATGTATCTGCAGAGCTTATTGCTTAAATCACTGCCGTTTGGAGGAGAGGCAATAAAACAGATAAAGGAATTAATGGATGCTCTCGAAGCAGTAACTCTTAATCTTGTGAATGCACACAGCATAGGAGAGTTTGTGCTCGTTGCATTTGTGATAGCAGTAACTCCTGCGATTTGCGAAGAGTTTTTCTTCAGAGGTCTTGTATTTTATAACTTTGAACGCACAATGATAAGCAGTAAAGCAATATTTTTGACAGGTTTTATATTTGCTGTTTTTCATTTCCACCCTTTTAATCTGATTCCTTTAGTTCTGCTCGGGTATTATCTAACGTATGTAGTTTACTATTCAGGGAGTATTTTTACGGGGATAGCTGTTCATTTCGTAAATAATTTTCTTTCAGCTTATCTTGTATTCCGTTACGGTAAGGAGGGATTCGAAAATCCTGACGGTACTATATATGACAATATGCCGCTTATTGTTACAGGAATAATTTCATTTGTTTTGTTTATTATTCTTCTGAGATTAATAAAGAACAAAGGGACTGAAAATAAAGATAAAATTGTGATTGATGTCTAATACAACAACAAGGGTGTTAATGAGCGTAATCGGTATTCCGCTGATTCTGGTTTTAGTCTATGCCGGCGGTTATGCTTTCTTTGCTTTGGTATTGCTGATTCAGACCTTATGTTTTTATGAGCTTATTATAATGTTCAGACAAAAGGATTTAATGACAGATATATATACTTCGGTTTTATTATCAATAATTACGATAACATTTCACATATATTTCCATGAATACTTTAATACTGTTTTCATTACTGCTTTATTTTTCACTTTCCTATTAATAGCATTAAGCAGTAAAGAGAACAAAACTAAAACGGCAGGGCTGGTTTTATTCGGGCTCGTGTACATCACAGTCCCTTTCACTTTGCTTTTTGAGCTTGGAAGAAACTATCTTTTAGTTTATCTGCTTTTATTTCTGATTTGGGCGAATGACAGCTTTGCTTTTTTCGGGGGCAAGTATTTCGGAAAACACAAGTTTTCCAAAATCAGCCCGAATAAAACCGTTGAAGGTCTGATATCCGGGTTTATGTTTACAGTATTAACATCGATTGCTTTTCATTTCATAACCAAAGAAATCACGTTAACGGACAGTCTCGTAACAGGAGGACTTGTGAGCGTAATGGCTCCTATCGGGGATCTATTCGAGTCATTTCTGAAGAGATACACGGGAGTAAAAGATTCATCGCGTTTAATACCGGGACACGGAGGTATACTGGACAGGTTCGACAGTTTAATATTCTGCACTCCATTTATATATATTTATTTTAAACACATAAAATATTTAATAAATTAACTTGAATGAGTAAATTAATTTTATAATTTTAACGTAAACAAATATTAATATTGAAACGAAGCAAAGAAAAGAAGAAAGAAAAGAATAATCTAATGGAACCGTATGACGACGACGTCATGAACGACCCTGAGGATAATGAAAAGTATTCAACAGACGATGAAGAACTTTTAGAAGAAGAAAAGAAACTCTTAAGCAAGAAACCCAGAGCAAAGTTAGTAAGCGTTTATGAACTAATCGGGAAACCCGGTAAGTACAGCAAAGACGGCAACATAGATAAGAAGAAATATCTCGAATTGCTATCCTTAATAGAAAAGCATAACGTTCTGGTTCATTTCAACAGTGAATACACGATAAAGGAAAAATACGAGTTTATAACGAATGAAGTGTTTGCACAGTTTGTGGAAAACGACAAAGGAAAAACGAGCAAGGTTTTTGTTTACGAAGATTACCACCCGGATAAGTACTCGGAGATTGAAGACGAGGAGGAATATACCTGATTGGCACTTCTTAGCAGCAATCCGGGCAATCTCGGCTCACGAATCATTGATTTTAATCTAAGAGGAACTGACGGCAAGTATTACAGTCCGGGCAGTTTTCAAAGCTCGAAGGTTCTGGTCCTGATTTTCATGTGCAATCATTGTCCTTACGTTAAAGCTGTTATTGACAGGTTTGTAAGTCTGCAGGAAAAGTACGTTCTTGATGGAGTTCAGTTTATTGGAATTAATCCAAACGATACGGAATTTTATCCAGAGGATTCATTTGAGAATATGATAAATTTTGTTAAAGAAAGAAAAATTAATTTTCCTTATCTTGCTGATGAGACGCAGCAGACAGCAAGGGATTTTGATGCAGTGTGCACTCCGGATATTTACGTGTATGATTCGAAAAGAATACTAAAGTACAGAGGCAGACTTGATGATAACTGGAAAGAGGAAGAGAAAGTAATAAGCCATGACCTTGACGATGCAATAAAGTCGATTTTAATGGGCAATGAAATAAGCAAAGAGCAGGTTCCGTCGATGGGCTGTTCAATAAAATGGAAGAAATAAAATTTAACAATATGCCAAAGCTCGTAATAGTAAGACACGGACAATCACAGTGGAACCTTGAAAACAGGTTCACAGGATGGATAGACATAGACCTTTCTCCGAAGGGAATTGAGGAAGCACACTATGCGGGTAAGTTACTAAAGGGTTACAAATTCGACAAAGCATTTACTTCAGCGCTTGTCAGAGCCCAGAAAACTCTGGATATAATTCTTGACGAAATAGGTCAGCAGAATATTCCTGTTGAAAAAGACCAGGCGCTGAACGAAAGAATGTACGGAGACCTTCAGGGGCTTAATAAAGACGAGACAAGAAAGCAGTACGGCGACGAACAGGTGAAGCTATGGAGACGCAGTTACGACATACAACCTCCAAACGGCGAAAGTCTAAAAGATACTGCTGCAAGAGTTCTTCCTTACTGGGATGCAAGAATTGTTCCCGAGCTGAAAGAAGGAAAGAACATTCTGATATCAGCTCACGGAAACAGTCTGAGAGCGTTGATAATGCATCTCGAAAATCTTTCAAGAGAAAAGATTCTCGAGACAGAGATACCGACCGGAAATCCGAAGGTATACGAGCTGGACGAAAGTCTTAATGTATTAGAAACCAGATACCTCTAATTTGAATAAAAAGTCCGGTATAAAGAACATCATATTTGACCTCGGGAATACACTCGTGTATTTCGACCTTGGGTATTTTTTCAGCGGCGTAGCAGAAAGAGAGAAGCGGCTAAATGCGGCAAAGTTCAAGAAATTTATCATAAAGAACAGGCTTGACATCAAGCTCATAACCGGACGACTCAACCACAAAGATTTTTTCAGAAAACTTAAAAGGAAGTTTGACCTTAAGATAGGTTACAATGATTTTATTTACTTTTACTCTGATATATTCTGGGTAAATGAAAACATGAAAAGATTTCTTGAGAAGATATCAAGAGTTAAGAAGTACAAGCTCTACCTGCTTTCGAACACTGATTCACCACACATAAATTTTATTGATAAAAATTTTCCGTTTATAAAGATTATAAAGAATCGTGTACTTTCATATAAAATAAACATGGCAAAACCAGATAAAAAAATATTTAAGTACACAATTGATAAATTTAAACTACTCCCAGAAGAAACAGTGCTGATAGACGACATTAAAGAGAATTTACTGTCGGCTCAGAAACTCGGCATCAACACAATTCATTACAGCAGCCATAGGAAATTCACGAGCGAATTTTCCAGACTGATAAAGTCTGTAAAATAGAAAGTGAATTATACAAAAAGGGACCGCAGGGCAATCTCTTTTTGTTTAAATAAAAGCAATCAGAAGTTAGACATAAAAAGTTTAGGAAACACAAATGACACCTCTGCTTTAATTGCCCACCTCGGACCGTACTGAGGTTTATTAACATAGTAATAATAACCTGCCTGTATATTCACAGGAATATCACCAAACGTGAATAACCTGCCGATATCGAATCCAAGAGGAATCGTCCATTTATTATCATCCGCTGCTTTCCAGTCTGCCGTTATTGCGGGTTCGGTGCTGACGTACCAAAGGTCGGGCAGATTTTTAATGATATACAACTGCAAAAGGAAAGCATTTATTTCGGGATAATTCTCATCACCGGCAAAAGACCAAGAATTCTGAGCATACATACCCAGTGTCCACCCTTTTGGTTGTGTAAGAAAACATATACCCGGTCCTGCAGTCCATTTCTTTGTACGCACAGGGTCAATCGTTGAGGTGGGAAATGTTAAAATAGGACCTATACCCCAAATATACTTACCGGGATTAGAGGGAGTAAAAAACATATCTACAGTTATATCACCCAGTCCTGTCACGGACTTATTCACATCGACCGGTGCAGTAATAACCGGGAAAATAGTTCTTGTAATCACATTAACATGTTTTCCCAATTTAAACGGCAGAACCATCTGAATGTTAAGTTCATTCAAAACCCGGTCATTATTATAACCGAGGTCAAAATAAGTGTTATTCTGAATAGGAAGAAAATTCAGATATGCCAGCGGATTTTGAATTATTTTCTGCAGTTGTTCATCGGTATATTGCTGTGCCGGGGATGTTGAAAAATTAAAAAATAAACTCAGGAGAAGAATTAAGTAAATTATTACATTTGTTTTCATAGCTATAAAGTAATTAATTAAACAGCATAATGTCTTATGAATAAATCTAAGTGAAAATAAAAACTTTATCTTTCGTATATTCCCGTGCTGAGATATATGATACTTTTATACTAATATTACCGCAAATAATTAGCAAACGCAAAAACAGGTTTCATAAAATATTAAAGTATATTGATGCATATAACAATTCATTTTTTAGTGCATATTCAGCCGATAAGATTAAGGAAAGCGTACTCAGGTAAATTGTGAGGGCGGATAACGACGTAACAGAAAACTGTCAGGCCGGCGACTCAGCCTGACAGTAAACAGTTTAAAATCTTTTTATCATGAAATCTTTTGCGTGTCCGTTGCTGAAACTTTCGTGAGATTCAATCATCGCATAGGCGTTATGATTATGGATACTTTCGAAGTTTTCTGCTTCTACGTGATACCAAAGTATCTTATCGTTTTGCTTTAGTTTAGTAACAACGTTTCTTACGACGTCTTCAACGAAGACAGGATTTTCGTAAGCTTTTTCAGTAACGTATTTTTCATCGTCTCTTTTAAGGAGGGTGAAAAGTTCACAGCTTGCACTTTGTTCGACAATGCTTATTACATCCTCAAACCATACAATATCATTGAACCTTACAGCAACAGTAACCTCACCTCTCTGGTTATGTGCACCGTATTTAGAGATATTTTTCGAACAAGGACAAAGGGTTTTAACCGGAACGACAACGGTCATAATTACGTCTTTCTTGTTCTTATTCACAACAGCATGAAACTTAATCCTGTAATCGATTAGTGAGGGTTTCCTGCTGACGGGTGCAAGTTTTTCCTTGAAGTAAGGAAAGTCAAGTTCAATATGAGCTGAATTTGCATGAAGCTTATTTTGCATTTCCTTTAGAATCTCAAAAATAGAATCAATGTGAATTTCTTTCTTGTTCATCAGAACTTCAACGAACCTGCTCATGTGAGTGCCTTTAAACTCTTTAGGGAGGTCGACGGTCATTGCTACTGTAGCCACAGTATGCTGAACTCCGCCATCCCTGTCTTTGACAGTAATCGGGTATTTAAGATTTTTAATACCGACTTTATCGATTGGTATATCACGGATATCCGTCTGATTTTGCGTATCCGGAAGTGCGCATTTTATCTCTTCTGTAATTGTGTTATTCTTATGCATTTTAATGTATTTGTTCTAATTTGTTTCGGTAACGCATCTGAAAGGAGTAGTGTCACAATCGATTGAGATGCTGAAAAGATTACCATTTCCCTTTAAAACAAAATTCCAAATATAAAGTTTATCTGAATCAGGGATGGAAGCGTTCATGATTTCGGATTGAGGTACGAACACAAAGCTGCCCTCGGAGAAATCGGCAGGAAGCTTATCAACGGGTTTATTATACATAAGCAAGAACATCATGATGTTTCCGATATTAGGATAGTTTTTTTCGGTAACGATGCCGAGAAGATTCCAGTCATTTGTTTTAGAAACTATACCGCACTCTTCGTAAGCTTCCCGAACAGCACACAGGAAGGGAGATTCCGCAACATCGGTTTTGAGTTTGCCTCCGGGAGGCGATAAAAATCCCATGTTAGGATTTTTGGTACGTTTAAGAAGAAGAAAATCTCCTTTGGAGTTTTTAATATAGAGCAGAGTAGCGAGCTTCAAAGTGCAAGCGGAGAAAGAAATAACAGGGAAGTGTTATTTAGCTTCCCTGTGTAAAACGTGTTTCTTTGCGAATCTGTCGTATTTCTTTAGTTCGAGTCTTTCTTTAGTATTATTTCTGTTCTTGTAAGAAACGTAAACACTTTTTCCTTTGTGTTCACCCTCAACGCTTACGAGTTTAATCTTTATTCTCGCACCTTCTTTTTTCTTTGCCATATTAGAATAGATTTAATTTTAATAAGTACCGGAGGAGGGACTTGAACCCCCGACCTGCGGATTATGATTCCGACGCTCTAACCAGCTGAGCTACTCCGGCAGAATGCTACTGAAAAATGCTAAAAAATAAGGGCAAGACTTAATAATTTTTGCCCGGGCATTATTTACAGAACAATGAAAATAATAATTTCTATGCGATAATTCAATGTATATGTTTGGAAAATTTTAAAAGGTTCAATACATAGTTGAAACATCAGATAAAAACAAATTGATGGGTAAAAAGCTAAAATAAGACTAAAAATGTAAAGAAATCAAAGGATTTGTGAATTTAAAATGAGAATAAATTAAAACCGCAAAAATGAGTTATTTTTAAGGGTTTTGTTAAAAATTTTTAAGACTAATTTGATACTAATTAGAGCGCAAGGAGAGACTAATCAGGTAATGGCTCAAAACTGATGGCTCATAGCTGATGGCTCATGGCTCATGGCTCATGGCTGATGGACCCAATTCCAAGTGTGGAATTAAGGAAGTAAGAAACTTAGGAATATAATAGAACGCTGATTTACACGGATTTTACGGATTTGTACGGATTTATTTTAATTGAAAAAACAAAAACTTAGTTATGTTTCTTTGAAGGGAATAGGGTATAGGGTTTTTTTAGGGTACAGGGTATAGGGAATAGGGTATAGGGAAAAAAGATTTGAATATACACCCTTCATTAATAATCACGACAAAAGTAAAAACGGGGTCATTTTTGAAAAAATGCAAAAAACGCAGAAAATATTTTTAAGTGAAACAAATACAACTATTTAAATGAGAAAAAACACATAAAAAGAAAATTTCGTGTGACCCAATTTTCAGATGTGTTGTGATTAATAGTAGGAGGGGGTATTAGTTGTT
>CAZVCC010000030.1:0-38613 GCA_964626015.1 uncultured Ignavibacteriaceae bacterium
CTGCTCTCCGCTCTTCATAACTCCATAACTTCATCACTGCTCTTAACTGCTCTCCGCTCTTCATAACTCCATAACTTCATCACTGCTCTTAACTGCTCTCCATAACTCCATAACTCCATAACTTCATCACTGGCGCTCCGCGCCTCATAACTTCATCACTGGCGCTCCGCGCCACATAACTCCTTAACTGCTCTTAACTGCTCTCCGCTCTCCATAACTCCATAACTCCATAACTTCATCACTGCTCTTAACTGCTCTTATCTCTCCATAACTCCATAACTTTATCACTGCATCACTGGCGCTCCGCGCCTCATAACTCTATAACTGCTCTTATCTCTCCATAACTCCATAACTCCATAACTTCATAACTCCATAACTAAAGAAACGTAAATCCAATTATCAACCAGCCTCCGCCCTTCAAACAAATTATTCACATTCCTGAACACATACTTCACATCCACCACATACTGATACACCGGCATCCACCTCAACCCCACCGTCACCAAATCCCTATCCACCCTCTTCCCCTGCAAAAACTTATCATCATACCTAACATCCCCATCCCCCCTATGAATATACCCCCCGTAATTCCTCACAAGCGAATCCCCGCTAAACTCAAACCCCGTACCCGACCTCTGATGCTGATACATCACATTCACATTCAGCCTGCTCGTCACGTCATAGCTAAGCTTCAGAGCAATCTCATCAGAATTCGGCGGCAGATTATGCCCCAGCGGCAGCGTCCAGTTCGTGTACTGACTCTTATTCGTCCTGTGAGTATAAACAAACGGATTCAGCCGTGTATATTCAGTCGTAAAAATTAGATTCGGCAGCGTAAAAGCATCCATCCATACCGCCCCTACCTGCCAGGCAAACCTGTTATCATTCGCCGGCTTACCGCTTTCTGTTTCATTCGAAAACATAGTCGAAAAATTCAAATCATCAATTAACAAAGACCCTTGCAAAGCAAAATTCTTCACCGGTGTAACTTCCACATCAAACCCCAGCAGCGCATTATTCAAACCCGACTGTTCCGTTCCCGCGCTATAATCAGCCGACCTAATAAAAGAAAAAGGATTTAAATAAGTAAAATTAAAAGGTCTGTCAGCAGTAATCAGCGCCTCATAAAACCCCGCCTTAACATACTTTGAAAAATTAACGCTCACCCTGTGTGTAACGATATTTTTCATCTCAATATCTTTTTTAGCAAGCGAATCACCCTTCAGACTCCCGTAAATAAAATTATACGTAAACGCACCAAAATTCAAATCAAACTTAATAAAACTAAACGGCACCGAATTTCCCGAAAGAAACAGTTTATCCATATACCCAAACCCGTAATTAACATAATCCCTTCCAAGCGTGACCGCAAAATTATCCTTCCCCAGTCTATACCTCAAATACCCCTCAAAATAATCAAAATTATTACTCTCGCTCTTAAACTTCGGAAAACTCCTGAACTTCGGCAGAGTTTCCGTCACAAAATCCAGACTCTTCTTATCCCCTGCAATCCTCTGCCCGTTCGAAGCCTTCAGACTAAACCCCACAGTATTCAGCACCGTCCCTCTCACCTGAAACCCAAAATTCCCCAGCGTCACCGAATTCTTCCCCAGCGAATCCCCCGTCGAAGCCCCCTGCATCAAAAACCCCTGCAAATTCACAAACACCGCCCCCGCCGTATCCTCATACTTATAAAAATACTTCTTCCTATCCTCAATAAAATACCTCCCCCTCGGCTCATTCAAAAACCCCATACTCTCCTCCGTCCTCCCCGTCATCTCATACTCATACTCCTTCATAAAATCCCTCAGCATCTCCCTATCCACCTTTGAAAAATTGTCATTCTCGCGAAAGCGGGAATCCAGTTGTACTAAATACCCGGAAATCTTCTCTCTCGACAAAGGCAATATCGACGAATTATAATCAATAACCCCCTTCACCTGCATCCTCTTCAAAAAATCATACACTTTATCATAAGCAGGCACAGTTTCTACTTGTGCGTTTACAGCTGTACTTATCAATACTATTATTATAATTAATACTTTCTTCATTTTTTTCTCTTCATAACTTCATAACTATATAACTCCTTAACTCCATAACTTCATAACTCCTTAACTCCTTAACTCCATAACTTCATAACTTCATAACTTCTTAACTCCATAACTCCTTAACTCCATAACTTCATAACTTCATAACTGCTCTTCCCGCCTCACCAAAAATCTCTTAACGAGATTTTTAGCATTTTGCCACACCAGTTCCTTCACCCAAAGAACATTATCCTCCGTCCACCTCTGCGGATGAACCGTAATCATCATCTTATCCGGCAGCATTTCAACATTCCTTATAATATCATCCGTCATCTTAAAATCAAACTTATACTTCGAATTCACCTTATCCCTCACATTATACTTATCCCCATTCCACCTTCTTCCCGTATCCGTCAAATACCCAAACACATTCCAGTCCACATCAAAATACGGCTCCCCAACAATCCCCAGCTCCTTATAATCATACTTCTCCCATATCATCTTATTATCATACTTCGCCCTCGGACTCCCATGCATACAAACCGTCGAAATCGGCACAATCTTTCTAAACATCTCCAGCTCCTCACAAAACAACTCATACGCCCTATCAATAATCTCCTCTCTCTTTATTTCTTCATCACTTTGTAACTCTGTCACTTTGTCACTTGTCACTTTCTCCACCGTCTCATAATGATATCCTATTTCATGACCTAATTCATAAATTCTTTTTATTATATCTGCATCAAATGTTTCTGGTATGATTCTAAAATAATAAGCCCCACAAATTTCTTTTTCCTTTTCTAATTCCGCTGTTCTTAGTGAATTTTCAGGCAACAAATCAACATCATGTCTAAGTATAATAACCTTATTAGACTTACTTCTCTCAAATTCCTTAAAAAGAATAAAATTATATTCTTTCCTTAACAGTACCTCAATCAACTCTTTTAAATTTGCTAATCTAAAATCTCTCATACTCTTTAATATGTTTCTTCACTTCTCTTCATAACCACATAACTTCTTAACTACATAACTCTGTTACTTTGTCACTCGTCACTTCGTCACTCTGTCACTCTGTCACTCTGTCACTTTGTTACTCGTCACTCTGTCACTTCTCTTCATAACTTCTTAACTTTATCACTGTTCTCCTTAACTTCATAACTCCTTAACTCCATTACTTCTCTCACAACTCACCTCTTACCTCTCACTTTCTCACTTCTCACTACTTACCATTTTCTTCTTACCATTTACTTCTCACTAGCGAAGCGAACTCACTGCTCTTCAGAGCTTCTTCATCAACTTAACCCCCATCTCTCCGATCTTATATAAGGGTCTATTAAGAATACATTTAAACCTCCCATAATTTACCAATTCTCCCCCAAATTGCTTTTTGTAATCTCTTACTTTATAAGGTATACCTGGTTTACCTGCACCTCCAAAATCAAATGTATGATATCCGTTTTTTTTCCCCCAGAGAAATACTTCCCAGGGGATTAAATCATTAGGATGCTTTTTATAATATTGGGATTTTGAACCTGCATAGAAATCATATAAAACACCTTCATAACCTAATGCTAACATACAACCGATTATCCGCTCCTCAAAAACTGCAGTAAAAATATGCAATTTTGCCTCTACTTTTAAATAATTATAAAGGTTTTCAAAAAAATCATACTTCAATAAAGGCAATTTCGCCCTGCTATAAATTTCTTGAAGTATGGTATAACATTCTTTTAAAGAGTTCAAATCATCTTTCACCTCAAATTCAGTACCCTCTTTTTTGGCTCTCCGTATTTCATTCCTTCTTTTCGAACTTACTTCTTTCCATAATTGTTCTTCGGTTTTCATCAAATCTACAATAATGTTTAAATGATCTTCAAACTCAAATCCTGTTTGCTTGTAAGTATTAAAATACTGCGATTGGTCAGATAAATTTCTGATTTCTATATAAATTACTTTTCCTGATAAGTATTTAATAGTATCATTTAGTAATGACCCTAACAATTCATCTTTAAAATAAGAATCATTTGGATTTCCAAATATTATTGCCCTGCGAGTAAAGAAGTTCTTAAATATATTTTCTTCTTTTGTTATAAAACCTTGAATAAAAACCTTTTTTTCTACACTCGTTGATAGAATATTAAAGGGTAATAATTCAGATGATGCGGATAAAACTTTATAAAATGCTGAACTTTGAAATACTGACATTTTTATTTTATTAATATCAAATCTGTGATTGCCATAACTCACGGAAAGTAATTCGAATATGCTCTATATTATCCGAGAAAGTTTATGATTTTTTGCCCTGATTAATAAATCTGATTTTCGCTTAATAACCATAAATCCCAAATCCAGCAAAAATACTTAAACAATTATGAAATACAACAAAACAAACACCTATTCTTACTAACTGTTTCTTTTTCAGACAAATACACATTACAAATTGTATAGTTTGCTTACTAATAGATTCTATAATAAGAATTTTCTTTTCAATTAATTGATATTCTTGAAAGGTAATTGAGTATTGCAATATTTACATCCTCCATTTCGGATAACATATAATTCCTTCTTTTGTGCCAAAGTATATTAACCTTAGGGTTGTGGATAATTTCTCTAACTTTCTGTAAAAAGGCCTCATCTTCATTCGGAAGAAAAGCATAAGTTAAATGATATTTTTCTTCAAGTTCCTTCAGATATGAGATTTTGTTTTTGAAGGTATTGCAGCGGATTGAAGGCGTCCCCAATACAGCCGCTTCGGATGACATTGTTTGGCTGTCACCTATATAAATCTTTGCAAAAGCAATAATATCGTGAATATCCACGGGGTCAATTAATAATTGATAATCTTTAAATTCCGGCTGAATTTTCCCTTCAGTAGTAATAAGAACTCTTAAATCTTCTTGTAAGAGAGATACTAATTTATTTTTAGTAATAGGATTGATACCACTATGCCCAAGATCGTGATGTGCTTTGAACTCATTAAACCTGATAACAACATATTCTTTTTCAACGAGACCATACTTTCCAAGAACTGTTTTTTGTGGTAAAAAATATTTTGGAGAAAGATAAGCAAGTTCTTGATATCCTCTGTATATAAAATGATGAGGACCATAGTTTTCGAACGACAAGCAATGTGGTGTTATAATATAATCAGCAAAAGGTATGGTGAAATATTTTGTTAATAATTGAACAGCAGAATCATCATCATCAAAAAGGACACCCAATCTCTTGCAAACTTTTGCAGCCAACATACTTGAAGGAGAAAGCCCAATTACGACATCAATATCATGCTTAATAATCAATCTGAATATTTTAAAAAAATATTGAAACTGACCCATGATTTTTTTAAACAATCCCAGATATTTTTTCCCGACTATTTTATATTCGAACCCGCATTCATCAAGCAATCGTTGAATTAGTTCAGATTCTTGACACGTTATAATTATTTGTTGGGTACCAATCATTTTTATAAGATTCTTATAAAAATGAACGAAATGGGGATGAGTGATTTCGAATAAGTACTTCATGATTTATTCAAACCATGAAAATAAGAGGAAAGAACATTAATATTCTTATCGGAAAAATTTTGCATTAATCTGTTTCGGTTTATTTCTGCCTGTATTTTTAATTTTGAGATATTATTCAAAGATTTTTCGATTGCTTCTGCTAAAGATTTTACATCATTCTCGGGTAACAAGACAGAATCAACTAATTCTGGAATACCTGCATGATGAGTTGTTATAACCGGCAACTCAAAGTATATCGCCTCCATTAATGCAACCGGAATCCCTTCACGTTCTTTCACTCGGCAGTTATTATAATATTCTGTTCTTGATGGTAAAACAAATATATCACAAAACCTGTAAAGAATTTCAAGAACATCCTGATTTAACTTACCTAAAAACACAAACTTATCCTCAATTCCATATTCTCTAACTAAGTTCGGAAGATCTAAGTCAATCCGTGGATTAACATTTGAGCCTGCAATATAAACTATAAGATCCTTATCTTTCAACAAATCAACTGCTTGAATCAGCTCAATATATCCCTTCTTTTTTTCCCAATTACCAACAACTAATAATTTAATTGTGTTGTCCTTTATTCGTGGAATAATTGAAGGATATAAACGCATTAGCTCAATGCAATCAAGTGTAATACCGAATTCATTATGTATAAATTTTCTATTAAATTCAGATACAGTAAAAATCTTTCGGCATTGTTGAAGAACTGCTGTATAGCGATTAAATTTGTAGTTATGATGTTCAAAATACAGTTCATGAGCATGAATTGTAGTTGATAAGGGAACTTTGTGCAATCGACTAAGATAGAAGCCAATAAGGAGTTTATGATCACCCATTTGAACATGTACACCTTTTGGTAACATATTTTTTGTTTTATTGAAGAAACAGAATGCCACACAAAGACTTGTTAACTCTTTGTTTTTAATAGCTTCAGTTATAAATCCTTCTGTCACAAGCCGAAAAAAGTTTACAATAAATGATTTAGCAATATCTAAATATCTAAAGACATAGAAGTCATACCTTATGAATGATTCTCTTTTCAACTGTGTAAAACATAAAAAAGGACTAATGTCTCTTTCGACCAATAGTTCCAGTTCTCTTTTTGTAAATCCATGAATTCCGTTTTTGCCACTTGCAATGTATAATATTCTCATTTTCCTCATATTGAAATATGATCCCCTATTAGTTCTAGCCACCGCTTTAATGAGTAATGTCTGGCGTAATAATGTTCATTTTTCGAAATAAGGTGATATCTCTCGTTATATCTTTTCATTAACAAATCGTTGAACCATGGATCATTTCTTTGAAGTGTCTGAATATTATTTTTATATACATTATCTCTCCATACTTTTGTGTTAAAAGTATCGTTACCTTTTATTTTCTTCCTTAATTTCTTTCCGAAATAAAAACCAAGTGCAACAAAAATCCAGTTGATTCCACCCCTTAATTGATACGGGAAATATCCACGATCTACTTTAAAGAAATTTAATTCTTGCGAGAATCTATCCATAACATCAACGTACAGCAGTTGCCCCTTTCTTCTAGAAATCGGATTTTCCCTGAATGCATTATTATGTATGCCAGCATAATGTGTTTTCATTAATTCCTCAAAAAAATCCAGATCAAGAAATGGTATATTATGGTTTATAAAAAAGCGATCCACCCGTATAATTTCCATGAAAAATTTTCTCATTCCTTCATTAATATAAAAATTCTGAAGAAGCTGTTCTTTAGAAGATGCTGTTTTATTTTTAATGTATTGTTTCTCTAACAACCCTAATATTTCATCCCTTGTTGTTGATTTAAATAATTCCTGTCGAAGGAAACCTTCAATACGCTGATTATTAAATAACCGTTCAAAATTTAAAAGCGGTTCAACAGAGAGAAAGGCTGCAGTCGTCTCCCGCGTTAATGATACAGAGTCGGGCATTACATGCATGGGTCTAATTAGCTCACTTCCAAACATACCAGTTATACACTCCCGAGAATATGCTGATAAAATCCTGTGAGAATATAGATAATTACATCTCATAAATGGAGTAAAACCGTCACTTATCATTAAAACCTCATCAGAGTTCTGAATGTATTGCGAAACATACTCCTCACCAAGAAATATAATCTTATGCTGCAATTTTAATTTATTTGCAAGCAACTTTGCAATTTCAATCTCTTTGCTTCCTTCCATTCCATATGTATACCCTATAATATTTTCATAATCCGTCTTATTTATCAACGCTAAATTTAATCGGCTATCAAATCCTCCGGTCAACCCGAGCAGAAATGGATGTTTTGTTGGTAAAATTGCCATATTATTCTTTAAATTAGAGCACAATATTTCAATGGCTTCACTTCTATTGATAGGTTTAGAATTAAAACATTCTAAATGGTCATAATAAATCTCTGATTTAAATTGACCATCTGCAATTTCCACTCTTTCCCCAAATTGCAGAGAATATACGTCTTTAAATAATGTAGTATTGCACAACAAAGTATCAAAAAGAGATAACATGACAAGACCAGTTTCATTAATTTGTGCTGACTCTAAGAGTTTCAATAATATTGTCAGGTTTGTTGATAGTAAAATTTGTTTCCTATCGGTATAGTAATAGAAAGCACGAACCCCAAGTGGACTGTTTAAAATGGTTGTTCTTCCTGTCACTTTTTCAATTTTTATTATTATATAATCACCTTTTACTACTTTTTGTAACTGTTTTTTCTTATTAATGTAAATTTCTACAACTTGTCGAGTCTCCAGCAATTTCCCCGCTGTTCCATCAGTATTGTTTCGTGTAAATACTTTTCCAATAACAAAGTAGTAACACTCAGCATCTTCGAAAAATATTTTAGACAAATCAGGTTTTATGAAATCATTTAGATATCCTGTTATATTCTTCTTATTAAAGAACTTTTCATCTGTCCTATACTTTGAATAATACGGCAGTGATGTGATAGCTCTTTTCAGGGAACCACCATCATCGATTGTTTGACCTATACAAATTATTAGATCAATCATATTCTCATTTTATTAATTACTTCTTTAATAGTATATGTTTGAAACAGATTTCTCAAGGCCGTCATTGACCCATAGCGAAAAGTGTTAAACAAAAGCAGTTTTATCCATCTTCTATCAGTCGCTTGAAATTGTGAATCGTTTAAATCAATACCTCGTTTTATGTTTTCAATCCGCTGCAATTCCTCCGTCTTTTTCTTCTCAGAAAGAGGAATAAGACGATAGTCCTTGTTTAACTCGAAAAAGTCCAATGATTCATATTTGATCTTTTTTGTTCCGTCTATATCAAAATGCAAAACAGCTCCTAATCTGGAAAGCGGAAATGGTTCGTCAAAAATAAAGTTTCCTAGTGATAAATAAATATTTTTCTCGGAATGAGAAAGAACAGGTTGAATTAAATGAGGATGATGCCCTACTACACATAATATTTGAGGGATTTCTTTTAAAATCTGTCTGGCAATATTAAGCAAACCTGGAATTGGATATTGATAATAATCAATTCCCCAATGAACTATTAAGATGTAAAACGAGCATAATGTTGAATATTTATTAATCACATATCGTATATTTTCAATATTAAACTCAGCAACCCCAAAAGATTTCTTTCTTGCAGTTCGACACATAGGTACGAAAGCATTAAAGGCCATTATTCCGATACCATTTTCTAAAATAATTGGTTTAAAAGCCTCATCTAAATCCTTTCCAGCGCCTGTGTACACAATTCTGTTTTCTTTCAGCAAGGACGTTGTTGAAATAATACCATTAAGACCGAAATCTGACAAATGATTATTGGCTAGTGTTACCCCGTTAAGCTTAAGAAATTTCAAAGTGCTAATCAATTCCGAACTGATACTGAAGGTCAGATGCGGATTCTTTCCATTGTACTTCCTGCCATCCGAATCGAAAGGAGCCTCAAGATTTGCTATAATAAAATCAGACTTTTTAAAAAATGGCAAAACTTCACCAAATACATATTCATTACCCTTTTTTATTATAGTCTCGCCTACTTTTCTTCCAAGCATTATGTCACCAAGCAGACTTATCCGCATTCTATTTAATCACCCCCAAAGAGTATAAAAATGGTTTTAAATCATCAAAAGATAATAAACCCAAATTATTGGCATATAAGTATGATCGGAATAATTCTTTAATTTGTTTCGGTTCTTTCTTGAGTAGATTGTAAACGGCAACAAAATCGGAATTGGCATCAATCCAATAGGAATTTAATGGATATGGATGTTCCTGGCTATTTAGTTGATTTATACAATCTAAATAACACAGCGTGGGAAAGTTTATGCCAAGGGCTTCAGCGTGTCCAATCTGCTGCCAAACCCGAGCATTAATTTCAATAAACTGATATTCATTGACTCTTGGATCGAATTTAAATTCGACATTCGCAAAACCATGCCAGGACATAGCTTCCAGTAAATTACGCGAAAGTTTTTCAACGACTTTATTCTTAACAGTACGCGTTGAAGTCGCTGAGCCGAATTCCAGCGGCCATTGCCTGATTTTTTGAATTATAAATTTTTGACGGAATCGTCCAGCACGATCATAATAAAATGATGCTTCAAAATTATTATTCACTGAACCCGGCACAATCTCCTGTAACAACACTTCCTGTTGATGTGTGATGAGAAGAGGCAATTTTTTTTTGGCCTCTTCAAGGGATTGCAATTTTATGCCCTTATTTTTAAATATCTTTTTCCATTCATGAATTTTTGCCGGTTTAATAAAGACAGGATACGTTATATTTGTTATTACTTCTTCAAGTTTTTCAGTGCTGGTTTCACAAAATGATGGTACATTGAAACCAAGGCTTTTTACATAATTCAATTGTTTTTGTTTATCAAGAATCATTTTAAGCACTTCTTCCGCTGGTTGTATGGTAATACAATTCTTAGGTATTGTTTCTTTGTTAATTAGTAAATAATTTAAGAACTCATCACTGGCAGGAATTAATAAAATTTTTGAATAATTTTCTGCAATCCGTTTTATATTTTGTATTATATCATTGGATAGAAGAGGGTTCTCGCACAATATATTTTTTCCATATCTCGACCTATAGCCGGTTTTCCTTTGATCGTAATCCAAACCGAACACTTGAATACCCTGCCGGCAAAGTGCACGAACCGCGTATAATCCTGTGTCAAACATGCTTAGAACAATTACTGCAAAATCATTTTCAGGATTCAAGCAACTCCTCCAGTAAATGTACATCCTTTTTTTTAGTTCGGAAACCAAATCCCAACACCTTACTAAAAGTATATTTGCATAACACGTACCTAAATCCTACTTTTAAATGAGCTTTAATTGAAGCCTTGTTGTGTTTCATTAACCAAAGGTATACATTGTCTATGCTGCACTGAGAAAGATAACTATATGACTTTTGAAATAACTGCTGATGGTATCCCTTCCCGCGGGAGGTTGAGAATGTGTACACATCAAAAATCGAAGCTTCGGCATTTGTAAGTGATCTGCAAAGATTTACTTCGGGAATATCAATTACTTTTTCCGAAACAAACAAATATGATACTGGAACTTCATTTGTATTTAATAATATTAAACATCGATCACCACGTGAAAATCGTTTTTCAATAATTTTTAGATATTGTGTAAGTGAAATAGTAGGGTCTTCGGATGCACGAAAAGCAGCTAAGTTTTTAAATGAAGCAGAAGTCATAACCACTTTCAGATTCCTAATGTCAGCAGTATCAATAAGTGTTTTATCAATACAGGTTTTTGTAAGATATATAGATGTGCTTGAGTATTTAAGTCTGTTGTAAGCGGAATGAAAGAAAAGTAATGGAATTATTAATAAATATACAGGTTTTCTAAATAAAATACTATAATCTGCTCTAATCTCTTCTTTTTCTTTTTTAAAATAGGGCTTGTTCATTTTTTATTCCAATAAATCTAACATAGTCATTTCTGATTATCTTTGTAATATTTAAAATCAAAAATCATAATATCTCAGACATTACAAATACAATGACGAACAGGGAAATAGTTATTCCTATTTTTCTACTGGCAATAAGAGCAGCTTAATATAACCGTTTAAATAAAATCTGAAAATATGATTTCTACAGTTACAGACTTTTTACTGCCTGAATTAAACAAGATGATGTTATTAAATCGCTGTCGGTTGTACTTTTTCTGAATAATGAAATTTTTTTTGCTTTTATGGGATTTTCATTTATCACGCTTACGACATTTTTAATTTCAAATCCACACTCTTCAATAGCTTTTACATGATCTGAAAGCATGTTTCGGTTTATTATATATTTACGACCATGCATTAGTATACTCCAAACTGGTTTAGAAATATACCAATGGCCGCTCCAATAATCACTAATCTCATGTGCCTTAAAATCAATCTGATGCGAGATTATTCCGCCAGGTCGCAGCCATTTATACATTGTTTTGTATGAATCTTTAATATCTTCAACATGCTCCATTACTGCTTGAGAGTATATTAAATCTAAAGAACTACTAATTTTTGTTTCTGCTTTGTTCCAAGGAACTACATACTCAATTTTAACTTTGGTGGATTGCTTGTCAAGCGCAAGTTCAATCTCTTTTCCAATATCATTAATCCTGTGACCAAAAGGATACAAAATTTCACTAGGATACTTATAATCCTCAAGCATAGGATTTACACAAGAAAATTCATCACCGTTTGGAATTGGTGTATTATTTGCAAAAAGTTCAAGAATAGATTTTGCTACAAGCTTGTTAAAGGAAACATTAGTATGTTCAATTACATCAAGTGCATAGTATTCCGTTGCCCCACTAAAAATTGCTGCTATTCCTATTCCGAGAGAATCACCAGGGCCCAATTCAGCAACTCTGGTGATATCTGATAATCTATTTAATAGACCACATTTTCGCAATTGCACCAGATGTCTTAACCATACACTGTAACAGTATTTTGCTGAATTACTCCCACCTGTACCTTTACGGGGAATAAATCTGCTGGGAATCAAATAGCTTAATAACCCCCTTACAAATGGCTTCAGATTAACAATCATTGATACCTTTGTTTAAAAATTCCGAATACTGACTGCATGTCATAATTTTAATTACAGTTCTTTTTTCATCTATATATTTAAATATTGCCTCCATAATATCTCTGCAAAAAATTGTATTAAAGGAAGGATGAAACCAAAAATTGCAAAGTGTGTTATTTTCTATTGCCCTGTCAATAATTTTTAGATATCTTTTAATATGATACTCCACCGACCAATCGGTTCTGAATGTAAATTCATAAGTTCTTTTTAACTCCCATAGTGATTGCATATGAACTTTAGGATACCCTAGAATATTACCCGGATCAGTCTGAAATGATGTAAACCCGGCATTTGCAAGATTCCGAAGATTTCCAATAGTATGACCTGGATGAACAAATGACTTTAAATTAATTCCATATTTTACAGCTTCTTCCTTGCAATAATTAATTTCCGCTTCAAAAACTTCCGTTGGACACACTTTGTCGCTGCAATCAATGTGGGAAAATGTATGACAGCCAATTTCATGATTAACTTTAGAGGATAATATTTGCTCTATCAAATCAGGACAATACCATTCAGGTGCATTTTTGTAATTTGAACATGGATCATATTCAAACCAGTCATTTCCGGTAAACTTCCAAAATTCATTCTCAAAATTCCCTAATCTCGGAATTTCTTTATGAGATATGCCTTTTTCGTTTCTATTACATTCTTCTAAAAATAAATGCCCAACTGTTGCCCAGGTAATCGGAATATCATATTTGCCGCATAATTCAAGGATTTTCGGTATATTTTCTCTTTCAGTCCTTGCTTTATCTATTGCCAGTTTATAAGGTTCAGTGGTGCTTTTAGAATATCTCCATGCCCATGCAAGTTCGAAGTCGGCTGTGATTGTAACAACAGCTTTGAAAGGCTCAGGGATAAATCTACGCCAGTCATTTCTTTTTATAATCCTAGGACTCCTTCCTAAAAGAAAGTTTATTTTACTAATTATGGATTTCATTTTTAGTTTCATAAACTCCGATATAGCTGAAGAAGTTGTTCACAATTATTATTGTAATTAAATTTATCCTCCAATGTTACAAATGCTGATTGTCTAATCGCATAATACAAAGCAGGTTTTTCTTTCACCATTTGCACATAATTTACTATTGCATTTGAATCACCTTCATTTATAAGGAAACCGTTTTTTCCGTGTTCTATTATTTCCGGAATTCCACCAACATTTGTTCCAATTGCTACTAATCCTGCCGCCATATATTCAAGAATAGAATTTGATACACCTTCAGAATATTTCTTAGTGGAACATAAAATTCCTATTTTACATTCAGCTAAATATTCTTCTACGTTATGTGCCGCGCCAACAAACCTTATTATCTCGCTTAATTCTCCATAATTCTCTTTTATGTAATTCATAAAGTTTTTTCTATGAGGGCCATCTCCCACTAAGTATGCATTATCTACTACTTTAAGTCGAATAAGTTTAACTGCAGATTTCAGAAATGTTTTATGGTCTTTATAATCTGTAAAGTTTGCAGTCATTATAATATTAAATTCTTTAGTTATTTCATTTCTTCGAAAACGTTCTCTATTAATTGCATTATATATAACTTGTCCATTGACTTTATATGCTTTTAAACCAGCGGAAGAGTTGGCAACAACAAAATCTGCCTGATTCAAAAAGAATCTTTTGAAATAATACTCCCATCCTTTTTCAATACCGGCATCTCGAATTGACCCATCAATGAGTTTTATTTTAAATACCCGAGATGGCAACCATGAATAAAATGATGAAAGCGGATCCCAGGTGTGGATTATATCAGGTTTAAACTTTAAAATATGCTTCCATATTGTAAAGACAGGTTCAATTCTTAAAGGTCTTTTTCTGAGTTCAACAATATCGGGTACAAGGCCTTTAACTGTTTCGGAATAATGTTTATTTTTGTTAAATGTAATTACATCAACACTGACATCATTATTTTTTGTGAATATTTTAATTAATTCAACCAGTTGGCGCTCTTTGCCGCCACCGTGTAGACCATCAATGATATAAAGGACTTTTAATTGCCTATCATTCAAATTCGGGTTGGATTAATTTTTCATTCTTTAATAAATCAACCAAGTGGAAGTATTGAGGCCAAAAATGACCCTCGTGCCAGTTTAATTCATTATCCCAATAACCGGGACAGTTATATATTGCTTGGTCTTGATATGTATAACTAATTTCACAAAAGGCGGGTTGACCATCATTCCATAGGAAATCGTATGCCATCGATTGAAATTTCAATTTATTGGAAATCGCAAAAGCTAGTTTAAGAAAATTCGTATCGATTTTATTCATTTCGTAATTAATCTTTCCGCTACCAGAGCTTCTGAAATCGTTTTTGCGATTATATCGCCTGAAGGCAAACCCGCGTTTTCCAATTATCGTGACTCTAGTATCAAAATCATTCATTGGCAGAAACTTTTGAAAAAGTACATAGTTTTTTTCTTTTTGCCATTGAAGATTTATGTCTCTTCTTTTGTAGAAACGGTATGCCTTCTTTAGTGCTTGATCAAATAACAAATCCCATTTAAAATCCATAAACTTCAATTTAACATTTCCAGGAACACCACCAAGATATAAACCGTTCCCAAACATTTTTTTTGTTATTCTGGCGGCTAAATCATAGTTCTTGACTAAAACCACATCTTTAGAACCTGCACTGGATTTTAGTTTAAAGACCAAAGGATAATCTTTTCTCTCCTTTAACCATTTAAGAGCATTTTCCTTTTCGTAAAAAATCCATGAATCTATTATTGGAAAGCCATTGGCTCTTAACAAATAAAACTGTCTTATTTTATCATCGTGGTGCCAAGTTGTACGATAATTTGGGAACACAGGAATATTGTATTCCCTCTCAATGATTGGCATAATAGATCTGGCAATTTGGTTGTGATCCGGTCCTCCGCCCCAATGATATATAAAATGTGTACACTCTTTCAAATCACTCCAAAAAATCAGATCGTCTATATTCATTTTTCTCCATGGAATTGAATTTGTTTCCAGAATTTTAATATATTTCAATGAAAATGGACCTATTTCACCTCGTCTGTGAGTATGGATTCCAACAAGCAAATTATTTTCCATTAGTCTTTATTCTTTAAATATTCTTTTAAACCATCCGTATAATACTCCCTAAGGCTTTCGCAGCGAATTGAATTTAACATTCCTAAAATTTTATTCAGCATTATTTGAGGAATTTTCGCCCTGCTGAGAATTCTTCTCTTAAATGGTATAAAGGGAAATAGGGACGCTGAGATATTAATGGATTTGTTACTTAAATACTTTTCCCAGTTTAAATTAATTTCGGATTCACTCTGGATAATTGTCGACAACCTGTTGATTTCCGTCATAAAATTTAAGTGCTCCATTTGCTTTAGCTCAGAAATACCAAATGTAGTATAATTTTGCGTAAAAGGGGTAATTTCAAAATCTGTCGTAAGTGAGTTGACATTAATTTTTAACGTCACCAAATATCCAAAGTTCCATTGACGGGTTGGTGCAGGAAGGTCAAAGAAAAAGTTTCCTATTCCATAAAATATAGGCTTATTTTGGAATATCTCATATCCTGTAGGATAGTGTGAATGATGACAAACAATTGCGTCTACCCCACATTCAATAAAGAATCGTAATACTTTTACCATTTGAGGCGTAGGTAAATGGTAATGCTCCAGTCCCCCATGAAAAATCATTAATAGATAGTCAGCTCTGTTCTTTGCAGTTTTGATTTTCTTAACATTGCCAATAATATCTAGTGGATTTGCACCGGCAAAATTTCTACTTGCGATTGAGAATTCGTTCTCAGTAACATTGATTAGGGCTAATCGAATGCCTTTTACATCTTCATACAAGATCTTTTCTGCTTCTTCAAGATTAGAACCAGCCCCAATATGCCGAATACCATTTAAAGTGCATAGTTTAATCGTGTTTTCTAAACCATTTTTTCCATAATCAAGTATATGATTATTAGCCATGCAGGCGATATCAAATCCCCCATGTTTTATTATTTTTATTGCCTGCGGTAAAGAAGCAAGATTAGGTCCGGTTTTATTAATTGGGTTAAGATAGCTCGTAAGCGGGGATTCTAAATTAATCAAGGATAAGTCTTTTAACCTGAGTCTTGCAAGTAAATCATTAAAAACAACCCCATAACCATTTTGTAGAACATATTTAACCGCTTTTTGAGAAGCATAAAAATCATCTGCAATATTTACAGTTATGATATCGCTTTTAGTCATTTGAAAAAAAACTGTTTTAATAATACATTATAAATATTATTGTCGAAATATTTCTCTGCAATTGCTCTTCCATTTTTCCCAATTTGTAACAGATTGTATTCTCTTTTCGTGATTTTGTATAATTTATCTGCCATCTCTTCAACATTGCCTGGTTTGACAAGAAAACCATTCAAACCATCTTGAATATATAATCTGTTATCGCTAACATCAGTAACTAAAGTAGCTATTCCCGAAGAAAGATATTCAGCGAGTTTTGTCGAAAATCCAAATTCTGTTTGTCTGTTTGAACGCCGGGTCATAACCAGCAAGTGATGTTTGGAATATATCTTTAATATTTTGTCGTGAGGTAAATTATCATGAAGGTTGACATCATTTTGAAGCCCATTCAAATAAATAAACTCGTTTAAAAGTTTAAGACTTACTTTATCGCCAGCGCCATATAAGTTGAGAACAAAATATCCCCCTTTAAGTTTAACGATAGTTAATGCTTTTAATAAATCCAGCAGGCCTTCCTTCTTAACAGAAATGCTCCCAGCATAACAGATTAATAAAACATCTGAATTATTATGTTCAAGTGCAATTGGGTAACTAGAGGAAAGATCTGTCAAGACTGGAATTCGAATAACATTTCTGTTGTATTTATTTGAAAAAGATTCAATTCCCCTTGAGATTGCTATTACACCGTTATAAAAAGTCAGGATCCTATCGTTCAATAAGGCATTTAAAAATAAAACAGGGAAAAGTAAAATGGCATACACTCCAATAATGCTAAATAAATCCCTGTTTTGATTAAGAATCATTCCCGTTTTTAGTTCGTTCTTCTCACAGAAGATCGGTTCATTCCGAATCATTTTAACGTAAATTAACGCAATGATATCATTAAAGAGTTTTGTGGAGAAAAAGAGCCAGGTAAATGAAATACTTTTGTATTTTTTATTAAAATTGTAAAAATATAAAAGAGTAGAAAACAGATAAAAGACTTTCGTGAAATTTCTAAGGATTCTTTTTCTATTTTTAATCTGGGGTTTACCGATAATATAAATATTTTGTTCAACCTCAACAATGTAATCCAGACTCTTGGGAAGCCTAAAGCTACAAAGATATATTATCACATCACCTGTTGATGCTAGTGATTTTGCATAACACATTATTCTGGAAAATGCAGCACCGGCTCTAAGATGAAGATCTTGGTCAGATAGAATTATAATGGTTTTCAGAGTTACTGCAAATTTATCGGGCTGTTATTAAATAAATGAAATATACTATTCCAATGTATTTCTATTTCTTAAATAATTATAAAGTAGAAATTTCAAAATTAAAAGTTATTTAGATTAACGCTTACCAATAAAAGATATCGAGATTTAAACCTTTTTTATTACACTAAAAAGTTGTTTCCTAAATTTTTCTCTAATTCTTTCAGGATTAAAGTTATTTTTATAAACAAATTCTGACCTAGCTTTAAGAAACTTCAGGTAATTTCTATTATTATATAAAAATTTTATCCCGGATATCAAATTTTCTTTTCCCTTTTCTGTTATACAATAAGCAATTTCATTGTCTTTTGCGAATTTGACTATTGCTGTCTCTTTAGGAGCATAAATCAAAATTGGTGTTCCGGAATATAAATAATCTATTGCTTTCGTAGGCATAGAAAATTTTGTAAATAGAATAGACTGTTTATTGAAATCTAATGGTAATAAAAGCAAGTTATACTGGGACATCTCACTGTGCACTTTTTTATATTCAACCGTTGTTTTAATTGTAACATTTTTATAATGATTTTTATTCATTTTATCACCATCAGGACTATAAATGTTAAAAAAAATATCATAAGTATTACTAAGTATATTTATTACTTCAGAAAACTCCAATAAACTTTTTTGATTGGCAACACCTATTCTGCCAAAATAGGCTATTTTAAAGATGTTTTTGGGAGGGATAATGTTATCAACACCTATTTCAAATTCATTTTGATCAACATCGGGTTGAATGATATTATGGTAGGCATACCATTCAGTTCCATAACGTCTAGAATATTCCTCAACCATTGCATCTGAAATTGCTAAATTTAAGGTTGTTTTTTTAAGCAAAACTTTAAATTTTAAATCTGTATAATAGTTCCAATAAACACCTAATAACCCGCTTCTGTTTAATAATTTTGGCCAATCATCCATAATATGAACAACTATAGGTATAGACGTCCTTTTATGAATTTCAAGCATAAAATTGATTAACTCTAAAGATGCTAGATGCGTGTAAATAATTTCAGGCTTGAATTCTTTGATAAAGAGTAAAAACTTTTTTGAAAGGTATATTTTATTTATTACAAGAAAAAGTCCCAAGTAATTAAGAATTGACTTGATAATATTTTTCAATTCTTTTTTAAATAGATGTTTTCTCCTATCGAGATTATTTAATATCTCGGTTTCTCTTATATTCCCACAATTCTTTCTAATTCCCGATTCAATATTTTCCTGAAATAAGTTGAACGGCCACTCTTTTTTTGTTTCATCGTTCCCTATAATATAATGCATTCCACAACATTCTTGCGTCATGGTTAGATCAGAATTTGCTATTGCGATTTTATCTTTAGGCCAGTTATAAAAAAGATTGGAGAGTGTAATTCCGCTACCGGTGCTTCTGTTAAATGATTGACCTATAATTAATACCCTGGGATAACACATAATTCGTTTAAAACCTGAACAAAAGGAATTGATTGTTGTGCATTTCTAATAATTCTTAGCATTAGTTATAGTTTTCATCTTGAATATTTCGTTTTTATGAAAGTAAAAATGAAAACCAGGTAAAACAAAAAATAGCATACACCAGTAATCCCATCCAACAATTGTTTTAGTAATCCCGTAACTTAAACCTGTAATTGAGGAAAGAATAAAATAAAACTTAAATTCATTGTCAATTAATTTTAATGTAATCTTAAAGTAGTAATAAAAAATCAAAACAAAGAAAATATAGTTGACACTGCCAAATATTGCAAGTTTATTCATCCAGTATAAATGGCCTCCTTCCTCAACAAATGACAGAGATGCTTTACTGTATTGACCCAAAATGGGGCTATTAAAAAACGCTTTAAGAAGCATTGGATATCTTTCATATCTTATAATAAATCCTGTGTCAGTTGCCGTCATCCCAAATTGAAAAAACTTAGACAAATCATTTATTTTTTCGTATGTTGCGCTATCTGGCGAGAAATATCCCGAAACATATTCCAGGAAGTAAATGTAATTGCTTAACGGTAAAACAAATAGCACCAATAATACAACCGTTACGTATGTCAATGACAACTTGATATTTTTTGAGCCGCCTAGCGAGATTATTAATATTATTGCCGCCGTTAATATATTAACAAATATTTGCATTCGAACAATAGCTGTGAAGCATATTGCTAAAAAAACAATAAATAACAATCTTGCATATTTATTTTTGGCTTTTCTAATTAAATATACTAGAATAGGTATAGGAAATAGCAATGTAGCGGCGAAACTATAACCTCCTCCTCCAAAAGAACGAATATAAATAAGTTCGGCTGATGAGAATTCACCGGCAGTCATAATACGAACGTACATCGGATCAATTAATGTTGTATAAATGGTAAAAATTGCTGTGATAGCAGTAAAAGTTAAAGCCCATTTCACAAGAAAAGTATAGCCTTTATAATCCTTAGTTTGAGAAAAATATGAAAACATTACTACTGGAAAAATAATCCATAAAGCCTCATTGCGAACAACTCTGAGATTCCATTCATCAACATTATTCCAAATAACAAATGTAAAAAAGTAAAACAATAACCAATATATGATTACATACAATAAATACTTGTTTAGATAAGTTTTTGGATATATAACCAATATGGATAGCATCATCGCTATTCCCCAGTACTCTATTACACCTAGGCCAAAACGAGTATAGTTTTGTGCTAATGGCAAATAAACCATTAGTATGTACATAAACGCAAATAATTTAATTATAATAGATGGTGAAATTGTCTTCATCAATCATTTGTTTTTTTGGCAATAATGCTTTGCTTTATGAATTATAATTTTATAATAATCGTATTGATTTCTTCTTTTTATAAATATTTTTATTGTTCTTTTTGTTTGCTATTTTAATTCGCTCTCATTATTCTTGTTTCGCATTCTTTGCGCAATCTGTTTTCTTATTTCCTCTTTTAATTCCAACCTGTTTTTTTCTAACTCTGAGAAACTGCACTTTTTAAGACTTTCCATATAGTTTTGTATATTTGCAATTTCCTGTGAAATATCAACTTCTTTTATTATTTCCTCGTAAGTTTCTTTGTAGTTTCTGAAATCACGGTTGATAATTACCATCTCGGAACCTAATCTAAAATGTTCAGAAAGTATAAATTTCCCTTTTTCCAACCTGGAAACTCCACCAAATCCAAACTTAATGTTTTCCGCCTTTAATTTTGTCGCCAAATATTCAATAATTCCGCCTATTAATGGTTCATACAAAAAATCTAATCCCATTCCTATCGATAAATCATTTAATCCGATGTGAACAGCATCAATGCCTTTAACATTGATAATATCGTCCACTCGCACCAATGCCTGGGGTGTTTCAAGAAGTATATATTTCCGTGCTCTGTTTCCTACTGTATTAACAAAAAATTCAACTTCTTTTGCTGTTTTGAACATAGGAAGCATAATTATATCTGCTTTTCTTTTAAGCACCTCTTCTATTTCTTGTTCAGTACCCTGATTAATGGGGTTTATTCGCACCAAGCATTTTGATTTTACTAAATTCGATTTAATTTTCTCAACATCTTTAATGTCGTGAGCCGATATCACAGTATTTAAGCCTTTTTGCCGTTCTTTTTTCCCAATAATCTCAAGATCAACCATAATATCTTCAATACCGCATCTTTCAAAATATTGAGCTATTTTAACATCATTAGTTATTGAAATAAATTCCATTTTTTATTTCCTATAAATAGGTGTTAACCAATCTTTGTATTTCTCCATCTTGCATAGCGCTGTTTGAAAAAATAATTTTTTAAGATTTTTTGTCGTTTTTCCGACAGTGCCGTCATTTATTTTAATTTTATCAACACTCACAATAGGCAGTATTTCAACCGTTGTTCCTGTAAAAAACAATTCATCAGAAAGGTAAAGTTCGGTTCTGTCAATTTCTCTTTCTTCAACAATCATATTCATTTCCTTTTTGGCAATTTCAATTATCGTTTCTCTTGTAATACTCTCGAGAATTGAGTTAGTAACGGACGGAGTAATTAATTTTCCTTTCTTTACCATAAAAATACATGCACCTGTTCCCTCCGCAATTTTACCGTTTACACCCATAAAAATCGCCATATCATAATTATTTCTAATTGCCTCATGATGCGCAAAACGGCTATTAATGTAGTTGGCACCTGCTTTAATTCTGGGGGGGATTGCAGTTTCGTTTATTCTTCCCCATGAAACCACACAACAGTTTACACCTGTCTTGTCCTCAAACATCCTGCCTTTCGGCATTGGTAGGATGAATGCACTTATCGGTCCGATTCCGCTCCAGCTCCCTTCTCCATCCAGAAAAAACCCAATTTTTATATAAATATCTTCACGGTAGTTATTTGCACATATAATTTCCTTTATATATGATAACATATTATCATATGCATGATTATTTCCTAATTGAAACCGTAATAATTTTGCCGAATTATAAAGTCTTTCCAAATGATCATTTAACCGAAACGCATAAAGTTGTTTTTTAAAAGCACTGTAATAGCAGCGTACACCCTCAAATACATTAATCCCATATTGAGCGGTAGTGGTCATTATGTTAATCTTAGCTTCTGCTTGCGGAATAATTTCTCCCTTAAACCAGATTAATTTATTAACTATTTGTTTCGGTTTTATCATTTATCAAAAGTATAGGTTTGAAAAATGTAGTTAAATGTTTCGGCATTTTTTAAAATTTTCATCTGTCCGTTGCTGAAGGAAATAATTGGAACATTAGGCATAATAAATGGAGGTTTAAATACTATTGAATACGATCCAACATTGTCGAAAACTAGGTAATCCCCTATTTTTAATTCGCCTTCATAATTTCTATATAAATAGTCACCTTCCATGCAGGTGTATCCGGAAATATCAATCGATTCGTAATATGTTCTATGTGCTTTTTCTTTCCCATAAGCTTTAACTGGTAAATTTATCTTCGAAGCCATTGGGTGAAAATTAACTTTTGATCCGGTAACAACAGCAAAATAATTATTTCTTATTTTTTTGATTTCTATCACTTTGCACACAAATTGCATTGTATCGGCAACCAGGGCGGTTCCTGGCTCTAATATTAATAATGGTTTTTGTTTATCATAACGAAATTCTTTTTCAAATTTTGTGGCTATAAGTTTTGCGTAATCCTTATATTCTGCAATATCAACTCCTATTTGACTTTTTAAATGTTCATCAAGTTTACCACCTAATCCCCCGCCAATATCAATCCACAAAAGTTGGTCTCCTTTAAATAATTTTCTGTACAGTTTTAGAATCTTGTCAGCTCTTTCCCCAAATAATTGTAATTCTCTATTGGGGTAGTGACAATGAAGATTTATTATTCTAATATTTTTAATATTTTTTAATTCCTCAACTAATTTATAAAACTTAGCATCTTCAACATCAAAACCAAATCTGGAAACTGATATACCGCTAAATTCAAAATTACAGCGTAACCCTATGTTAAAAATATTTTGTTTGTATTTATTTATTAGCTTTTTCAAAAGGCTTATTTCGCAATATGAGTCAATATTAACTACACTTCCATTTATTAAGAATTTCTCTAATGCATGTTCCGGTTTATATGGTCCATTTACAATGATTTTTTTAGGTTCAACCCCAATTTTTATCGCCAAATCATATTCCATTTCAGAAACTACTTCTGCAAAACCTCCTTTTGATTTTACAACTTTGCATATTTCTGGTATGTAATTTGTCTTATATGAATAAGCAATTTCTGTATTTGGATAAATTTTCTTGAAAACGTTTCCAAATTCTTTGTAATTTTGGCTAAATTTCTCAAGATCTAAAATGTACCATGAATCTCCCAATTTATTTTCAATCTGTTGCAATTTTTTATAATTAATCTTATATCTCATAATTATATTTAGCTAATCTATTAGTGATATTTTATTAAAACAATTTTTCAGTATTACTTTTTATTATTGTCATTAATAACAAGATTGTAGGCATTTAAAATATCGTCAGGAATTTTTGAATTATCAAACATTTTAATCGCCCGTTTATATGCACTTTCACTTTTTTCCTTTTGAACATCCGGATTTTGCAAAATCCACAGTATTTTCTCGGCAAGTGTTTTAATATCACCAGCATTCACAAGTGTAATATACTCTTCTTTATCATTAATCTCGGGAATTCCACCTGTAGAATATGCAACAACCGGTAGTTTCATAAACATACTTTCTATTATTGTCCCCGGTATTGTGTCGTAATACGATGGTAATACACTAATTTTCGCATGGATTGCTAATAAGTGAACATCATCTAAGGTTGGTAGTCTGCCCGCCCAGTAAATATTCCCGCCAATACCTAATTTAATTGCCAACTGGGTGTAATAATGGGAACTTTCTCCGATTACACATAATTGAATATCGGGTATACTTTGCTTAAGAATTAAAAGAGCTTGCAATAAATCGTCAAATCCCTTATCCTTGCACACTCTTGCAAAAAATACTAAATCAAATTTTTTGTCAGTTTTAATTGGCTTAATTTCAGGAACAGGGTAATCATGAAAATGTAAAACAGCTTTAGGGTTGAATTTCAGGATATCGTTTGCGACAGATTTTGCGCAATAAGCAATATGCTTAAAACCGCTTAATATTTGTTTTTCAATTTTAATTCTTTTCCTAAGCCAAGGATTAAGTGGCATATTTGTTTTTGAAATAAAACCCTGGACTGATATTAGCACCGGAAACCTTTTTTTAAATTGCATTATTGAAGATGAATAATAAGCGTTTTCTGCGCCAAAAAGATGTATAATATCTGGTTTAATTTTTTTAATAATTCTTCGAATTATTATTTTATTAAATAAATATTCTATACGTGCATTAAATTTAAATTTATCTAATAAATTATACCCAAAAATGAAAATATCGGGATTAAAAATATGATAATTAATTCCCCTTAATTTTATATGTTTATATCCGACAACATAACTATCCGGTGCAATAACGTGTAATTCAACAGTGTCAATTTTTTCAAATAATTTAACAAATTGTGGTATCCAGGCCGCCATCTCGGCTTTTTTTACACTTGGGTGTAGAACCGATTGAATTTCTTCATTATAAAAATGGCAAATCCAAGCAACTTTCATGTATCACTAAACAATATATTCATCTGCAATAAAAAATAACCTACCCGAAAAATGTTTAATCCCATTTCACTATTGATAATAATCTGCAATTCGCAGGTGCACCATTACTACCTGTTCCAAAAAAATCCCCTCCAATTACTTCAAAGTGCTTTGCATAAGAAATAAAATCTAGGACTTCGGCATCAGCATATGACGTATAAACAGAAAAATGATATTGCCCAACAGTGAGCGGAAAATTTTCAATTGTGCACTTTATTAAGTTTTTCCCGGGTTTGAAATTATAATGTTTTGACGAAAAATTTGTCCTAAATAAAAGCCATGTTCTTTCTCTTTCGTCATTAATATCCATATCAATTACAACTTTATCAATACTTTCTTGTGTCTTATTGTCGAATTCAAGAAGAAATGTGTATGTTGCTCCACTAAGTAATTCAGTTACTCTGTTGTTGTTAGAGTCAGTAATATCGAAAGAAACCAACCGAGTTTTTCCATTTCCGGTTCTATCTATCCTTTCACATAAAGAGACATCATTATTAGAATTTCTGTTATTGGAAATATAGTAGTGTACTCCTGCTTTCACGTCACCCTCAAATTTTTTAAAACCTGAATCTATTACTATAACATTGTTGCAAAGAGATTCAATTGCGGCCATATTATGACTGACAAATAATACTGTTCTACCCTCACTTTTACTAATATCCTGCATTTTCCCAAGACATTTATTCTGAAATTCAGCATCTCCAACAGCCAAAACCTCATCCACCACCAGGATTTCAGGGTCTAAGTGTGCGGCAACAGCAAATGCAAGTCTTACATACATTCCGGAAGAATACCTTTTAACCGGAGTATCAAGAAACTTTTCTACCCCTGAAAAATTAACAATATCATCAAATTTTCTTTTAATTTCAGATCTCGTCATTCCCAGAATTGAGCCATTAAGATAAATATTTTCTCTGCCGGTTAGTTCTCCATTAAAACCTGTTCCAACTTCCAATAAACTTGCAACTCGTCCTTTTAAGGAAATCTTACCAGTGGAGGGTTCCGTTATACGACTTAACACCTTTAATAAGGTTGATTTGCCGGCACCGTTTCGGCCAATTATTCCAATTCTATCACCTTGCTCAACTTCAAAACTAATATCCTTCAATGCCCAAAACTCTTCAAACGAAGATGAAGCGTTAAGATTTTTAGAGAAAGGATGTTTGAATTTACTCCCAAAACTATTCAATGAATTGATGACTGCTTCACGAAAAGTTCTTTTTGACTGCTGCATATGTCCAATTATATATTTCTTACTCAGATTTTCAACAGAAATTATTTTACTCATAACAGATCGAGACTATAATTTAAAATTTGTAAAATTACTTCCAGTCTAAACAACATCAGCAAAAATCCTCTCCATCTTCCTAAAAGTTCTTATTCCTATGTAAAGCAACAAAATTGAAACGAATATAGATAATAAAAACCCAGGCAAATAAATATTTGTTTCTCCTCCTAAGATTGCCCATCGAAAGCCATCAATTACTCCGACCATTGGATTAAGAGAATAAAGAAGTCTCCATTTTTCCGGGATAGTCTCACTGCTGAATCCTACTGGTGAGACGTATAATCCAAATTGAACAATGAACGGGACAATATACCTGAAATCTCTAAATTGCACATTTAATGCAGCAATAAAGAACCCTGAGCCAAAGGCAGTTATAGTTGCAAAAAGGAGGAATATTGGAATTGTAAATATCTGCCAACCCGGCATGAATTGATAATACACCATAAGTAAGCCTAAAATACCCATAGAAATTAAAAAATCGATAAGACTGACAACAATGGCTGTGGATGGAATTATCAGTCTGGGAAAATACACCTTTGTTAATAGATTTGAGTTGGAGATTAAAGAATTCGAAGCTTCGCTGAATGAATTACTAAAGAACTGCCATGGTAGCATAGCAGCATAGACCATTATAGCATATGGTACACCACCTGAAGACAAATTTGCAATCTTTCCAAAGACAATAGTCAAAACTACCATCGTTAAAAAAGGCCTTATTACACTCCACGCAATGCCTATTACTGTTTGCTTATACCTAACAAGAATATCACGCCAGGCTAAAAAATAAAACAACTCCCTGTAAGCCCAGATATCTTTCCAGTAATGAAGCTTGGATTTATTTGCTTCAATGATCAATTCATGTTTTGTTTCGGCTAACATTCTTTTCGGCTTTTGCCTAAATGGGTTCTTTCTATATTTTTAGAAAATTTATTTGTTATAAATATCTGCTTTATATTTTATCAGGTTGTTGCTATTCATAAACCATTTGCATGTAAGTTCAAGTCCTTTTATTAATTCATATTGCGGTTTAAAGCCTGTTAATGTTTTTATTAAAGTATTGTCACCAAATAATCTAAAAACCTCAGAATTTTTAGGCCTTAAACGATTACATTCCGATTTCACTAAAGCATTGCTCTTTAATATTTTTTTTATACACTCGAATACATCCCCCATTGATATTTCGAAACCGGAACAGATATTAACCTCTCTTCCTATGGCAGAATTGCATTCAGCTAATTCAAACAATCCCCTGACAGTATCTTTTACATACGTAAGGTCACGTGTGGGTATGAGATCTCCTGTCATAATCTCTTTTTTCCCGCTTACTATCTGACTTATAATTGTGGGTATAAATGCACGTGCAGATTGTCTTGGCCCATACGTATTAAAAGGTCTGGCAATAGTAACAGGAAGATTGAATGAATGAAAGAAACTGAGTGCAAGAGCATCCGCCCCTATTTTTGAAGCTGAATACGGTGATTGTGGCTGTTTAGGATGCGATTCGTCAATTGGAACATATTTCGCAGTGCCGTAAACTTCCGATGTTGACGTGTGAATAATTCTTGTATTGCCGTTTTCTTTTGCCGCCTGGCAGATATTTAATGTCCCTTTTATATTTGTATCAACATAAGAATCAGGTGCAATGTAAGAATAAGGTATTGCGATTAGGGCCGCCAAATGAAACACTGTTTCAACATCTTTAACAATTTCTTTGCAATAATTTGGATCTCTTATGTCTCCTGTTACAATCTCTAAATTTTCATCGGAACTTAATTCCTCAAGCCACCCCCAGTTGTTGAATGAGTTATAATATGATAAAGCTCTAACATGTATCCCTTTCTCGAGAAGCAATTCTGTCAAATGGGATCCTATAAATCCATCTGCCCCGGTAATTAATACTTTTTTCATTCCTTATTGCCAAAATTGTTTTTGTAAATTTCTTGTGCCTCTTTATAATCATCCTCTCGTCCGATATCCAGCCAGTATTCGTTTATTATGTATTTAGCAATTTGTATATTTTTGTTAATCATTTTATTAATGAGTGTATCCATTCCGAAGTATTCATTTGTAGGTATGTAATCAAATATTTGGGGTTTCATAACATATATACCGGCCAAAATATTGGTCTTAAAGTTTGGTTTTTCTTCAATTTTTGTTACATAATCCCCTTCATAATAAATATTTCCAAATTGAAATGGAGTAATTTGTTCTTTTATTGTAACTGTTAAAATTGTATTCACTTTTTCTGCATATTTATAGAGCTCATTAAAACTTAGTAATGTTAAAATATCGCCATTTATCACTAAAAATGGCTCTTTCAACTCTTCTTTTAGTAATGTCAAGGGCCCGGCCGTTCCTAATGGTTTATTCTCCTTGCTTATTTTCAGTTTTATACCATATCTCTTGCCGTCGCCAAAAAAATTTTCTATGTATTCTGATTTATAATTTGTGGCAAGATATATCTCATCAAACCCGCACTTTTTGAGGTGCTCAATTTGTATCTCCAATACTGACTTTTCTCCTATTGGTAGAAGAGGTTTTGGAATTATTTCTGTAAATGGTCTTAGCCTTGTTCCAAGACCTCCAGCTAAAATGACTGCTTTCATATTTTACTAATTTGTTTGTATATGCTTTTGCTTCTCATATTGCTCTTTTACAATGTAATATAAAAAAATCCCTAATTCTTTATTTCCGCTTTCGTTTAAGTGTCCATATGATTTAATCTGATTGTTATTATTTAAAACTGTTGTGTTCAAGTAAGAATCGATATCTAATTCCTTACTTATTTCTTTTATAATCTTATTCTCTTCATTAGTGCTGCATATTGAAACTATTTTGAATTTATTCCTATAATATTTTTTGTAGTTTGTTAAACAGTCTTTCATTTGATTTATAAAAACACTTAAATCCTCATTATTCACATTTTCTTTGTTGATTTCATTTTCTGTGCTGTTTTGTTCATAACTATTGATTTTATCACTTCTGAAATATTCGAATGAATTGTAAACTAAATTTGCATACGCAGATATTATCCTTAATTTATCTCTTATTTTTTTCAAGGATCCAATTGGATATTCACTTCCGAGATATTCAGGTATTTCAAAATTAAACCTCCCCTCGTGCCTTTCAAAATAGTGTTTCATTCTCTCTAATGATTCAACAACGTAAATGACTATTTCAGGTTCATAATTTCTTGAATAAAAAATCGACCTGAAAAACAATGTGTACAAGTCCGCTGCTGATTTTCCTAAATTTAATACTTGATAATCATTGTTACTCTTTTTCAACATATCTTGTAAAATCGCAGTTGATGTTTTATTTTGTTGCATCTGTGCTGATTCTACAAAAGAATTACCTAGAATAAAAATATATTTGCTATTGTTTGTATCTACATCGTTGCCGGGTAATCCTAAATTATTTAATTCTGTAACTGTTATACCACCTTCCACACTCCATATTCTTTTGTGTGGCATTACAGACTCAGTGCTGTGTGTGGAAATCTCTTTATTTAACCAGTATAATTTTTCGTTTGAGTATGCGGGATATCCGATTAATGACCTGGTGATTACTTCAACAACAAAAAGACTAGTGATTATTGCCACTAAAATACCTGTGGTTTTTTTAATATATGCTTTCAAACAATATTATTTATTCACACTAAAAGTTGACATAAAAGAATGGGTTTGATTCTGTTTTCAGTATTATCGAAAAACTTTTTAATGCTAAACTTAAAAATAACAAGAAAAATAATATTAAATATTTTATAAAATATTTAAAAAACATTATAGTGTTTTAGACAAACCATAACCATCCTGTTGTAATAAAAATAAATGTGGTAAATGTTGCTATAACTTTTTTCGGAAAATTATCATTTCTTTTCTTTTTAGCGTTCTTTCTGTATATTTGATATATAGATAATCCTATCCCGTGCCATATACCCCAGAATAAAAAACCCCATTTTGCACCGTGCCAAATTCCGCATAGCCCCATTGCAATGACAGGAACAAAGAAATAAAACCATATTTTGTTGTTTGAGACTTTTGCTAACGGCATAAACACATAGTCTCTTATCCAGTCTGATAGAGAAATATGCCAGCTGCGCCAGAATTGACTTATGTTTGTTTTTAAATACGGATAATTAAAATTTTCCATAATTTTTATACCAAATAATCTTGATGAACCTATTGCGATATCACTATATCCTGAAAAATCAAAGTAAATCTGGAATGAAAATCCCAGTAATGCCAAAGCCCGTATTTCAATAGAATAGTCGTTTTGATTTTGCCATATTGGATTGATGAAATAAGCAATCCAGTCCGCTATTGCAAATTTTTTAAACAATCCATATACAATCCTCTGAAATCCTTCTTCTAAAAAGGTAGGGCTGAATTTCAATCCTTTGTTCTGTATCTGTGGCTGAAACCTTTCGTACCTTTCAATCGGTCCAGCAGTAAATATTGTAAATAATGTACTGTAAGATAAAAAATCTATAAAATTCGTTTCTTTAATTACCTTCCATTTTATATCTGTTAAGTAACTGATATGCTTTAATACTATATAAGATATTCCTAAAGGAAGTAATATATTCTCAATTTTAAATATAGGTAATAGCTGAACAAATTCGTTTAGTGAATTCATTGTGTTCGCTAAAAGCCCAATATATTTGAAATAAACTAAACACAAAAGTAAACCTGTAACTGCGATAAAATGTATTAATCCTTTTTTCTTTATCTTCTTTATTAAATAACCACTAAAAAATGTATATAACGTCAATATTACTGTAATAACTAAAGCTGTTTCATCAAAATGATAAATAAATATAAAACTTGAAACGATTAATAATGCTTGCCTAATATAATATTTATTCGGTAATAACCAATAAACCAAAAACGTAGCAGTTAGTATTATAAAGTAAAATAAGCTGGTTATCAAATATCTGTTTTATCCTTTCTTGGCTTGTTTGTGATTTCTATATCTACTCGGTGTTATTAATCAGTTTTATTATTTGACTAACAGTGTCGCAGTTTTCGGCAGTCATTTTGGGGTTTGGTATCATTTTGCCAAATTCTCTGTTTATGTACAGTTGCAGCGAAACCAAAGAAAATGAGTCAATTATTCCGGAAGATATTAGCTTTGTGTCCATCTCTATTGTTATATCATCATCCGTCAAAAACTCATTTTTAATAAACTCTAATAATTTTTCTTCCATTTCTTCTCCATTTAAATTATCCTGTAATTTTTATATTTCCCTTTTAATCTTACTTACTCACTTTATCGCCATTTCACCTTCTCATTGCTCTTCTAAACTCCTTGACTTCTATCAGCTATCAGCTATGACCATTAACTGCTCTTTCCTGCTCCCAGTTTACTGTTTGCGGCTCTTCTTCTTTTCCCCGCTCGCGCTGTAGGAATAATAATAATAGTAATTATTGTAATAATAATAACCGTATGCTTTCTTAAACGAAAAATCATTCAGAACTGTGCCTAATAGTTTGTGCGAATTGATGTTTTTTAATTTATTAAATGTTCTGAAGAATGCATCTCTGTTTGTTTTTCCTGCCCTTGAGACCAATACTGTGCCGTCTGTAACGTTGAAAAGTATTTCCGCGTCTGTAACGGAAAGAAAAGGCGGTGAGTCTAATATGATAATGTCAAACTGTTCCTCAAGCGTTTTAATAAAATTGTACATTTGTTCTGACCCAAGTATTTCCGAAGGATTCGGAGGGAGCGTGCCGCAGGCTATATAGCTAAAATTTTTAGTATTTGTTTGTCTTATTACGTCTTTGTAATCTAAATCAGTATAAAACACATCGCAAATACCCGGATACCTGTCCTGTTTGAAAAGTGTATGTATTTTTGGCTTTCTAAAATCGCAGTCAATTAGAAGTGTGTTTTTGTTTGATAAAGCCATTGTCAATGCAAGATTACCTGATATGAATGTTTTTCCTTCTCCCGGTACGGAGCTTGTAACAAGAAGTGTTTTAAATTTTTCTTCCTTGGTTTTTGAATATTGAATTCTCGTTCTTAAAGCTTTGAAAGCTTCTGCTACAGTATTGTTTTTCGAATCATTTATAAGAACTCTCTGCTTTTCATCTTCCCCTTTTAAGCCTTCTATGCTTGGTATCCATGATAGTACATTTACTCCCTGTTTTTCCAACTGCTCAGGATCTTTTATTGAACGGTCAAGGAAATCTCTGCTTAAGGCAAATCCTAATCCTAAAATAAGCCCAATTATAATTCCGAATATAATTATTTTGGGCCTGTCAGGTCCTATAGGTCCGTTATTTTCTGTTCCGGGATCGAGAATAAATGCGTTTCCTATTCTTGTTCTTTCGTTTATCGATGCTTCCTGATACTTTTCTTCAAGAGTTAAATAAAGTTTCTCATAAAATTTCTGGTTTCTTTCGAGTTTTGCTAATTCAATTCCATTTTCGGGAAGTTTGTTGAATTCATCCTCCTGTTTTTTTAAAACCCCCGTTATTATTTTGCTTTTTTCATCCAAAGATGCAAGGCTTAATTTTGATTCCAGTATTTTATTCGTCAGGCTTAATTTATCAGCAGGTGTGTTTGAAAGAACTCCTTCTTTTATATATGCCGCTTTCTCTTCATAACTTTTCTTAAGGGGTACAATCCTTTCTGCATACGAATTCCTTACCCTTTGTTTTGATTCTTCATCTTTCAACATTGAAATTTCTAAATCTCTGCTTACTTCCAGTTCAGCTATCTTTTTTGATAATGCTTCAACATATGATGTGTTGAATTCTTTGTCTAAATATTTTGTAAATTCAGGATCTATTTTATTTAATTCACTGTTTAATATCACTAATGAACTTTTCACCGCTTTTAATTCTATGTCAGCGTTATTTTTTGCCGCATCGTATGTTGAGATGTTATTTATTATGTTATCTGCCTGAGTTCCTAAAGATACTAATCCTGTTGCCTTCTGAAAGTCTTCAAGCTTTTTTTCTGCCTGATTCAAATCTTCATAAGTTTGCTCTTTTTCTTCCTTCAAGTAGTTCTTCACGGCTGTTATATCAAGCCTGCCTATGGCCTTCGTATACTCTTCAAATACTCCCGAATATGTTGTTATTATTAGCTTTGCTTCTTCAAAATCTGGATTATCTGTTGATAATAAAATAATACTTACTTTCTTATTCGGCTGTTCAAATTTAACTAAGTGAACAAGCATTTTTCTTATTTCGCTAGGTTTAGCAGATATTCTTTTCCCGTCTTCGTCTGTATGTAAAAGAATACTATAATTTGATTTGTTATTAGTGTTGCTTATAGAATCTGCTAAGGCTTTTGCTACCAAGTCCCTAATGTAATAACTTTTCATAATCTCAATCTGCCCTAGTATGAAAGTCTCCACCTGCCAGCTGCTCATTTCACCTCCTAATATATCCTCCGTAAGTATGTTTCCTTTTGGATCTTCAACTTTAATAACAGCCGTTGAGCGGTACTGGTCTTTTAATCCCATCGCATAGTAAATTGAAATAACAGCGGAAATTATAAGTATTACAAATATAGGTGTAATATTCAATAATATAATATTGAGATAATCCTTAAATGTCTTTCCCTGTATTTCTTCTTGTGTCTCTGCTAAGTTTAAATTACTTGTATTCTGTTCCATTTATTACTTATTATAATAAAGTATTGTTATTATTAGTGTTCCCAGAGAAAATAATGGTGTCAATACATAAGAAATATCTTTGACATTTTCCCAGAAAGTTAATTCCGGTTTAATAGGTACCGCTATAACATCTCCAGGCTGCAAAACAGGATTATTTTTACTAACCACACCCACTGAATTATCGGCAAATAAATCTGCATATTTAAGCAGAATAACTTTATCGTCTTTTAGTTTTCCAGACTTTTCCTGAGGTCTTATAAATTTAATATTATCACCAATCCTGTCATTGATAAGCCCTCCCGACAGACTCATTACGTCCAAAAAAGTACTTCCTTCGGGAACAAGATATTTTCCCGGGTTTTTCACTCCTCCGAGAACAATAACTTCAATATTAACTTTGTCTGGATCTGAGTAATTGAAGTAATTAACACCAATTTTTTTAGTTTCATATTCGCCGACGCGAGTGTCGTTTTGGGAGTATGCGTTTCCGATTAAGGTTATGAACAATAGGAGGGATAAGACTACGCAATGAAACAGTGAACTGTCTTTTGCAGATAGCCTGCGTAAGACATGATGCGTAAACTGTAAACTGTAAGAGATTAAAAAATTCAAAAAAGTGTTGTTTAGAGATTTTTGATTATTCACTTATGTGTATTATTTGTTTCTTTAAAATTTGTTAAATATATTAATGTTTGTTGATAGTTGATAGACAATAGCGAAGTGCCGTGAGTAGTTAATAGTAATCTGCCCTTTGCAGACACGCTGCGTTATGCTTAACATGTTACTGGTTATGATTTATGAGCAAAGATAATCCCAAATCGAAGGTGACACGAGGTTTCCATCCAAAGGTTTTGGTGATTAATTCTATGTTGGCAAATGAATGCTCTATGTCACCTTTTCTTCTTCCAACATATTGTGGCTTTACATCCTTTCCAAGTAATGTGTTTATATGTGCAACGAGATAGTTTAATTCTATCTGGTCGTGACAGGCAGCGTTCATTGCGATTCCAGGCTCGCATTCTTTTGTAGCTGCAAGAAGATTTGCTTCCACAACGTTTGCGACATAGGTAAAATCTCTTGTCTGTTTGCCGTCGCCGTAGATAGTCGGTTTATCATCATTGGAAATCATTTTTATGAACTTCGGGATTACCGCAGAATACTGGGAATTAGGATCCTGCCTTGGTCCGAATACGTTGAAGTACCTTAGTGCAACTGTATGAAGTCCGTACACTTTTGCAAAAACCCTGCAGTATTTCTCTCCTGCAAGCTTACTGACTGAATAAGGGGATAAGGGATTGGGCGTCATTCCTTCGTGTTTCGGAAGTTCCGGTGTATCGCCGTATATAGAAGATGACGAAGCAAATACAAACCTCTTTACGCCCGCTTCTTTTGATGCGTCCAGCATGTTCAAAGTACCGCCGACGTTTACTTCGTTTGAAGTGATAGGGTCATTTATTGAACGAGGAACGGACGGCAAAGCGGCTTGATGAAGAACAATGTCAATTCCCGCTACAGCCTGCTTTACGATGTGGTAGCTTCTGATGTCGCCTTCAATAAGTTCGACATCATTACTAAATTCTTTCAGGTTTTCTCTTTTACCTGTGGAGAAATTGTCAAGAACACGTACTTTTTCGCCGCGTTTGAGCAATTCCTCCACAATATTACTCCCTATAAACCCGGCTCCTCCAGTCACCAAATACTTCATTTTCTTATATGTTAATATTTATTGTATTCGTTTTTTAATTAAAATCCTGCTGGAAAAAATTTGGCACAACATAAAAGACAATTAAAACTGATTTTCACAGATTTAAGATACGCTCTCCATAACTCCAAACTGCTCTTTCTCCCTTTCTCCCGTCCCCACTGTTCTTCATAACTTCATAACTCCTTAACTCCATAACTGCTCTTAAGCTCTTTTCCGTGTATTCCGTGTGAAACTGCTCTTGCGCTTTCTATGAGCTATCAGCTAATGCGCTGTTTACTGTTTACTTCCCAATGTCCGCCTTTAGCAGGACCGATGCGTTTGAGAATTCCAGTCTTTTTTAATCTTGCAATGTTTTCTTTGATTTTTCTTTGAGATATGCCAACTAATTGGGCTAACTCATTGGTTGATATAGCAGGTTCTTCAATAATATAATTTAAAATATTTCTTTGATTTTCGGTGACCTTATCAGTGACCTTATCGGTGACCTTATCTGTGACCTCCGTACCCTTCAGCTTTTCCTTAAAGATTGTTACCATAAAACCGTTGGGCTTTTCCTCAAAAACCGGTTCGATGATTCCATGCTCTTTGCATATATTGATAATGCGTCTGATACCGGAACCGTATCGTTCAATCAGGCCGGTTTCCTTGAATGCTTTCGCAATCAATTCGGTTCCTAAAATCTTCTTTCTTCCTAACTAAAGTAATACTTTGCTTCCGGACCTCCAAATCTTTATGTGTTTTTGTTTTTTCCATGTTTTGCTCTTCTTGTTACTTGTTACGGGTTACTTGTTACGGGTTACTGCTGTTCACTGATTATTTCCCAATGCCCGCCTTTGGCAGGTCCAACACGTTTTATTTTACAACCTTTTTTGAGTTTTTCAATGTCTCGTTTTATTGTCTTATGGTCAACTCCAATTTTCTTCGACATATCGTACATTGAAATATTCGCATCCTTTTTAATCAATTCAATGATCAAATCAAGTCGTTTTTCTGGGACATTTTTTGGGACATTTTCTGGGACATCTTCATCAACATTCCCGTTTGTATGCATGGTTATCCAAAATGCATCTGTAAAATTGAAATTTACTTTGTTGCCGTTATTCCTGCATGCATCTCTTACTCTTTTAATGCCTGTTCCTGCTTTTTCCATAAAATCTGTTCTTGATAGTAAATCAACTAGTAATCGATTTCTTGCTTCGCTTCTTTTTCCAAATTCCGTTTTGGGAAATAGTAATTCACCTTTGTTGTTTATTACAATACGGTTTTTTAATTTCTCAATAGCAATATTGTTTCCTAAAAAGTAATCAAAATGAATAATTGCATTCACTATGGCTTCACGGTATGCCTCAATCGGATATTCAGGAAATTCACGCCGTTTAAGGTCTTTTATCTCAAATCGTACAGGTATTCTCTCCTTTAGGTATGCAATTGCATACTCTATGTTCCCTATTATTCCATGGTCAACTTCCTTTTTATCAAGTATATCTACTCTTTTGTCATCGTTAAAATGGATACACCTTATTTTTGAACTGATTATATATTTGTATGGCTCTTTTGCAAAATATAAAACGCCTGCATTTGTTAATCCTTCATCAGTCAATACGCGTAAATTTCGCAAAATTTCTTCTTTTAGCAGATTGTAGGAAATACCGGCTAATTTTAAGTAATAAGCAAATTTTTCATTGTCAAAGTCTTTCCAGTCAAAATTCTCGCATATCTGCTCGTCATACCTCACATTACCTGATTTTATTGCAAGGTTTAATATCTCATTTCGTGTCATTTTCTGTGTGTTGGCTCCCATACGCATAAAAAATCCGTATGAACAGGAATATGGCTTATTTCTCCCTTCTGGTACCCCTATTACCAATATATTTTCTGCTTCGGCCAAATTAATTTTTATTGAAGGATCGCAATTGTATGCAATATCCTGAATTTGTGATTTAAGCCTGTTTGTAATTTCTATTCCCTTCAGTATTCCTTTGTCTGAAATTCCCAAATAAATACTACCACCGGATGAATTGGCAAAAGCAACAATCTCTTTCTGAATGCTCTTGTCGAATGATTCTTTGAATTCGATAAATTGCCCCTCTCCCAATTCGGTAATTTTTTCGATGTTATTTGAATTTTCGGCAGACATAGCTGTTTGTTTGAAGGAACCGTAAACTGTGACTTTAAGAGCAGTGACTTAAGAGCCGTAACACGTGATGAGTGAACTGTGAATTGCGAGCTATCCCTGTACATTAAAATAAAAGGCAAGACACCTCCTAAATAACTTTTTCTGGTATCACGGATTGTGATACCATCCATTAGTTATTAATCTTTTTCTTTCTTTATCCTATCTTTTGTCCACTGAACGCTGATTACTGTAATCTTAGCCGCTGTTTTAGCTGCTTCATCCAGCCCTTTAAAAATGCTTTTACTAATTTCCTTTTTATCCCTTATTTTTGTTTTTCTCATTTTTACCTCTGAAGTTTTATTTCTATTTCTTTAATTTTTCCTGCCCGCTGTACGCTGAACGCTGATCGCTGATCGCTGAACGCTGATCGCTGATCGCTGAACGCTGAACGCTGATCTCTATCTCTCCTGTACGCTGAACGCTGATCGCTGAACGCTGATCTCTATCTCTCCTGTACGCTGATCGCTGATCGCTGAACGCTGATCTCTATCTCTCCTGTACGCTGAACGCTGATCGCTGAACGCTGATCTCTATCTCTCCTGTACGCTGATCGCTGATCGCT
>CAZVCC010000031.1:0-38175 GCA_964626015.1 uncultured Ignavibacteriaceae bacterium
ATATAAATATATGATATATCATATATTTATAGGGTTTTTAAGGATGAACTAATTACTCCACCCTATAACTTACACTTAAATAGTCCCTCGCAATGTGATGATGCGGGTTTACCTATTACAGCTCCTATAAGTATTTTATTTGATTATGATAGTATACCGAGAAATATTACTACACCTGATTTAGGAGCTTTTGAAAGAATTGCAACCGGAATAAATGAAAGCACAAATCATCCGCAAAATTACATTCTTGAACAGAACTACCCAAACCCATTTAATCCTGTTACAAATATTCGATTTAGTATTCCCCGAGCTGATAATGTTACATTAAAGATTTATAATATGCAGGGAAAAGAAATTGAATCATATTACGATAATTCCAGATTAAATGCGGGGACGTATACAGTATTCTTTGATGGGACAAAACTATCAAGCGGTGTCTATTTTTGCAAACTTGAATCCGCCAGATTTTTAATGGTTAAAAAAATGGTATTAATTAAATAGGAATATCAATGATTTTAAAAATTACATTTTTTAATTCAAATAACTTATTAACTAAAAAAGGAAAAAATGAAAAAGTTAAATTATCTCTTTGTTTTGCTGTTTGCACTAACAGCTTTTGTTTCTGCCCAAACTCCGAGTTTTTACAATTACAGTGATACTAATGCCGGTAGTAACACATTCCCTCTCGGTACGGGAGCGGGCAGGATGGTTCAATGGCTTGCAAGACCCGGAGATTTAAATCATCCGACGACAGCACCGAGCGGAAGTATCTTAAAAGTATACATTCTTACGGCTAAAAATTTCGGTCCGTTCAATTACACTCAGGTAAATCTATTACTTGGTCAGGCAACGATTAACGATTTACCCACAAGTGCTTTTTATACAGGAACGAGGGATACTGTTTATAATAGAGCAACTGTATCTCTTTCCGGAACACCACTGACCTGGCTTGTATTCACTTTAGACCATCCGTTTGTATACGACAATACTAAAAGTTTAATAATTCAACTTGAACACCGAGGAGCTTCCGGTTCGGCTTCATACATCCATGGCCACACATATCTTTCGGGGAAGAGGAGGACATACAGTAATACGGCAAATCCGTTTGGTGTTCAGGGACAGGATGCTTATATTGTTAATTTTGGAGTAGATATAGCACCTAACGCAATTGATCCGAACGTAAATTTACAGACGCCCAAAGAATATAAACTTGAGCAAAACTTTCCAAATCCTTTTAATCCGACAACAAGTATTAATTATTCAATTCCGAAATCAGGATTGGTGACATTGAAGGTTTATAACGTTTTTGGGCAAGAAGTTTCAACACTTGTAAATGAAGTGAAGAATAGCGGAAACTATTCGATTGATTTTAATGCCTCCAATCTTTCGAGCGGAGTATATTATTACGAACTCACGAGCGGAAATTTCGTACAGACAAAAAGAATGATGTTAATTAAGTGATATTTATGATTATTACAAAATTTAAACAAAATGTATTTTTATATAACTATTAAAACTTGAATAACAAATGAAAACATTTTATTTATTCATAGTGGTTATAATGCTCTCCACAGTATTATTCTTACAAAGTGCTGAAGCGCAGCTGACAGGTATGAAAACAATAAAAGCAGCGGGGGGAGATTACTCAACGATAACGGCGGCAATTACCGACTTAAACACGAGCGGTGTTGGTGCCGGCGGTGTAACTTTTAATGTTGAAGCAGGATTTACTGAAAGTATAACTGCACCGCTGATAATAACCGCAACAGGAACACCTTCAAATTTAATTATTTTTCAAAAGGATAAATCTACATCAGGGGATAATCCTAAGATTACAAGAACAGATGCGGGAAGTAAAACAACTACAGGGCTTGGAGGCGATGGAGATGCAATATTGCAAATTAACGGTACGGATTATATAACATTCAACGGTATTGATGTTCAATCTGGTCAATCCACGATAGAATACGGATATTACACGTATAAACCCAGCGGAACCGATGGATGTCAAAACGTCATCATTAAGAACTGTACTATTACAATGATAAAGAGTACAGCAGCCAACGTAGTAATCGGTATACACATATCGAATGGACCTACAGCATTAGCCGGTAGTACAAATGGTGGTGTAACGGTGACGGATTACAGCGGTAGAAATGAAAATATTGAAGTAAGTAATAACGTAATACAGAATGTAAACCAGGGGGTTTATATCCAGGGATATAACCATACGGCTTCACCGTATGATTACTACGATCAGAACATAACTATTGGCAAGGAAGGAGCGGGCAATACTATACAGAATTTTCAGTGGGCAAGTACTTCAGGATCTTGCTATGGTATATATTCATCTTTCTGTAACAATTTTAATGCATCTTATAATAATTTAAACAATACTGCGGGCGGTGGAGCGGCGGGTTCTAGCTTCTTTTATGCCATTTATTCGAGTTACACAAAAAACGCTACGATAACTTATAGCTATAATACATTTAGCTTTTCAACGCTAGGATCAAGAGCTGGGTATGCTTTTGGAAACAATGCTGGTGATGCTACCAGTACTTTTTACGTACATCATAATATAATAGAAAATTGTGTCCACGGCAGCTCAGGGACGTTTAGTGCGTTTAATAACGGCGTTTCTAATGTAACATTGAATTTATACTCTAATATTGTTAGAAATAATACACTCAACGCAGGAGGATCAGCTATGTTCACATTAGGTTCAGTTGACACTGCCTATGTTTATGATAATATTGTTGAAAATACAACTATTGCAGGCGGTACGAGCACTCATACTGCATTTACTATTAGTGGAAGCGGCGTTGTAAATATGTATAATAACTCCATATCAGGTTATAATTCGACGGTGGCAGCCCGGGTTTATCCAATTAGTATAACCGGAGGAATAGATGTGAAAGTTTACAACAACTTAATCTATGATATTAATACTTTATATACGAGCTTAAAAATTGATGCTATTCGCGGTATTAGCATATCCTCAACAACAACTAATTCAAATATAGGTATATATTATAACACAATTAGTCTGAATGCATCGACGGGTGGTGCTGATTTCTTTACAAGTTGTGTTTATGATACTTCTTTTTCAACGTCAACTAGGGCTGCGCTTGATATGAGAAACAATATTCTTGTTAATACATCCACTCCGTCGGGAGCGGGTAAAACCATAGCATTTAGAAGGGGTGGTGCTGCTCTGGATAATTATTCTACTCTGTCGAATTATAATTTATTGTATGCGGGAACACCGGGTGCAAGTAATTTGATACATTACAACGGGACAACTTCATATCAAACATTAGAAGAATTTAAAACGTTAGTAGGTCCAACGAGGGAAGTATATTCGGTAAGCGGATATCCGGGATTCACATCGTCGACAAATTTGATTCCGGATGGTACAAATGCTAATAGCTGGACAGTATACAATAACGGAACGCATATAGAAGGAATTACAACAGATTATGCAGGCAATCCAAGACCTTTAACGGTTGCTTTAGGTACACCGGATATCGGAGCGTATGAATTTGGGCAACCGAGTGTACCACCGGCACCTATTTCGATAACACCGCCGGTAAGCGGTTCAAATATTGTTTTGGTTAATGGATTACGTATTCTTGATTTGAACTTTACTAATTTAGGCGGGATAACAAACCTGACAGTGAATAACTATCAAGGTGTTCCTCCTCCCGGAACGAGTGGAAAAGCGGGGGAAAAATTCATGAATGGATATTTTACTGTTACTCAAACAGGTGGAGCAGGTTATACATACGATATTACTTATACATATTCTGAGTCACAACTTGGTACAGTGAGTGCTGAAGATAAGGTTAGACTTGCTAAATCGGACGACGATGGTGCTACATGGGTGCCTTATCTTACAGAAGGAACAGGACCCGGAGAGTATGAATTGAATACCACAGATAATACCATTAAAGTGTTTGGTTTAACGACATTCTCCACATTCACGATTACGGATAGTGACAATCCGCTTCCGGTTAAGCTTGCATCATTCACATCATCTCTCAATGGAAGAGATGTAAGACTAACATGGAAAACAGAAAGCGAAATTAACAATTCCGGCTTTGATGTTGAAAGAAGCCTATCCGGAAATACACAATGGGTAAAAGCAGGATATGTAGCAGGTAAAGGAAATTCATCCCTAACAATAACGTATACTTTTGAAGACAAAAAGCTCAACAGCGGAAAGTACAACTACCGTCTAAAGCAGATTGATAACAACGGAAACTATGAATATCATGCTCTTTCAAACGTAGTCGAAGTCGGTATTCCAACAAAGTTTGACATTAGCCAGAACTATCCGAATCCGTTTAATCCTGTAACAAAGGTTGATTTCTCACTTCCGTTTGACAGTAAAGTGAGTATCAAGCTCTATGATATAACAGGCAGAGAGGTTGTAACGCTTGTAAACGACGTAAGAACAGCAGGTTATTACACTGAACAATTTAATGTATCGAATTTATCGAGCGGAGCATACTTCTACAGGATAATCGCAAAGTCATCAGCTGGTGATTATAGTATGACAAAAAAGATGATGCTTGTCAGGTAAACCGTAAACAGAAAAAAGTGGAAAGCAGAGAGAGCGAAATAGACAGGAGGGCGGACGAAAGTCCGCCTTTTTGTTATATTTAACATTGATTTCACTTCAGTTAAGTGATGATATTCTATTTATTTTATCATGCAGCCATTTTATAAGCACGATTCTTATTGAGTCCGGCTATTTTCAATTATAAAAATAATGTTTAACAATATATATAAAGCGACTCCTATTGGTTTAGCAGGTATAATTTCTGTATATTTATTATTATGCTTTTCGAACGAAAGTCAATGCAGTTTTTTTAAAGCAACTGAATCCTTTAATTCTTATTACTCAAGCAGTATCTTTGAATTTCTAATCACGATTCCAGATTATGACGAGCAGGAAAGAATTGAATCAATCACCGGGCTGAATTTCATTATGTATATATTTTATTTGCTAATGATTGTTATTAACATTTCGTTTATCTGGATTGTAAAACAAGATGAGAGTGTGTTGAAAATAATAATATACGGACTTTATACAAGTGTTCCCCTTTTAATATTTATAAACATAATACTCCTGGCAAATCACAACACATGGAGTATAAATCATGTTTTTAATATTGTTATAAAAGGTGTTGGGATAAGTTTACTGTTATCACTTATTTCTGTTTGTATATACTCTGTTAAAAATGTATTTAGAATTCTTAAAGAAGAAAGAACACCCATTTTAGCTTTGATCAAAAATAAAATACTATCGCCTAATATAAGTTTTTCAATTTTCTTATCGAGAGTTTGGATAATAATAACACTTTTAATATCTGTGTTTTTTATAGGATTGTTTTGGATTTAAATTTTCAATTTAAATCGAAATAAGTTCATTACAGCTAATTGCACAATAAATGATTATACACGCTGTTAAAATTCAAAGATGAGGTTACTCACCAATGAAGAAAATATTTTATATGTATAAAGTCTTGAACAGGTGTTTTCTCAGTATTTTCAATTTAGAAAAACATTCTCTCTAATTCACAAAAAACACGTCTTCAAGTTTTTCTATCTTAAGGAGTGTTGACATCATGAAATCCATGGATGAATCGGGTTTTAATAAATCACTTAGTATAATATACTGAGCCGATTCGAGAGCATCCTGTACAATCTCCTGTATATGGTCGTTGAAAGGTTTCCATGTCGATTGCATAGCATAACCTTTTATTCCCCACATCAGGTTTTTCTTTATGTTTCTTATCCTTGCGTCAACAGAGAGAGAGCCTTTACCGTGAGAATTATCCGACAGGTCAACACCTTTTATTTCGTATATTCTGTGGTCGTCATTTTGTAAAGTTGAATGAGCAATCCCTTCGAGATAAAGGTTTATGTAGCATTCCCATTTTATACCTTCAAAGTCGTGTTCTTCTACATCAGCCTCAGCAAGAAGCTCAATCATCTTTTGCACATAGACTATAAGTTCAGCAGGCTTTTGTATTTCTATTGATTCAAGCTCGACAAGTATATTCTTTCTTGTTAGAGCCTTATCCTCATCAAGCAGTTTTTCTCTTATGTATGATATTAAAAGGTCATAATGGTTTGTAAGGATCTTTACGCCTTGCTGAAGATCTGCGGGTATATACTCTTCTATAAACTTGTTGTAAACTTCCGCATCAATTCCTTCTCCCGATTTCAAGTTTGTTAATGTAAGCAGGTCTTCAATTGAGTCATGCAAGACAGCGGTGGAGCTGTAGTTGTATTTACCTGTATCATTCATCTTAAGCTGAAACACGCATGCACCAACGCGGTTCAGATGAGAAGCAGCGCTTATTTCACATTTTCTTCTAAGGTTTTTTTCAGCGTATAGGGTTATTATATTTTTGACGTAAGCTGAATATTCACCGTAAAACGTTTCAAGGAGTTTCAAGTCTGGTAGTTTGTTAAGCAGTATTGCTGAGTGTATCTTCTGATAGTTAGAGTCGTTTTCAGTTTCTCTTCTTGCGAGTGTTATTTCCGCAGGAGCGTTTATGTCGGTTTTTCTTTTTATTCTGTTGAAAAAATTCCCCGACACAAGAAATTCTTTTATTAACGAATGAATCGCCCTTGATTTCTTTACGCCGTAAAGTGAATCGAGCAGGTTCATGCTTGGACATTTACCGTCGAGAATGTCATCAAGGACGGTGTTCGCTTTATCGAAATTTCTGTTCAGTTTTATAAGTTCAAAATCGGAATTAATCATAACTTTAATTATTCATAGATGTTATATATTTTACAGATAAATATCAATTTTAAAATTAAGCTACAAAACAATGAAAAAGTATTTTGTTCTTTTACTGTTTTTTATTATACCTGTGGTTATTACAGCACAGGATCTTAATATTCCAAACAATGTATACGATAAGGCGGACGACTACACAAAGTCAAGAAAGGCTTTTAACCGTGAAAGGTGGTTTTTCGAGCAGAGAATGTATCCTGATAATTTTATTCCAGACGGTGCTTATCAGAAAGCTTTTGATGAGAAAATGAAGCTGAGGAGAGAGAGCGGAGTTTTCTATCCCACTGTAAACTGGACTAATCTAGGACCTACACCCGGATATTATTTTAATTATGGAAATATTTCATCAAGAATAGTTACTGTTAAGTTTGACCCGTCAAACCCGAACACCATTTATGTCGGTGCGGCTTACGGCGGAATCTGGAAGTCAACAGACGGCGGACTAAACTGGGTTTCAAAATCGGATTTTGAAGTATCACTTTCATCCGGTGCACTTGCGATTGACCCGAACAACACAAATATTATTTACTACGGCACTGGAGAAGCTACATACAGCGGAGCTTCGTACTACGGAAGAGGACTGCTAAAGTCGACAAACGGCGGAGAAAGCTGGACTAACATTACTGCGGGTTTACCTTTTAGTTCATATTTTTCGCGGCTTGTTATTAAACCGGGAAATTCGAATACTTTGTTTGCAGCACTCGGTACATCGGGTTTGCATGTCAGTACTGATGCAGGTATAACTTGGTCTGTAGTCGTGAGCGGAAGATGCGATGATATAGTCTTCTCTCCGGACGGAACAAAAGCTTATATAGTCGGTTCGGGAACATCATACAAGATGTCAACGGACGGCGGTGCTAATTTTAATACTGTTACATTTACACCAGGTATGGGAACGAGAAATCATATAGCAATCTGCAAATCTTTTCCGAATGTCCTTTATATCTCTAAATATTCAGGTTCATCAATTACTGTTTACAAGTCAACAGACGGCGGGTTGAATTATTCGCAGATATCAGTGGGAACAGATTTCAGCGGTTCACAAGCATGGTACGATTTTTATATGCACGTAAATCCTTTTAATCCGAATATAGCTTACGTCGGCTCGATAGATATCTGGAGAACTACAAACGGCAACACTTTTATAAACAATACAAACGGATATTCAGGCGGGAACGTTCATGTTGATCAGCACAACATGGATTTCCATCCAACAGATTCAAATGTGTGTATTTCAGTAAACGACGGCGGTATATGGTATTCATCAAATAAAGGTGATTCATGGATGAACAGAAATGCCGGATTAACTTTGACACAGTTCTACAGAATGACCTCTGATCCGTCAAACGCGAATCATCTAGCAGGCGGAACTCAAGACAACGGTACGCAAAGAACGAAAGGCACTGCAAACTGGATTGCTGCTTTCGGCGGAGACGGTGGAGAAGTATGTTTCCATCCGTTGAATTCAAATTACGTGCTTGGCGAGACTCAGAATAACGGCGTAAGAAGGTCAGTTAATAACGGGGAATCCTGGTCAAGTGCAACAACCGGTCTTACGGGTTCAGGTGCCTGGGTAGGACCTATTATTGCGCACCCGGATTCAGTATCAATATTTTATACTGCAAGAGGGCAGGTGTTTAAATCAACGAATATGGGATCATCATGGGTTGCGATATCCTCAGGAACATCAGGAACCATACGTGAGATGGCAATAAGCAAATCTGATTCGAAAGTTATGTATGCTACATCGGGTAGTTCTGTGTACAAATCAAACAATAGAGGATATACATTCGTATTATCGAATTCAGGTTTACCTAATAAGACCATAACGAGTATTTATATTCATCCTGATTCCTCTGATGTTGCTCTCGTAACGATGTCTGGTTTCGGGGGTAATAAGATTCACAAAACAACAAACGGCGGGGCGAACTGGTTCAGCATTTACGGAAATCTTCCTGATTCTCCGATAAACGATGGTATGTTCTATTATCCGAATTTTGCAACAAACATTATTCTTGCAGCAACGGATGTTGGAGTCTTTATGACGACCAATAATGGAACGAACTGGACTGAACTCGCGGACGGTCTTCCTAACACGGTGGCGATGCATATGGATTATAATTCAGCTTCGGGTAAGCTAAGGCTCGGGACTCATGGCCGCGGTACATGGGAGCTAAACGGTTCACTGCTTGGCATTACTAACTATAATTCCGAACTTCCTGATAAATATTATTTAAGCCAGAACTATCCGAATCCTTTTAATCCATCAACAAAGATTTCCTTTGGAATTGTCAAATATGGGTTTGCAACTCTGAAGGTCTATAATACTCTCGGACGGGAGGTTGCAGTACTCGTAAACAAAAATCTTTCACCGGGTACTTATGAAGCATCATTCCGTGGCGACAATTTGACCAGTGGAATCTATTTCTATAAACTAGTATCAAACGATTTTTCAGAAACGAAACGTATGATGCTGATTAAATAACACGGTGTAGGAAGAGCTGCAAGCAACGAAAAATAAACAGTATAGATTATATAGTTTCATTTTGTAAAAGATTTTTTTTATTGCAACATTTTACGATAAGCAGAATGAATCTTTTGATAAAAACAAAAAGCCCGCACAAACGGGCTTTTGTTTTAAAAACTCTTCGATATTGTTGCAGTTAATACAAACTCATCATTATTTCCGTAAAGATAATATTTCTCCCTGTAAAAATTCTGTTCTGCGGTCAAATAAAAATCTCCGACATTCCAGAATGATACACTTGAGGTAAAGGATAATCCGAATTTTCTGTTTGTACCCCATTCGTTCGTAAAATTAAACCCAAGTGAATTACTCCAAATATCAAACATAGTATAAGAACCGAATATTCCAAAACCCGTCATGTTTGTGCTTATCATCGGTGTATTCTTAATGTTGTATGATACCGATGCAGAGATTGTTAACGGCAGTTTTTTAAAGCTGATATCTTCTCTGAATGTGAAATCAACAATCGAGAAGTACGCTGAGTCCTGCGGTCTGTTGTCAGAACTCTTTGTTGAGGTAATTAGAAGCATTGAGTTTGCAATGAAACTTTTTGCTGAGAGCTTGTACCCAGAGACAACAGAGATAACATCCAGGTCGTTTTCATAATAATCTGCAAAAGGTCCGTTATTAAAAGAACGAATCGGCATGTATCTTACAGTGAGGTTAGCAGTCTTATCAAACTTAAACTTGACTTTAAAATCGTACCTGTTTGTATAAGTTGTTATTGAATTTAATTCTCCCACATTGTCGTTTTTATGCTCATATCCTCCGTTAAACATGATTAGACCGTCAAGAAATTCCTGGTCAAAATTTACTTTCAACCGCATCTGTCCTTTTCCGGATATTCCCGGCGCACCGTATGAAATAAACCCCGGTCCAATAAGTTTATATTCTATTCCAAGATTTGATTTTGTTTCCGGAAGATTAAAAATCCCCTTTATTCTGTACATAAGGTCGTACTGACTGCTTGTATTCGCATTAGTCAGGTTTTCGAGGAAGGAAGGAATTTCTCCTGCAGCAAGTTTAGGTGCAAACTTGTCACGGGTTGTTACCGTAACCACGGCTTCTGATTCGAGGTTAACTCTATTCTTTAATAGACTGAGTTTTCCGTCGGCACCGAGCAATGTATTTTCACCCGGAGTCGGTACAAATACCGGAGGACCTAATGATGAAGTGCCCGAAACAGGATTTATGGAGTTTTCCCTGTCAAAAGATTTCATGTAAGTGAAATGCAGATGTGACTTTTCCTTTTCGCCGACACCTATGCTTCCTGCGTACAGGTTCCTCGCATAAACAGAATCAGCAATTGCTTCCAGGTTACCTAAGCCGGTAGCTTTAAGGTAAAACAATCCAGGATTAAAAGTGAAATCAAGCCCCTTGACCTTAACTCCGCTTACTGTGTATTCAGTGTAATTCGGGTATGTTTCCCATATACCGATTTCTTTAAACATCGAAATAAATTTTAAATGTCCGGGAATACTTTTTGTATTGAGCTCTTCGCCTACAGTGTTTGTCAACTTATCTTTTAAACTATTAAAGTCAAATAACAAAGCAAAACTGTTAATGTTCTGTCTGTACTCTTTTTGCTTTGTATCCAAGTATAAATCCATTTTGAATGGTATTCCGTACAGCGAGACTGTCGGGCTTATGTTAACATATCCGAAATTTGCGGGTGATTCTGAATTCTTTGACTGCTCATTCTGAAAATTACTTCCTATTTTATAAGAAAGTCCGAATTCAAACGGTTTCGTACTAAACATTGAACTCTTTATCTTTCCGCCGGTACCCAATCTTGTGCTGTAATTATTCTGTACAATATTGATGCTTTGTTCTACTCCGTAGTCCGTGATATTCGACTTAAGAAGGCTGTCGTTTCTGAGTTCTTCAGATGTTAAATCTTTGTATAAAAAGGTTCTTATCTCACTTTGATTCATCAGAGAACCGTCAAAATATGTTTTTACCTGCCATGCATATTTCATTCCATGAACAAACCGTCTTCCGACGAGGGGATACTGAAATAAATTAGTCTTAATATTTTTCTCTACGTATGAGGCAGGATTAGAAATGGTTGCATAATATGCGGATTGCCTGTTTAAAATCGGATAAAATGAGATTTCGTACGTGACCCTAACTCCAGTCGGATATGGTGTTGGCGGCAGCCACGAAAACATCGGCTGGTACGTGTAAACTTCATCCATATCTTCCGGCATTATTAGTTCAGTCTGCGTTATGTTTAATATCTCATAATCATTGCAGTACGATCCAAGTTCTGAATCGTCCGCAGAACTTCTTGCATATATACAGATATTATATTCACCGCTTTTAAACGTACCGGCTTTATTGAGTGTCTTTTCAACATCGTTATCGTATTTCTTAATATCAATCGGACTTATTTCGGCAGCGTTCACTTTTTTCGTTCCTGTCGGCAGTGAAAAGCTTGATGTTCTTCCTTCGGCAACTTTCTGATTTGTTTTGAGGTCGGTAACTTGAGCAAAGAGGTAAACACTAACAGCGTTTCCGCTGTTATTTAAAGTAACCTTCCATAAATTATCCGCCTTAAACTGAAATGGCGGAGGCTGCTCGAGATAAACGTTTACCTGTGCAAACAAGTTTACTGTAAAAAGTATTATTGAGACAGTAGTAAAAATTATTTTCTTCATATTTATAATTAATTTTTATTTTCATTTTTCAAGAAATAAAGAGCGGAATCAGTATTCCGCTCCGTTATTTCAATAAAAATTGCTTACTTCGGACCCTCTGTACCGCCGCTAAAAATTACGGTTACCTTGCATTCACCACAGAGTTTCTCTCCGCAGTAAACTTCATAAATTATTGTGTACGTACCGGCAGGAAAATTATAAGAGAAACTATTACTGTTACTCGTTCCGCTCGTTATAGTCTGCCCGGATTTCTTTACCGTATATTTGTATTTCGGTGCGCATGAAGCTGTGCAATTATATACAGGTGCTGTGATAGTAGTCTGTCCCGCGTTTACAGTTTTTAATACCTTAGAATTACATCCTATAGTCGTCGAGCCAACCTTTATGCTTCCTGACCAATTCTTGTCGCATCCGCAGTCAGTTGTTAAATCACATTTAGGCAATTCCGTACATACTTCAACTTTGCATGTATCTTTTGGATATTTTTCATCCGTGAAGCTGAAAATAAAACAGGTTTTATCTAGCGGTTCTCCGTTTAAGATAAACGTGGAACCTATTGTGCTTGTACCCTGATTTAAAACAGTCGGAAGATTTGGTGATAGTAATGTCGTATTGCTTGAAATAATACTGTTTAAAGTTACTAAATTACTGCTTGGGTTATTAACATCGAATTCTATGTAGTATATTGGGTTGCCCTTTTCGTCTTTACTCTTGCATTCAATTTTAATTACTTTCACTTTGAACTTGCATGGAACTTCCGGAGGCTTGCATACTGGCGTAGTGACGCAGACAGTATCTCCGTGGCAACACCAGCTGTAGTTTTGCCCTACGTGTTTGTATATGGCTGTTTCAAAGCAGATATTGGTTCCTTCTCCAACTCCGCTGATGATTATCGATTGCGGTGTTGAAATACCATTCGGACCTATACTTACATTCGGGAAGTCAGCCGGTGAAATCGATAGTCCTGAAGGAGATATCGGATTAAGCATAAATCCTGTTGCTGTAATATTCGAATTATTCTGTACCTGAAAATTATATTTAAATGTACCGTTCGCAAGGCATTCAATCGAACCGTTTATTATCTGTGCGCAGTTGTTCTTCTGCTCTTCCCTCGGAGGACAGTCTGTTGTTAGTGTATCTACACAAACAATTTCTGCATCTTTAATCCACTCCACAAATATCTTTTGTGGTGACGTGGTAAATCCTGCAAGACAGAAATTAAGAATGTTGTTTAAATTTCCTGCCGGGATAAATCCGCTCGTGTGTACGTACTGTATTTCATTCGAAGAAAATATATTCATGGAACCCCAGCCGCTTCCTGTAGCTGTCCATGTGCTGAACATCGTTCCTGATTCTGTTCTTAGTTTTACCTGTGTAAAGTAATTTGCAGGTGCGTTGTTTATCAGGTTTAAATCGTAACAGCAGTTATATGGGTCTCCTGTGATTGAAGCGCTTACATCTTCGCAGATGCACGATGGTGTTGTTATACATAATGTATCGTAACACCAGCAGCAGTTGTCAGGGCTGATGTATTTCATGAGTATGCATATATTTGTATTCTCATCCGCACCGCTAATGACAGCTGTTATCGGATTTGACGACTGATTACTTCCGAGTGGGGGCGATATGGTTGACGATACAGGTGTAATTGTAACTCCCGAAGGAGAAAGAACTGTGTATTCCACAACACCGATATTGAAATTGGAATTGTTTGTTATTGAATATGTTAAATTGTAATTGCTGCCGTCACAAACAAGCGTGTCCTTATTAAAAGTTACACAAGGTATGTTGCAGTTTACAGCAACTGTGTCGGTGCATACTATTGTATTGTCATTCTTCCAGTTGACAATTATTTGCTGCGGACTGGAAAGCGTTGAAAGACAAAAATTGAAGAATCCGTTAAGCTGTCCTCCGGGTACACCGGAATTTTTCTTAACAGTATAATTTTGCGGACTTGACGACGTGTACATCCAGCCTGTATAGCTGCTTCCAAGACTTCCGGAAACAAAAGTGTTCTGTCCGAGCGGTATAAATTCAATTGTATTGATACCCGTTACATTCTGCGGATGACTTAGATTTATCTGTCCGCAGCAGTTTCCAACTGGCGAAGGAGAGACGGTTGCTTTTAATGAGTCACACGGATCCGATGAACCCGGAGGTTCGTTGCAGTTCATGATACATACATTGTCAATCAGAAATTTTTCGTTTCCTGGAGAACCGCTCATATCAACTAAAAACATTATTTCAGTTACATTGTTTAATAAGTTAGTCCAGTTTGTGCAGGTATCCCCGCTATTAAGAATTTTCCATACGCCTTCTGAGCTGGTAGGAAGGCTGCCATTCACGCATGGACCCAAAGGTGCACAAATATGCACCCAGTCAGAGCTATCCTGAATTGAAACAGAAGCAGTGAAGACTGCTGCTATTTGCGGATTGGTTCCCCATACCATCGGTTGTGTTTCGTCAAAATTCTGCACCAGATAAATTCTCGGATTAACAACCGCTCCCATTGCATCAGTTATAAGTTTAAAATCATAGCATAAACAACTTCCAGTAAATTGAGAATAATTTCCGGCAAAGTTTACTTTGTTATATATAAACGTAGAGCCGGCAACGTCATTTACACGAAGAGCATTATTTGAAGAACCTATTGTTGAACCTGGTGTTACAACATACATGTTATTAGTTGAATTTGTGATACTTCCAGCGTCATTTGTGTAAGTTTTCCAGTTCGAGATTGTTTGATTCTCAAAGTCTGTACAAAAACTACTTGGAGTTGTTTGACCGCAGTTTACTGTCAGAGTATCCATAACATTAGCATAAGATTCTCCGCCGTTTGTTGACCATTGAACAAATATTTTAAACGGTGCTGAAGCATTAGTAAAACAAACCGTTCCGTAATTATTTGTTCCCGCCTGAAAGTCACCGAGTCCTTTCCATAGCATATGATTAGTGATTGGAGGAGCAGCAGGTATTACACTGCAGTTAATCGGGTTTGCACTTTGAATGTAATTTGCAGGTAGAACCATTCTAAATGCATCATAAGTAAGCGTTTCAGTCGTGTTGTTTACGTTAACAGCAAAGCAGCAGTTTGCGGCAATTACTGGAGTCAGCGTAACAGTAATCTGCCCCCCGCCCGAAACAATCATAAAACTGGATACTTCACTATTATACTTACCCATGCTGACCCGCCATGCATATTTCTTACCGGGTACAAACTTAGGTCCGGACGCAGGAACCTGATAGGTCGTTGTTTTCCCCGGTATGCTGTCTGACTCAAAAAACGGTTTGTTACCTTTAAATGCATTATCTGGAGATTCATCACCCTTTATTTCAACTATCTTAATCTTACAGGCTCCCGTTTGACCGCCAAAAACAGTCCAGACGAAATTAAGACCTCTCGTCTGCTCTATCTCAGAATTGTTTTCAGGCATTAATAGTGTAATTTCTGTTTCTTGCAGTATCTTGATTTCGTTATCCTTGCAATCGCTTCCAAGTTCATCGTTTGTACCTGTCTGTTTTGCATAAACGCATATTGTGTAGTTCCCGTCGGGCAAAGATCCCTTTCTCATTAAGGCTTCTTTATACCTGTTATCCCTGCTCGGGTAAGATACTTCAGGTGTTTTGGGAAGGTCGCTGGCTTTAAACCGTCTTCTTTCTTTTGCTTTTAACTTTATAGGAATGGTCGTAGCAGACGCGATTAGTCCCGCCCTCGATTCATTCAGTGTACCGTACAGATAGAACTCGACATCGCTGTTTGAGGCGTTGTTCAGTTCAATGTTATAAAGGTCAGCTATGCTTAGCTGGTTAGGCGGCGGTTGCTGAAGTTTAACCTGTATAGATGTTTGTGACTGTACAGCAGAAGTTATTAGAACAAATAATGCTGTAATAAATAGAATACGCTTGAATAATGTCACTGGGACAAAATTCAGGATGAATCTTGTAAAGTTGTTTTTCATGCTTTTCCCGTTTAGTTTGGTGCAAATTTAAATCCGAATATAATCAGATAATAAAATCTGATTTAATTTAAATTAATCTTCTGTTTTGTCATTGTCAAGTATAAATACTAAAAGACATTCCTCCGTATTGCCGACAGATTTTTCCTTGCTCACAAATAAAAATGAATTAAGTACATCCATATTCAAAAACCAAACGCGGGAACAATATGTGTAATTAAACAATTAATGTAAACATAAATAAAATAAAATAAAATAAAATATTTCTGTTCAACTTTATAAGCGTTTCTTCCCGAATTACAATAACGTTTTTGCTTATAATTACTTCTTACCCCCAAACAGACCCTGTATAAATTTATTAACTCTCTCACAAGACTAATTAGAGACCAATCTGAGTGCAAGGTGAGACTAATCAGGGGAAGGGAAACAGGTGACAAAAGAAATAGAAAACTTTCATATTTATACCCCTCATTATTAATCACAACAAAAACCAAAACTTTGACATGATAAAAATTTTTAAAATTTCTTACCAAAAACCATTAACACTATAAAAACAATGAGTTAACTGTAAAGGAGGTGTATCGTCACGGGCAAAAATTTTTTTGAAATGAGTATTTTCGTGTCCAAGTTATCAAAAATTTTGTGATTAATAGTAGGAAGGTACATTCAATAATCAGGTAAAAAGAAAACAGTAGACATAAAACCGGGGGGTAACAGGTGGTAAAAGGAACGAGGAGAAAAAACTTTCAAATGATTTGAAAATATAATGATTGTTTTATTAACCGAAGAAAGAAATAAAAAGTCTTATGTTCAGATATGTTACAATACCGCCAATGAGTATGAGAACATATTTTGTAAATTTGTTATTTGCGTGTTTTCCCATTATCTTTTTTGAAGAGGTCAGATATATCTGAAGGAATATAGTAAAAGGGAGCTGAACGCTAAGGATCATCTGTGATATTATTAGTCCTTTAAACGGGTCGCTGATAAAAAGAATTATTACCAAAGCTGCAATCAGAGAGATACCAACACCGAGTTTTGAATGGCTGTCCTTTATATCGTAAGGTTCACCGAACATACCTGCAAGTATTGAGCCTCCTGCCATTCCGGATGTTATACTTGATGCAAATCCTGCAAATAGCAAGGCGATAGCAAAAATAACAGCAGCATAGCTTCCGAGAAGTGGTTCGAGCAATGATTTCGCCTGCTCGAGTTCGCTTACAGGCAGGCCGTTTTTAAAGAACGTTGCAGCGGCAAGAATTATCATCGCGCTGTTTATTGCCCAGCCGACTACCATTGAAAAAAGCGTATCATAGAATTCGTAATCGAGTTGTTTCTTTATTACATCTTCGTTTTCAAGGTTCCACTGACGGCTTTGAATTATTTCGCTGTGAAGGTACAGATTATGCGGCATAACAACAGCTCCCAGGACTGCCATCACGATCATTATTGAGCCTTCGGGTAAAACAGGTGTAACCCATCCTGCGGCAGCACTTCCCCAGTCAACATTAGCAATAAATAACTCGTATATAAAAGAGATTCCAATAATGGAAACAAAACCAATAATATATTTTTCTATTCGTCTGTAAGAATTTGTGAAAAGTAAAACGCTTACTGATATAACAGTAATCAGCGACCCGATTTTTATGGGAATTCCGAATAGCATATCAAGAGCAATTGCAGCACCGAGTATCTCAGCGAGCGAAGTTGATATGGACGCGAGTACCGCAGAACCCAGAATTGTTCTTGATACAGGTTTTGGTGTATGAAAAGTAGCAGCTTCAGAAAGACATAGTCCGGAAACAATTCCAAGATGTGCTACATTGTGCTGAAGTATAATGAGCATAATAGTTGACAGCGTTACCATCCAAAGCAGTGTGTAACCAAAATCAGCTCCTGCCGAAATGTTTGAAGCCCAGTTGCCCGGGTCGATAAAACCGACCGTAACAAGCAGTCCCGGACCGATATATTTAAAGATTTCTAATCCACCAAAAGCGGGTTTATGTTCTTTCTTATTCCTCAGGTCTTTTAAAAAGTACTTTAAACCCATGTTATGCCTTATTTACAGATTCTTCTTTAACATATTTTAGCATCCAGAGACCGAGTATAAAGAAAGCTGTTAAAGAAAATATGGCAAGTTTCTGCGAACCGGTAAGCCACGATATTAAACCGAATGTAAGCGGACCGATAAGCGTGGATGTCTTTTCGAACAAAGAGTAAAACCCAAAGAATTCAGTTTTGATTTCAAAAGGTGTAAGCTCTGTCATCAAAGTGCGTGACAAGCTTTGAGTAGAGCCGAGAAATAATCCCGCGAATCCACCGACTATGAAGAAATAATGGATTTTCAGACTTCCCATTGTAAGATAAGTATCAACATCAACGAAAATGTAAATGAACATTAAGATAGCAATCCAGAATAGAATATTAATAATTATGGATTTCTTTACACCGAGATTATCGCCGAGTTTAGCAAATACGAGCGAGCCTATCATTGCAGTAAACTGGACGAGTATGAAGAAAATTGCAAGGTGCATTGTCTCAAACCCGAGAGTTTTCCTTGCGTATATACCAGAGAAAAATATAATTGTGTTTACAGAATCAATGTAAAGAAAATAAGCTATAAGATAGTTCCTTAGATTTTTATAATTGTTAATGTGTATAATTGTATCGATTACTTTTTTAAATCCGTACGCAATGTTATCAATTGCACCCGTTTTAATTTGCTTATTTTTCTTTTCTTTAAGGAATAGAAACAGGGGAAGAGAAAACACAAAGAATAACAATGCAGTTATAAGGAACAAAAGATTGTAGTTATCTTTCAGCGGAAACACCAGCAAAACTGAAATCAGTGAACCAATGTAACCGACAGCATAACCGTAAGATGAGACCTTATTGTAGTCTTTCTCATCAACCATATCTGAAATAAAAGCATCGTAAAATGTTATACCCGTCTGAAACCCGATGTTTGATAGCACGAAGAGGACCAGTGCAAAAAGAATCGTACCTTCACCGGTGAAATACATAAGTCCCGTCGGTATTATGCAAAGCAGTGTGAAGATAAACAGATAATATTTTTTATTGGAGGTTCTGTCGGCTATCGCTCCGAAAACGGGATTCAAAACAGCAGAGATTATCATAGAAACATTTATTCCTAACGACCAGTAAAAATCCCCGATTGGCTGAGCTGAACAAATAACGTCAGTAAAGAAGACAGCAAATACAAAAGCGACTATAATAACAGCATAGGACGAGTTTGCGAAATCAAAAAGCGTCCATACATAAACCTGCTGTTTATTTCTCATTTTCCGATTTCTTAAACTCTATTAATCCTCTGCCTGATTTATTAAGTTTGTTTTCTTTCTTTAAATCCGAGAGTATTCCGTCAAGGACTCCGTTTATGAACGTCGGACTTCTCTGTGAACAGTATATTTTAGCGATTTCAAGAGCTTCGTTAATTGAAACTTTCGGTGGTATTTCAGGGAAGAAAAGAAGCTCCGCTATGCAGATGCGGATTAAAATCTTGTCAAGAATAGAAACTCTTTCGAACTGCCAGTTATCGATTTTTTCTCTTACCATCTGGTCTATTGCTCTCTGATGTTTCAGAACGGAATCAATAAGCCCGGATGCGAATTCATAATCTTCGTTATCCTTTATTTCCGATATTAAGTCAATTTTTATTTTATCTATAGGCTCCCTTGAGATTTGATGAGCGTACAACACCTCAAGTGCCTTTATCCGTATAAGTCTTCTTTTTTTTGACATTTTTTTAAAGAACTATGATTAATGTTTATATTTACAAATATACTTATCCTATACCTGAAAGCCAAAATAATAATACAGCAAAAGATTCTTTTATGCAGAAGTTTAAATAGCTTTCAGTTGAAAGCGGAGTGTCGGACGAAAATGCATCTGCGTTAATCTGATTGAACCTGCATAATTCTTTTGCTCTGAAAAGATGAAAGTTATCCGATATCAGTATTATTTTCTTGTAGTTGAACCTGTCGTAATATTTATCCTTTACAAAATGAATTTGCTCGTTAGTAGAATTCGACTTTGCTTCCACGAGCAGGTTTCTCGGGTCAACTCCGTATTTTATAAGCTCGTTCTTTGATACTTCGGCTTCTGTCAGTTCGTTCGGAGACCCTCCCCCCGTGAGAATAAGTTTCGTTACGTATTTTTTCTCGTATATTTCGAATCCCTTGTTAATTCTCTCTCTTAGCACGGGTGAAGGTCTATTCCCTCCCCATACTGCAGCTCCAAGGATTACTCCAGCATCGGCTTTCTTTACACCCGAAGTGTATTTATACGAGTCGTCACTAAAATTGTAAACCATATAGAGTGTTACAGAAAATAACAGTACAAAAACCAGAAGCAAATACCCGAGATTATTAAGCAGATGCATTTTTTTTGAGGATGAAAAATACAGTACAATAACAGATATCGTCAGAAAGACTTTTATAACGAAGTATAAAACAAACAGAATCACTTTCTTTTCTTTATCCTGAAACGAGTACGAAAACAGCAGTATTGCAACATCCACGACGGACACAACAAGCAGCACCATTAGCACGCCCGTCCTGTACTTTTTCTTCGAGAAGATGTTTAAAAACAAAAATATTACAAGAATTAAAGTTATTATACCCGTCATCAGGTTTCCTGTCATGTAAACTGAATAGTTATCGAGCATAAGCTCCTGATTAGAGTATCTCAGGTTAGTAAGTAAAAATTCCGAGAAAACAACCGTCAGTAAAACAAAGAACAATATGAAATTCTTGCTTTTAAACAATATTTGATGATTAATTTATCGTAAGTAAATTAATAAAAAATTACTTATTTTAAAGTGCTTAAATCTATTTTACAATCAAAATGTTTATTACGTTTGAAGGAATTGACCTGAGCGGTAAATCAACTCAGGCTAAACTATTGTACGATTACCTCCGGGGAAGAAAACGAAAGGTTATTCTTGTCCGTGAACCGGGGGGGACGCATACTTCAGAAAGAATTCGCGATATACTTCTGGATAAATCACATAAGAAAATGACTGCATTGACAGAGTTCCTGCTTTTTTCAGCATCACGGCAGCAGCTTACGGAAGAAGTCATAAAACCCCATATTAAAAAAGGATACATTGTTATCTGCGACCGGTATTACGATTCGTCGACTGCTTATCAGGGGTACGGCGGAAAGATTGAAATGAGAACCATAAAAGAAATTAATAAAATAGCTTCAAATAAATTAAACCCTGACATCACAATTTTTGTTGATATAGATATGGCTGAATCTTCAAGACGCCGTACTGCGATGAATAAAACAAAAGACAGAATGGAAAGCAAGAAATTAGCTTATTTCAAGAAAGTTATTGACGGCTACAGAAAGCTCGCGGTAATAAATAAAAGCCGTTTTGTAAAAATAAACGGAAGTAAATCTATTGAAGAATTGCAAACCGAAATTTTAAACATATTAAGGAAAAGGAACGCAAATGTATAAAAACAGGAGAATACTGTTAATCATTATATCTCTGTTTTTTGCCGTAAACTCATCCGCCCAGTACAAGGAAGATGTTTATGATAAGATAAACAGGAATATGGAGATATTCGGGGATGTCTATAAAGAAATTCTTCTTAACTATGTTGATAAGATTAACGCCGACAAATTTTTTGAAGCCGGTGTTAACGGTATGCTCGGTACGCTTGACCCTTATACGGTATATTACAGCGAAAACGACAAGGAGTCGCTTGACCTTATAACAGCGGGAAAGTACGGGGGTATAGGTATTACGATAAGCTTCCGCGATTCAGCTCTTGTTATTGTTGATATAATGAACGGGTACGAGGCGATGCGTAAAGGGCTCAGAAGAGGGGATATAATAAGAAAAATCGACGGGACAGACATAACATCACTAAATACTGAAACGGTTAGAAAACGTGTACGAGGGACAGTCGGATCGAAGCTCTTAATGGTTGTTGAACGCGATAAAGAACTTCTTGAATTTGAACTTACACGTCAGGAGATTATTCTTAAAGATATTTCTTATTACGGTTTCTTAAAAAATTATGACAGAAACGTTGCATACATTAAGCTTGACAGGTTTGGAACAAATTCGGCTACTGAATTTGAAAACGTGCTTAGAACTCTCAAATCAGAAAAAGAAATTCAAGGACTCATCATCGACCTGCGTAATAATGGCGGCGGTTTTCTTAAAGCATCAATCGATATGCTTGGTATGTTTGTTGAAAAAAACAATCTTTTGCTTACTACAGAAGGAAATAAAAGCGGCTCGGAAACAAAATATTTTTCAAAAGATACACCCCTGCTGAATAAAGATGTACCCGTGGTTGTGTTGATTAACGAGGGCACTGCTTCAGCGTCAGAAATCATGGCCGGAGCGGTTCAGGACCTTGACAGAGGAGTTATAGTCGGTACGAAATCTTTCGGAAAGGGATTGGTTCAGAACATAAAGGAGCTTGATTTTGGTTCAAACCTTAAGATAACCATTGCAAGGTACTATACTCCTTCCGGCAGATGGATTCAGAGCAAAGACTATTTCCTCGAGAATAAACACGGAGTATTTAATAATCTTGAGGGTTTCAGAAACAAAGAGTTTAAGACACTTAACGGCAGGCCTGTTTATGCAAACGGCGGTATTATGCCCGATGTTGAGATTAAAACCGAGGGAGAAAGCGAAGTTCACAAAGCTCTTCTCATGAAGGATATGTTTTTTAAATATGCATCTGATTATGTCGCGGGTAACCCCGGTATAAAATTCTTCAAAGCAACAGATGAAACTTATGCAGATTTTAATAATTTCTTAAATGCCAGGAATTTTGATTTTAAATCCTCACCCGAAAAGAAGCTGGATGAATTGAAAAAATTATTAGCCGATAAAAATCTTGACGGTACACTTTCGGATTATATAAAAGCAATTGAACAGACTATCAACTCAGAAGAATCAGCAGAAATGCAGAAAGCAAAAGAAGAAATAAAACAAAGTATCGAAGAAGAAATAAATAAAATGATAGTGGAAGAAAAGGAACAGATAGAAGCAACTTTCAGCTCTGATAAGATCCTTCAGGAAGCCATTAGCATTATTCTCGATTCGCAAAGATATAATTCAATCCTCGGAATAAACTGATGAGACTCGGAATACTCGGCGGGGGACAGCTTGCAAGAATGATGATTGAGGAAACTTCTAAGTACGGTTTCGAATATGTCATTTACAGCGAATCTCCGGATTCTCCTGCCGGTAAAATATGCAGCAGGGAAATTGCAGGAAAGTTCAGCAATCTTGAGAAGTTGAATGAATTTGCATCTCTTTGCAACCTTGTTACACTCGAAAATGAATTCATTGATAAGCATTATATAGAGCATGTCGAAGCATCGGGTGTGAAATGTCTTCCCGGTTCGGATATTGTCGGGTTAATTCAGGATAAGTTTTTACAAAAGAAGAAATTGAAAGAGTTAAACATTCCTGTACCCGAATTTGAAGAGGTAAACACAGTAGAAGATATTAAAAATTTCGCACGGATACATCGCTATCCCGTTATTCTTAAATCACGTACGATGGGTTATGACGGCAAGGGTAACTTTCAGGTGGATAGCGAAGATATTATAAATGAAGCTTACGATGTTCTTTCAAAACGCGGCAAGCTAATGTGCGAAAGTTTTATTGACTTCAGAAAGGAGCTTGCGGTTCAGGTCGTGCGGAGTGTTAACAGAGAAGTTAAAGTTTATCCGGTTGTTGAATCTATTCAGAAAGACCATATATGCAGTATAGTTAAAGCAGCAAAGGATTTTAACAATAAACATACGGAAATTATAAATGACATCGCAGTTAAGATTGTGGAAAGCATAAACCACACTGGTGTTTTAGCTGTTGAGCTTTTTTTGATGGAGGATGGTACGCTCTATGTAAACGAGCTTGCACCCCGCGTTCATAATACAGGTCACTACACAATAGAGGCGTGCTCTGTCTCACAGTTTGAAAACCATGTTCGTGCAATTGCAGGACTTCCGCTCGGCTCAACGGAGATGTTATACCCATCGGCAGTTATGATTAACCTCCTCGGAAGCAGGAACGGAAAGGCTAACCTTGAAGGATATTCGAATCTCATTAAGGATGAAAATGCATTCCCTCATTTTTACGGCAAGGAAGAAACCCGCACCGGCAGAAAGATGGGTCATATTACGCTTGTTGGAAACGATATGGCGGATTTATTGTACAGGGCATATAAATATCATTCTCAAATTAAATTTTAAGAATGGGTCTTAATCTTAAATATAAACTTCTTTTTGGATTTTTGTTCTTATCGTTTTCAGTTAATTTTTTAATTTATTGTAAGAGTGAAATAAAGCAGGAACAAGCGGATAAAAAGGCAATTACCGTTCCGCACGATTCAACAGATAAAACTAAACAGGATACAAAGAATAATTTGAAAGATTTAAGCGATGTTTTTCGTCTTCATTATGATGCATCAGTAATTGATACTCATAATGATTTTCTATATCAGGTTTTTAATAAAGGTGCTGACCTTGGCAGGAAAGATAATTTTACTTTTTCAGGTCTGCCCCGCTTTATCGAAGGCGGTGTTGATATGCAGGTTTTCGCAGTCTGGATACCTGGAAGTGAAAACAAACGTGCATTTGCTTTTGCGAATGAACAGATAGCAAGGCTGAAAGATTTTGAAAATAAGTATTCTGAAAATTTTGCTATAGCTTACTGCTACGAGGATGTTGTAAGAATTATGAAAGACAAAAAGTTCTGCGGTATGCTTGGTATAGAAGACGGAGTTGCAGTGCTTGGTGATGTTGATAATGTTAACAAGTTGTACGAGGGAGGAGTAAGATACATTGGCCTGACGTGGAATAAGTCTAATAAAATTGGTTCTTCTGCTCGTGATGAATCCGAAAAGCGAACTGGTAAAGGATTAACGGATTTCGGAAAACAGGTCGTAACAAGAATGCAAGAGCTTGGTATGCTTGTTGATGTTTCTCATTCAGGAGAAAAGACTTTCTGGGATGTGATTGATATGGCGAAAAACCCTGTGATTGCTTCACATTCAAACTGTTATGCATTAAACCCGCATTACAGAAACCTTAAGGATGACCAGATTACCGCAATCGCAAAAACAGGCGGAGTAATAATGGTAAACTTTCTCGATGATTTTATTAATGAGAACGGAAAGTATAACCGTGTTGCTAATTATAAATCAAGGTACGGAAAAGAACTTGAAAAACTATACAATGAATATAAAGACGATTTGGTTATGTTCAATGTTAAGCGTTATGAGTTTATGAAATCTAATTCAATCGAAGGCGGAACATCGCTTGATGACCTCATTGACCATATTGACCACATCAAATCTCTTGTAGGCGTAGATCACATCGGCATCGGCTCCGACTTTGACGGTGGTATTGTTGCGCCGAATGAAATATACGACGCTACTTGTTATCCCGTTATTTCCGCAAGGCTCTGGGAAAGAGGATACAAGGAAGATGAGATTCGGAAAATACTCGGAGAAAATTTCCTGAGAGTACTAAAACAGGTTTGCAGAAAATAATATTAATTATATGGAAAAAGAAGAAATTGTAAAGACTTTTGCTTCATCGGTTGATAAGGTAGATGAGAAAAAGATTGAAGAAGTAATCAGTAATGAAAAGGCGTTCGAGGAGAAAAGGAGCAAGCTGAATCCTAAAAAGTTCTTTATGCTTTTTAAGCAGGTTAAACTCGGATTTGAAATGCTTAAAGATTATAAAAAGAAGAATTATAAGAACGTTCCATGGAAAGCAATCGCAGTTATTACCACAGCAATCGTTTATTTTGTTAATCCGCTCGACCTTATGCCCGATTTCCTCGGTGTTATAGGATTTACGGACGATGCAATCGTTCTTGCTTTTGTGTTTAACTCGCTTCGAGATGAGCTTATCAAATACTGTCAGTGGCGCGGCTTGAATCCGGAGGATTATTTTTAGATGAATAAAAATGTCAGAATACTTTTCATAGGCGATGTTGTTGGTGTTCCCGGTTTTAATATTGTAAAACTGGTACTTCCCGGATTAATCGAGAAAGAGAAGATAGATTTTGTTATAGCAAACGGAGAGAATATTTCAGATGGTATGGGTATTCTTAAACGCGATGCTGATACGTTATTGTCGCTGCCGATTAACGTTCTAACGGGCGGCAATCATACACTCGATAAAATACAATCGCATAAGTTCATCGATGAATCGCAAAACATACTGCGACCGTTAAACTATCCCAAAGGTGTTTACGGAAACGGATACGGAGTATTCAAAGCATCTAATAAGGATGTTAAGGTAGCTGTTGTTAATCTTATCGGACGTGTGTTCATGAAGCCACTTGAGTGTCCGTTCAAGGCATTCGACCGTCTTTATGAAAAAATCAAAGAAGAAGTTAAAGTAATCTTTATCGATTTTCACGGGGAAGCTACTTCCGAGAAGATTGCATTCGGATGGTATGCGGACGGACGTGCGTCAGTTGTTGTCGGAACACACACACACGTTCAGACAGCTGACAGCCGCGTATTGCCGAAAGGCACGGCTTATATCACGGATGTCGGAATGACAGGACCTTATGAATCCGTAATTGGTATGAAGACGGATGCTTCAATCCGAAGGTACATATTCGGCACGCCGCATAAACACGAAGTTGCCGAGGGTGACGTACGTTTTGCAGGTATAATAGCCGATGTAGATTCCGAAACGGGAAAGGCAAATTCCATAAAACGAATACTATATCCGGATTTTTAAGGAGAATTTCTAAATCTATCAGATATATTATCTACTTGCAATTCAACTGAAAATTAAAAACGGTAGTATTTACAATATTTTCATATTTAGAATAATGGAGAATATTGAAGCCTAAGATCTGTCGCTCCTTTTAATATTTCGAATGTTAAATAACCTCTAATTTTTTCGTTAGGTGATAATTCCCCCACTCCTAAATTAGGTTCTTTTCCAAAAAATGAAATACCATATTTATATCCCTCGTTATCAATTAAAGAGAAATACAAAGGATTAACATTTTTTGTATTATTACTTATATTTAATATCGTTACGTTTAAAGTGTAATAAATAAATCCACTTTTTGCTGTTATAAAATCGTTGTCACTGTACCAGACTCCTGATTCATTAATTGTAATTTCTAAACCTTTTGTTTCGAAAGTTGATTGTGAGTAACATAAGTCCTTTGAGATTATTACAAATAAAAATGCGACAAAAAGAAATGTAAGTTTTCTCATAGTATGAATATTTAAGTTTATATGATATTTTTTATTTATATTTATTACTTTAATCCATTATTAATTTTGTAAATAATTAATGTTAAAAAAGTAAAATAAGTCATACCTTTTTCGGTCATTTGAAACTCTCCGTAATCAGTTTTGGTTGCAGCTTTATACCCTACTGACAACTTATCTATATCATTCTTTGTAAAAGAAATTTCTTTTGTAATACAAGAGGAAAGCAACTCAAACAATTCTTTGTTCGACTTACTTAAATCTTCAATATTTAGATTTTTAATTACGCTATCGCTTTTAATTAGTTTATTATAACTATCTTCAAACAATGAGTCGTTTTTATAAAGGAAATAATGTATTCTTGCGTTAAATGCTTCTTTTGTTTGCTTTAGACAATTGATTGAAGAAGTATTTATATTATTATCTTGTGCTTTTAAATCGTAGAATAGAGATAATATAACTGTTAAAATAAGTAAGAATTTCATATTATTTAATTTTATAAATTAGTAATAATACTCAAAGATTGATTTAATGAATTTTATTTCGAAAATTTTAGTAAAACTTTACTTTATTAATCTAATTGTAGCTGTTTTTCCTGACCAAAAACCACCGCTTACTTTTAAATTATATATTGATTTACTGTCAGGGACTTCAAAAACCAGAACACCTTGTGTAACAATATTTGGTTGACATTTTTTTAAGAAAATTGTTTTTACACCCGAGAGTTCTAAAGTAGAGGTAACATCGCTTGAAGTTTCGAATTCAATACCATTGTCATCTATTAGTTTAAACATGCTATTATCAAGTGTTCTACTTTCTTTGCTCGTATTCAGTATCCCGAGATTAATAAGTAAATAAATTCCGTCAGCAGTTTTTTTAATATAGCTATTACCAACTGTTTTTTTAAATAGGACTTCAGAAACCATATAGGTGAAATTTCCAACACTGACCTCGTCTTTTATTCGTGGTTGCTGGTTTATAAGTTCTTGTTCATTTTTAATTTGATTATCTAAGGTTTCTTGTTCTTTTTGTTTATCAATTTTAGACTGTTTCTCTTTATTCTCAATTTCTTCTGCAATAATTTTCTGTTCTTTATCTTTTTTTAATTGTTCTTCTTGTCGTGCTTTTAACTCTTTTTCCCTTTTCTGAGCCTCCATTTCCATTTTGTAATTGGGGTCTTGAGTTTTTATGAGTCCAATAATAAATAACACTACTAACAGAATTAAGATAATTATAAATGGCGAGGCTACAATAATAGCCATGGTTCTTTTTTTAGACTTTTTTACTTTCTTAATATTTTCAAGCTCTATTAGATATGGTTCAACAACATCTTTATAATAAATACTATCGTATTCGCGATAATATTTTACAATATCTGAAAAATATTGTGGATTAGTTTTATGATAATGTTCTAATTGATCTATCGTTAATCTTTCACTAAAATTTTCCATATTTTATTGAGGGTTGATTGATAAAATGAAATTGTATTATATTCTGTGTAATTATTATTTGATTAAAATTAACTCCTATTGAATATTCTACTTATAAATTACTTTTAATAAATGAGATAAATATTATAAAATAAAAAAGGACGCAACTTACATTACATCCCGTATAGAGGTACTGGTATACCTTTGGCGAAGATATAAGAAAGCGCGTCCATTTCTGGACGCAGCTCTCTTGCTTGTTTTCGCCAAATAAAAAATTACCAGTTTTCTATACGAAACATAGCAAAAAGCTACGTTAAAATCTTATTTATAAAGAACGACTGTAAATCAAATCATCTGTAATTATCCGTTTGCAAACATTATATCATCAGTATCACTTTAAAACACAAAAGGTCAAAGATAAAGAACGGAATAGATATCCGTATATCAACCTTTGACCCTTATGTATTTTCTTGCATATAAGTCTTTATTAATATATAAAAACTTGCCCTGAATGTAAATTATTAATAAAAAATGTTTATTGCAAGTTATTTTTTATTGGAGATGTGCATATTTTTGAGACAATGAACATTCCTTTAAATGGCGTGTTGAATCTGAACAAAATAAGCAAAATATTCTCAACCTGGAAGGTTGAGTTACACTAAAACACAAAACAAGATCACCTGGAAGGTTGAGTTACTCTAAAAGTAAAACCACTTATGTGCAAACATTACTAAATATCAAAGCAAGGTTTCAACCAGAATATCTTCGTCAATATCTTCCCAGTGGATTCCGATTCCTTTACCTATTAGTCTCCAGTTTTCACGCTGTTTTTCATTTGCGTCTCTGAGTTTCGGAAACCACTCCAGTGGAATACCTATTATTCTTCCGTCTGATAGCTCAATGTTTACCATATGCTTTTCAAACCTTATATTCTGTGCGATAGGTGCTGTCTTTTTATTTATAAAAATATTCATTTCATTAAAAGTTATGCCAAATATTTCTTTAGATGTTTTATTGTCTAAATATATAATATTTCTCTCTAACTTTTTATATAAATATTTATATTCGTTATCCTTATCACTTATATTGTTTAATCTGCTTTAATCCGCTTAATCTGCGTAAATCCGTGTTCCATTGTACCACCTTGTTTTAAATCATCATTAATCTGACCATCAAATACGTTCCGCGATAATCAGCCAAATCTGTGATATCAGCGTTCCATTTTACAAATGTATATCAGTGCAAATCATAATATAATCAGTTCTTTCTGCGTGCGCTCTTAAAAGTTGGTTGCGTTTTTTCATTATAATTGAAATTCTCATTCAATTATACTAATTTATTCTATGACTAAACACTTAATCACAGCGGTATTTATTTTCATATTCATTCCGGCAATGACCGGCTGTGATTCTTCTACTTCGCCCGCTCCCGCTAATGGCGTTATTAAAGGATTTGTCAGGGATTCCGCATCAGGCGCGGGAATTAAAGATGTAACCATCTCGGCAGTACCTTTTATTTCGAATTCAGTCACAGATTCATCAGGCTACTTTGTAATGACGGGTGTTAACAGCGGAACATACTCATTATCAGCAAAAAAGCAGGGATATTTAACAAAAAGATATTCTATTTCTGTGGATAACAACACGGTAAACATAAATTTATCACTATTCTTCTCCAACCTTTATGTATTCAGCAACAAATTATTAACAGAATTTTTTAATTCAAATTCTTTAAGTGCTATAAATCTCTTTCTTGGCGAAGTCGTGAATGAAAACGGCACTCAATATGATATGCAGCTTCGCGATTCGGCAGGCACGAGCAATAATTACTACCTGCGCTCCGGAAACCTTGCAGAATATTTAACTGGCTATCAGACAAAGTTTAGTACTGCCTTAAAAAATCCTTTGAACAATTCATATACTTTTACAAAAGCGCAGTTCGACACTCTTTCAAGATATTATACTGTTGACGGAAACATAGACCCCGTAAGGGATTTCACTGAAGACAGGACTCCCTCTTTTAATGAAACCCCAAACATGCCGAACAGTGTTTACTCATTCTGGCTGAATGGAAGAAATTTGTCGCCTCCGGCTTACGGTATGTTCTTTCTTAATTATTCATTCATTGATACTATCGCACAGAATCAGTTCAAGCTTATTATCGACGTCAAGGTTAATCGCGGCGGACAGAATTTATTTAATCCAAACGAATAAATGATGAGCACGATTTTTGATAAATTGAATTTCACAAGAAGCGAAACCCGCGTCCTTCTGCTTCTGCTGTTTATTTTATTCGCTGGTTTAGGGCTTAAACTTTTTGTAAATAATTCATCAAGCAAAAGTAATTTTGATTATAAGAAAGCAGAAAAAATATTTTCTCAGAATTCAAGTACAATTATTAACGATACTACTCCGCAGAATTCTGAAACTATTGCTGAAGATGACACTTTAAAAACCACAAACTCTAAAAGTAAGACAAAAACAAAGAAGGGTGAGAACCTTGCAGAAAAAAGCATTAACATAAACACTGCTTCTAAAGACCAGCTAATTCAGCTGCCCGGTGTGGGTAATTCGACTGCGGATAAAATAATCGAGTACCGCGAAACTCACGGCGGCTTTAAAAGAATAGAGGACATAATGAAAATTAAAGGAATCGGACAGAAGAAGTTCGATAAAATGAAAGTTTTTTTAACTGTTGAATAAAAATAAAATTTGAATAATTTACTAATAGAATACTCGGGAACAAGGATAAGACTGCTTCAGTTTAATTCTGAAAGAGTGATATATCTTGACCAGCTTGAATTTATCGACTCCGGTTTCTTCTATCTGGAGCCTAAAGTGAATTCAAAAAAAGTCTCTGAATTTACCGAACTTCTCGTCTCACATCTTCGCAAGCATAATGTTATTGCGGATGCTATAAAGCTCGTACTCGATTCACGGCTTGCCTACATTAGCTGCATTCCGCTTGAGTTCTCGGATGAAGCAGAAAATATAAATTCAAGCCTTATTTGGGAGTTGTCTAATTTTTATCCGGAAGATTACAAGAATTTTAAGATAAATTTCCAGAAGATTAATCAGGGTAATGAAGAACTTACTTTTCTCGGTAATACTCTTATTATAGCGTATCACAAAAACATTACTGAAGTTACACGAAGAATTTCTGAAGTCTCTTCGCTGAAAATATCCGGCGTTAACTTCGATGTCTTTACAGCGGGTAATTTTATTTCAAAGAACTATGCAAAAAGTTTTGTGTCTGTCGGTGTTAGGAATGACCGTGTAGATATTACTTTCTACATTAACGGCGCGGTCGCGTTCTTTATGCCCGTTAATGTCAGAGAGAATAATTATGATGCTGTGCTTGAAGAACTTAAGAAAATGCTGCATCTTCCGGGGTTTGAAGAAATTAAGAATATATTTCTTTACGGTGAAGAACAGGCATCTGCTTTCCTTAGCTTTCTCGAAAATGCAAAGCTTAAGCATAAAATAAACCTTGCTGACCCGTTTGAATTATACAAACCAGATTCACTCTTCCTTGAAAACAGGTCGGATAAGCTATATTCTCATTCTTTCACCTCGGTTTTTGGATTGTTGTAATATGAGGGTAATATCAGGGCATCTTAAAAGCAGGGTTCTTGAGGTTTCTAAATCATCCCGGACTATAAGACCTACTACCGATAGGGCGCGTGAGACTTTATTTAATATTATCACTAACTCTTTTGACCTCGAAGATTGCAGGATACTTGACCTCTTCGCAGGCTCTGGCAGTTTTGGAATAGAGTGCATTTCACGCGGCTCAGGGTTTTGTTGTTTCGTCGATAAAAACACGGAGTCTGTATTAAAAAACATTTCATCACTCGGTTTGCAGAATAAAACAAATGTTGTTAAGTCTGATGCGGTTTACTTCTTGAAGCATAATTGCGAAGAGCAGTTTGATATTACATTTGCTGACCCGCCCTACAACTACACGAGCTACGATAAGCTGCTTGATAATATATCGAAACTGGACACTTACTTTATTCTTGAACATTCGAAAAAATTTATCAATATTGATGAGTACAAAGAGTACCTCGTCAAAAGAAAAGATATAGGTGTAACATCGTTCAGCTTTTATAACTTTTTAAAAAATGAAAACATACAATAAAAATATCGCAGTATATCCGGGAACGTTTGACCCGATTACAAACGGACATCTTGACGTAATAGAGCGTGCATCAAAGCTTTTTGATGAAGTCATCGTCGGTATTGCACATAACATAAACAAAAACCCCTTGTTCTCGAAAGAGGAGAGAAAAGAACTTGTTCAAAAAACTGCTGGTAAGTACAAAAATGTTAAAGTTGAAGTGTTTAGCGGATTGCTCGTTGATTTTGCCGTGAAGAAAAAAGCTAAAGTTATCGTCAGAGGGTTGAGGGCTATATCTGATTTCGAGTTTGAGTTTCAAATGTCGTTGACAAACAGAAAACTCGCCCCACAGGTAACCACCGTTTTTCTCATGCCAAATGAAAAGTACACCTATCTGAACTCATCTCTTGTCAGAGAGCTTGCACGTTTTCATGCTGACATAAAAAACTTCGTTCCCCCCGTAGTCAGAAAAAAGTTGTTATTGAAGTTTAAAGAAAAGTAATAGAAATTCTATCTGCATTTATTATCTCTGTGTAGCTCTGTGGCATTCTCAGTGCAGCTCTGCGGAAAATCCTTTCTTTTGTTTGCAGCTATTTCTATGACTTATTCTTAGCATCGCCGTCTGTGTTTTCTGATATCAAGTTTTACGCTCTTTGAATTGCCGTCTGCTTTAGCTGACGGAATTAATGAATTGTAATATTTGGGCTTTAGCCCAATCATGTAATAACTACAGCACCTTATTCAAGTCTGTATCTTTGTATTTGTTCTCTGCAAAATACTTTAGCAGCTTTTCAAATTCAGGTGCATCAATAAAACCGGAAAACACACTATTACTTTCCCCGTTATAACTAAATTTCAAAACCGTACCGTCAGGTGCTAAAAATACATGTGAAGGGTACCCCGTTGCACCCAAAAATTTTGCAAGCGATGCCGAAGTATATACTTTTCCGTTGTAATTTATCTTATCCGAGCCTTCACCGTTCAGTTTCACGTACACAAAGTTTTCATTTACGTAACTCATTATACTCCCCGTAGAGTAAACCGTTTCCATTTTTTGCGACCATGTATCGTTATCCGAGTAAATATTGATTAGAACCTTTTTGTTTGATGTTTTTGCTTTCTCAAGTCCGCTTTGAAAACTCGTTTGCGCACTTAAAGTACTGATTGCCATTACTGCTATTACAAACAAACTAAATATTCTTGTTTTCATTTTCTTTTTGCTTCTTTCTTAGTTTATTATACCTAATGTAACAAAAATTGTTCCATTTTTGAATACCATCCGCACTCTTGTAATCCACTCACGCTTTAAAGGTCAGCCCGCTGCAGGCATGTGTTCTATTTCTTCTAAGTGCTCTGAAATCTTCTTTTTCTCTTAGTGCTACTATGTTTATAAACTTTGTAATAAAAACAAATTATTTACATAATAAAACAAATACACTTTTTCGTTCTCTAAAATTATATAAACATTCTTTTTATCTCTGTGATCTCTGCTCTTATCTCAAATTATAATTTTTAACCCTTAAATAATATTATCTATTTTCTCTGTGCCCTCTGCGCGCTCTGTGGTAAAATCTGTTTTTGATTCTATTATTTGTTTGTGGCCATCTGCTGCATCGCGCTACTATTAAACTTAGTTTTGAAAGTCTCTTTCTCTAATCATGTTCCACAAGTTTATTCATTCACTACCCGTTCATTATCTCTTCAATCTCATCTGCCTCAAGCGGTATATTCCTCATTAAATCAAAGTTGCCCTTTTCCTTCACAAGTATATTGTTCTCAAGCCTTATGCCTAAACCTTCTTCAAGTATGTATATCCCCGGCTCAACCGTAAACACCATTCCCGGCTTATAAGGAGTTTCAAAATATCCTACATCATGTACGTCAAGCCCTAAGTAGTGTGATACATTGTGCATGAAATATCTTTTCAGTGCAGGCCACGCAGGATCCTGTTTCTTAATGTCGCTCATTTTTAAAAGTTTCAGGTTCACAAGCTCCCTTTCCATGCATTCTTCAGTCGCCTTCTGTATGTCTTTCCAGATTCCGCCCTTTACAACCTGCGATGTCGTAAACTTCATCACGTTCAGCACTGCATTATAAACCTTCTTCTGTCTCTTTGTGAATCTTCCGTTCACTGGAATTGCCCTCGTCATATCTGCATTGTAGTTGTTAACCGCCGCTCCCGTATCTATCAGCAGTACATCCCCGTCGTTGCAGACTTTGTCGTTCTCAATATAATGAAGTACGCATGCGCTTTTTCCCGAAGCAATAATCGGCGAGTAATCCGCAAACCCTCCGCCGTTACGTATGAACTCGTGCGCAAATTCCGCTTCAATCTCGTATTCGGTAACTCCGGGTTTCGTGAATTTTAAAACCCTTCTGAACCCTTTCTCTGTAAGGTCGCAGGCATGCTGCATCATTTCTATTTCTTCCTTCGACTTGTACATCCTCAGCCTGTTTATTATCGGTGCAAGTCTTTGGTATTCATGAAGCGGATACTGTTCTTTCCATTTTTTAATAAACCTTGCAGCACGCGTCTCAACTTCAATCACGGCACGCTTATGCTCATTCGAATTTATATACACATTCTCTGCGTCTGTTATCAGCAGCCTGAACACCCTGTCAAATTCCGAAAGCCACATAATGTTTTCTATTCCTGTCTTTTCTCTCGCTTCATCTTTCGAAAGCTTTTTCCCTTCCCATATAGCAATCAGCTCGCTCGTCTCTCTCAGAAAAAGTACTTCCTTGAAATTCTTGTCTGGCGAATCAGGAAACATAATCAGTATCGACTCCTCCTGTCCCACACCAGTAAGCCACAGCATATCGCTGTTCTGCTTAAACTTCATCGTTCCGTCAGAATTCGTAGGCATAGTATCGTTCGATACAACCACCGCCATAGAACCCGGTTTCAGCTCCTTTGTCAGCTTCTTCCTGTTACTGATATAAACGCTTTTATCAATCGTTATATTTTTCATAGTATTTTGATTTTTATTATATCTTTAAATTTAAAACATTTTACCAAAACTTTCTATTGTATTATTTTTAAATATTATTTTATTTCTATTATCTAAAATCATATTTCATCAGCTCTTTCAGTGTGTGCTTTTCTTCATTATTTTATTTTTATCAGCGAAAATCATACTTTATCGGCTCTTTCAGCGTGCATTCTTTTTTATCATCTATTTCACCAGCAAGAGCTTAATCGTACTCGTGTACTCGCTCGAGTTAAACCTGCAAAAATAAACCCCCGAAGCATAACCCGATAAATTTATAATCAATTCATGGCTCCCCGGTTTAAAATTTGTTTTTGGTAAGCTGTACACTTCTTTGCCGGAAATATCGTATAAAGATATTCCTGCCTGAACATTACTCGGTATATCAATTCTGATTTTCGCACTGTTGTTGAATGGATTCGGGTATGCATTGTACATCTGAAAGCTTTTTGGAATCTCACTGCTTGTATTAAAGACACCCGTTATCGAGACCCTGAAATTCCAAACACCGGAAAACTTACTGTCCCCGAAGTGATTGTGTGCCATCGTTCTCCAGTAATATTGTGTGCCAAGTGTTAATAGTCCCGCGTGTATTCTTAATGAATCAGTCGTTACATTGCTTGTATCCAGAATAATACTGTTAAATGTCGAATCTGATGAAACCTGTACTCTGTAGTAATCGGAATGTGTTATACTTTGCCAGTCAAGTAAAACGTCGGGCGGATTGTTAACCGAATTATTCTGCGGCATTATCAGTATGGGTGTTTTCGGATACAAAGAAATAAAGTTACCCGTCTGTACCAAAAGCGTAAGAGTTTTCAAAGATGAATTGTAATAATTCCATCTTGTGCTGTAAGTCGTTACATTCTCTCTGTAAATGCTGTCGCAGAAATTCTGGTACGTACTGCTGGTAGCCATAGCTCCCGTTCCGAATGGTCCAATAAACGCATTGTTGTGAAACGTACCGAGCACCGTTCCGTTCAGAGCATAATCATCGAGTATGTTTGAAGACCCCACACTCCTCGCAAAAGAAGAGATTAAAGAGCAGAAATTGTTTGCACGTACTTCTCCGTACCACAAGTAATCCATTCCTATCCTCCATGGAGTTCTCGTTGCATCGTAGTGGTAAGAGTATTTGCATGTAAAAGGCGGCGGACAGGGAGGCATCGGGGTGCCGTCCGGCTGGCACCAGTCAGGTACTAATCCGGTAGTATCATTATTTATGAACATCAGGTAATTGTAGCATCCGTTTATAACGCTGTCCCATTGGCTGTTTCCTGTGTAATATCCGAAAGCTCTGTAATATGCAGGAGCAAAGTAAGAGGTGTTTACTCTGTAAAGCCCTCCGAACTCGTCTCCCGATTTAGGCAGATTGTAAACAGTGTCCACCTCGTACTCAAAAATTTTATTTATCAGGTTTATGGCTGCCTGCATGTAATTAATGCTGCCGCCGCTTCCCCATTGCCTGTCAGCTAAAATCAAAGCGTATGCAACATCCTCCTCCGCATCGGTTGCCGAGCCCTGCAAACCAAAAAAGTTATTTCCCAGTGAATCTATTATCCAGTTCATCAGTCCGTTCGGACCAAGATGTATATTGTAATACCCGAATAAATCATCAAACAACGGCTTATCGTTCATATTTACCGAAATCAGCATCCCATATCCTATCCCTTCTGAAACTGTAATTCGTAATGTATCCCAAAGTACCCTTCTGTACCCGCCTGCTCCCTGAGAGGTCACGTGTCTTGCTTTCCAGTTTGTAAATGTCGTGTCTAAGTCTGTATGATTTCTGTTTGAAGGATATATTCCATATTTGTAAACTTCATTCTGCGGAAATGGATAGTTCTGTGCATAACCCGATGATAAACAAATCAACGTAAGCAATATTATAATCGTTGTTTTCATAGGTCAAATTTATTTAATGTTTTTAAACGCCTTTTAAAAGGTACCTGTAAAAATTCATAGTGTCAATTCAAAACAATATTTACCTGTAATTCAACGTTTGCTGCATTAATTTTTGACGTTTTTATCAACCCGCAAAATATAAAATGTACTTTAAATTTAGCGGGTTACAATTTATGTTGATTTCATATTAATTTTAATAATTTCATCTGTTTTTCGGCATGCGTTCTTCTTTAATTTAGATATGACAGTCCCTAAAAAATAGTCATCCGAAAAATATTTTTTTCAAAAAAGGAACTTTCTCTTGCTTCTCAGTGTTTAATTTATTAAATTTTAAATATCAGACTGGGATAGCCCTATTTCTGTCTTAATTTTAAGTAACTTCCCAATAAATTGCTTAAAATGATTAAAAAACACATCTTTTGACATTTACCCAATAAAAATACGATAATAGTCCAATAATTGTGCAATTATAGTGCGGTGTTCTCAGGTATTTCTCGGGTATTTCTAAGCAGTATG
>CAZVCC010000032.1:0-36713 GCA_964626015.1 uncultured Ignavibacteriaceae bacterium
TGGGTGGTCAGTTTTCAGGCGAAAAAGTGGTCAGTTTTCAGGCGAAAAAAACAGAAATATCCAATCAGGCCAGAAATCCCTCCCAAAAGCCAGTTTTAGGACTTCTGGAGGCAATGAATGAGAGACTTGATTATATCAAGATCAAGAAATCTAAGGCTTATTACAGAGAGAATAAACGCTACTATTCGGGCCTATATAACTCTTTCGGCAATAGGCAAATAGATCAGATATCAAAAATTGACATAACAAATTTTCTTTTACAGATGTCAAAAAGACTCCAGTTTCAAGGTAAAGGAAATTACTCGGTAAACGCTGCTTTACGGATTTACAAAGCTCTTTTTCAAATGATGATAAAAAATCATAATCTTGATATAAAAAATCCATGTGTCGGAATTGATTTTTATGCAATTGAAAAACGGATAAAATATATTCCGACTGATCAGGAAATAAAAGCTGTTAAGAAAATATGCGATAGGGAAGAAAAGTTATTGATTGATTTTATTACAGAGACTGGTGCCAGAATATCAGAAGCTTTAAGAGTTACAGGTAAAGATATTGGTCGCGGCTTTGTAATACTTTACACACGAAAAAGCAAAAACTCTAATTTGATTCCCCGTAAAGTTCCTTTAAACTTAAAATTACCCATACTAAAACCTGACGAAAGATTATTTTCCCGGTGGTCAGATATTCCACGCTTTATTGAGAAGAAAGTAAAAAAACTGGAACAACGTAATTGGTCACATCATAATCTTAGGCACAGGTTTGCATCGTTACTTTCTAAACAAGGAAAACCGCTCTTTGAAATAATGTCTCTACTAGGACACAGTAATTTAGAAACTACTCAACTATATTTACAACTAATTCAATAGTAATTCTCTTTTAACTGTAGCCAATCTGTAGCTAGAAAATTTAAAAGCCACTTAGAATACTATCTAAGTGGCTTATTTGTTTGGAGCTGGCAGAGGGACTTGAACCCCCGACCTGCTGATTACAAATCAGCTGCTCTACCAGCTGAGCTATGCCAGCATTTTTACTTAATATGCAATTTAATAATTTTAATAATTTCTTTCAATATGAATATATTTCCCTAATTGTTTTTCTTCTTTCTTGTTTTGCTCTTCTTTGTAGTCGTATTGTCTTTTGTCTTGTCGTCATTTGATTTAATATTACCTGTAAGTTTTAATTCCTGTCCTACGTATATCATTCCATCACTGTTTAAGTCATTCCATTTTTTCAAGTTTGCTATTGATATATTAAATTCCTCGGCGATTGAAGCAAGAGTATCTCCTTTTTTAACTTTGTATGTTTTTGCCTTTGTAGTTTCTTTATTGCTCTTTTCTGATGGCTTTGATACTTTGAGTTCTTGTCCGGGGATTATTTTGTCGTCATCAATGTCGTTCCAGTCCTTTATATTTTTTACACTCACGTTATACTTCTCGGCAATTCCTGTTAAGTTTTCACCTTCTTTTACTGTATGAGTCTTTGATTTTCCTGTTGTTTTCTTTTCAGTAGATTTTGGTTCCGATACTATAAGTTTTTGCCCTACAAGTATTTTATCGTCTTCAAGGTCATTCCATTCTTTTAATTCACTGACTGTCACACCGTATTCATTCGCAATTTCAGATAGATATTCTCCTTCTGCAACGATGTGATTGGTACTTTTTATAGTTGTGTTGTCAGATTTCGTTGTTACTTTTTTGTCGGAATAAATCTTTAATTTTTGTCCTACAAGAATTTTATCACCTTCAAGATCATTCCATTCACGTATATCTGATACTTTCACACCATATTTTTCTGCAATTTCTCCCAAATACTCTCCTTCCTTAACAGTATAAGTCTGAAGTTTCTCTGTCGGAATTTTCTTTTCTTTCTTCTCTGAAACGTTTTCATATTTATCCGAATTACCGTTATTTCCGTTTTTAGTGTTTATTTTCTTACCGTAGTTTACATTATTGTTATTTTGTGTATATGTATTCTCATTATTATCGTTTTCTTTATTATCAATACTTCCTGTCTCCTGTTCATCTTCTATTTTATATAAAGTGTTGTATTGCTTTTTTGTTAGATATATCGAAAGCGTCTGGTTGGGTTTTGGTATAAAAGGATAAGATAAGTAATTCCAGCGTCTTATATCCGATTCCCTTACCATAAACGAGTCTGCTACAAATTTTAATCCTTCATTTCCTTTGTATATGTATGTTAATCTTGTTTTATCAGTTATGCTTCCGAGATTTATTTGATCACCCGGATTATAATTCTCTACATCGTATGTTACTATAGATATTTCTGACGAATAGTATGAAGATTGCTCATTACCTGCAAATTCGGGCTCGGGCTGGCTGCTGGTATAGTCTGATGATTTCTTATAATTTGTAATGAATGTTTTATATGAATCATGAGGAATCCTTAACTGATAAGGAACCTCATAATCAGGAACTACATCACTCGTAAGTTCTGAGTTAAGCTCCCTTATCGTCTCTATGTCTGTTCCTGAGTATTCTGCAATCTTATCCAGGGTAATACTCCCGTCAAAATTTATTCTGTCAAAAGAAATCGGTTTACCGTATTCAAGGTCTTTGAATCCATAATCTTCAGGATTCCTGTAGATAAATGAAAGAGCAAGAATTGAAGGAACATAATTCTTAGTCTCACCCGGTAAATAGCTCCTCAGCGTCCAGTAATCTTTTGAACCGCTTTTATTTATAGCACTATTTACTCTTCCCGGTCCTGCATTATATGCCGCCCAGGCAAGATACCAGTCTCCGAATGTTCTGTATAAATCTTTTAAATGTCTGGCTGCAGCATCGGTTGATTTCTCAAAATCACGTCTGTCATCCCTGTATCCGTCCTGATACAGTCCGTAAGCCCTGCCGGTAGCTGGCATAAATTGCCAGAGACCCACTGCCCCTGCCTTTGATACTATTGTCGGATTTAGTCCGGATTCCTGAACTGAGAGATATATCATTTCCTCCGGTGTGTTGTGGTATCTGAGTATTTTTCTCATTAACGGGAAATATTTCCCGGAGCGGTATGTTGTCTTATCAATAAAATTCTTGCCTCTGTCTGTCTTCGAAAAGAAATCAATATACTCATCAACTGCACTGTTACTAACAAGCGGTACATCGCTTCCGTCAGGTAATGGCTCAGTATCAGCGGTTAATTCCGATTGTAATGAAATCTTATCATATTTAACTCCGTATTTCTTAGCGAGTTTAAATACCAAGCTTTTATCAGATATGTCTTTTTGAGTGTACAAATAATCCTGAATAATGCTTACCATAAGATTGTCGTAATCGTTTTTCCATGATGCTCGTGTCGAGTCTTCAATCAATTTTGAACTTATTTCCTGAAGTGTACTTAGAGCTTCCTCAAAAGATTCTTTTGCCTTCTTATTATTTTCTTCTTTATTGTAATCCAGTGAGGTTTTATAATCAGTAAAAGCAAGCGCAATATGGGAATATACATTTACAGAATCCCTTGCCCTCAAAACCGCCGCATCTTCTACGTCAGACCCTGTACAGCCGGATATATACAAAATGCCTGTAAAATATAAAGCAAAAGACAAATAATAAAAAAACTTCTTGCTCCTCTTATTAAAAAAAGTTTTTTCCATATTCAATAATTTAGTTGTATGAAATATAGAACAAAATTATAATAAATTCAAGTTAAAATTTAACTGAACGCCCTAACTATATTAAAAATAAGCAAGATAAAGAAAAAATTAAGTGGGCTAAATTATTCAAACTAAGTTAAATGTCGAAAATAAATCAATAAAAACACCGGCTAAACTTATTTTCACCGGTGTTTCTCTTATTCGAAGGGAATTAATGGAAAATTAATCACTATTTTGATACTACTTTAAAACTGAAACTATTGTCTGCAAAATTTGTCGCTGTCCAAAGGTTTAGTGAGTTAAATTTATGCGAAACCATGTTGTTTAAAACCTGATTCTCTCCTTCTACAGACTTAAGCATGATTTTACCCGTTCGGCATACACAAATTATTACTTCTGTTTCTCCTTTCAGATTTTTGTCCTGAAAATTCAGCCATAACGGCGATTTGAGTATATCAACCAATTCCTTGTAAATATGAATTCTCAAATCGGATGTATTTGCTGCGCTTATTATTTCTGCTTTAAGCAAATTTGCCGAAAAGAATAATGCTATTATAGTTGATATGAATATATATTTTTTTAGTGTTCTCATTGTTTTTTCTCCTTGTTTTGTTGTTTTCAAATTGAACTACTTGATTAATATTCGTATTTTCAATCACAAAAGTTTCAAACAATTTTCGTTTGATTTCGTATTTTACAATTTATTAACATACATTGGAAAAAAACTACAAATTATCCGTTCCTAACATTAAAGAAAAGCAGAGATTAGATAAATATATAACCGTATTCGTTGAGAATGCTACCCGTACTAAGGTTCAAAAAGCTATCAATAGAGGAAATGTTTTGGTTAATGGTAATTTTGTTAAATCAAATTATATATTAAAACCCTTTGACGAAATTGAAATTGAGCTTCCGGTTCCGGAAAAACAGGATATTCTTCCTGAATATATACCGCTTGATATCGTTTTTGAAGACCAGTATTTAATGATTGTTAATAAACCCGCAGGTATGGTCACGCATCCAGCATATAAAAATTATTCTGGAACACTCGTAAACGCAATCATGTATTATGCTGATAGTAAAAAAGAAAATCTGTCAAGTATGAATGGATTTGAGAGAGCGGGAATCGTTCATCGTCTTGATAAAGATACCTCCGGACTTCTTGTAATTGCTAAAGATGAAGTGACTCATAGCAAACTTTCAGACTTATTTATGAAGCATGATATTGAAAGGGAATATCAGGCTATTATTTGGGGCAACCTTAAGAAAAAGAAAGGGATTATCGAATCAAGACTTGCAAGAGATAAACGCGACAGGAAAAAGATTACTGTACTTAAAGATGATGAAGAAGGCGGTAAAGTTGCTGTTACAATGTACGAAGTCTTAAATGAATACGAATTCCTTTCGCTCATAAAGCTTAACTTAAAGACAGGGAGAACTCATCAGATAAGAGTGCATCTGGCAAACCATGGTCACCCTGTGTTTGGTGATGAAACATACGGAGGAAGAGTACCTCATTCTGTAAACCTTACTGCAAACATTAGGGCACAAATAAAAAATCTGCTCGATGGAATGCCAAGACAGGCTTTACATGCAAGAATACTGGGATTTAATCATCCAAGAACGAAGGAGGTACTGCATTTTGAATCAGAACTTCCCGAAGATATGATGAATATTCTGAATCAGCTGATTATCAGAAGTTAGTCATTATGTGACTATGCGATATTTTACCCCCAAGATGTCCAGTGTATATCATCATAAAGTTAACAATAATAAGAAACACAAGTAATAATATCCCGTACCAAATCTGTACTGATCTGCTCCTGAAAAAAATCAATCCTAATAATGACACGCCAGCTGTAATTTGCATTGCAATCATACTTATTTTCGCAAACTCCTCATGAGGCTCTATGTTTTCCTCAATAACTCCATCGTTACCTTTTATAAATCCTTCAGCTTTATCACCTGTTGTATAAACAAAGATCGTTATCAGTCCAATCAGTACTATCAGAACCATTCCTAGTCGTTTTATTTTGTCATTATTTATAACTACTCCATAACCAAGAACCAGTACAACTATTGCTGCACCAATTATTGGGAAATGATTCAGTATTAAATGCAAATGAGCTGCGTTTGGCATATTCTATTATTATTTAGTTAATTTTAAAACAGAAGAATATTTATGAAAATTCCTGTATATCTCTATAAAATCAATAAATATACGGTATTAGCCTTTTTGTATACTTAACATAATCTGAATATTCAGGAAACTTAGCAAGTAGTATTTTTTCCTCATATTCAAGTTTCATAATGAAATTTATAAGCAATATAACATAAATTGCAATTTCGAAAAGTGAAAAATCATTGATAATAAAGCATATCGTAATTCCAAGTACTGATAAATACATCGGATGTCTCACGTATTTATACGGTCCATTTATGATCAGATTTGAATTCGGTGAAATATCCGGAGCAATGTTAAAGTTGAACTTCATAGTATAAATAGCCCATATTCCAACAAATAGAAAGAATGAAAGTCCTGAACCAATGAATATATTGCTTGGATATAAATGTATATCATAATATATTGCAATTAGGCAAGCAAACTGAATGAAAACAAATACAGCTGATTTGAACGAAGCAGGAACAAGCTTCATCAATTCAATCTGATAACATCCTCTACATCCCTTCTTGGAGTCGACTGCACTTCCTTTCCGTATCCCATCCTCAATAGCAGCTGCGGGTAATTAGGAGTCTTAACAGTTTCTTTCAGTTTTTCAAAAAGTTCTGGTACCTCAAGAGGCTGATTTAAATATGAAGCAGCTATTCCTATCGAAGCTGCTTTAAGAAGGATTCTTTCAAGAGCCATTCCTGCTCTTAGCCAATCAAAGGGCTTATCATTTTTTGTTTCTAAAAATCCTAAAACAGGAGACCCTTTAACGAGATTCCTGTCGCGTCCTGCCTGTATATCTCCCCAGTTTAGGTTTCCTATAAAGAACGGGCTTCCGTATGAAATCAGGTCCCCCATACCGAATGCGTAACCCGGTATTCCGTCTTTGCTGTTTGAACGGTTTGGATGTACCCACTGAGCAAGTTCTCTGCAGAAACTTTTATTCTGAGATTGTATCTTGTCGCCTTGCTCAATTAATTTAATTATTTCTTCTCGCTGATTATTGTCTTCAACAATTGAAAACCTTACGTCTGGATCTTCTTTTGTAATCGTCATTAATCTTTGCCTTGTTATCCCGTCAATTACGTCTTCCGCAAAAGGTAGTCTGTTAGTCCTTCTCTTTCTTATTGCTTTGAAAAGAGTCTTTTCGTCATCTGTCGGCTCATAATCTCTGGTCTTTATTGTTATCGTTGCAAGTAGGTCATTGTCATGTTCAACAGGAAAGTGCTTAATCTCTGGCTCAAAACCAAAATACTTCATCGCATAAATAAGATTTGTTAAAGCTGCGCCGCAACTTATTATTAATTCCTTATCATCCGGATCTATTACAGGTAATGCCCTCGTTCTGTCAGCGTGCAGATTCAGCGATTCCTCATGAACTTCAAATAACCAGGGCTGCGTGTTATGTCCCGAAGGTGCAAGTATTGCATACCTTATAAAAAATTTGAATTTTTCCTTGATACTTCCAAATGATGGAAAATGATCTTCAGAAACTGTCCATGCAACTAAATTATTGCGCATCTTTAAATCTCCTAATTAGTGTTTTTAATTAAAACAATATAATTAATTCTTATAATAAATTTAATAGTTAAAATCGGTTCTGTTTTTTGATTCGCTGTTTTAATTTTTTTGCTTAAGTTTCATCTTTTATTCTACTTTTATACTATTACCGTCAGTTTCTATTATTATTGCACCTTGCTCATCTGTTCTGTAAACCTCTGATTTATATTCTTTCAGTCGGTTCAGTACTTCATTAGCCGGCAGGTTTCTGCCTTCAATACCCGATGCAGTTACTACTGATAAAGAAGGTATTACTGTTTGCAGGAACTCTTCAGAAGTAGATTTAATACTTCCGTATTTTGCGACTTTTAAAACATCTGATTTGAGTTCACTGCCGAACAGTTTAACAGCATATAATTCTTCATTCTTTTCCGCTTTCCCTGGAAACAAAAAGCTCTTTTTTCCGAAGTATATTTTTAACATTGTGCTGCCGGTAACCGTATCAGTCTTGAGACATTTGATAATTAACCCGCCGTAACCGCTTATTTCTTCAATACTTTTCAGCTCATCTACCTGTATCTTATTATTGATTATCAGTTTCTCGGTATTACCACTGATTTCATTTCTATCAATTAACAGTATTTTATTAATGTTAAAGTTTTCTATTATTGTGTTCAATGATTTGTAATTTTTTCCTATGGGTGATGTTAATATAACTAAGTTTAAATCATGAACAGATTTTCTATGCAGGTAAGGAATTATTCTTCCTGTCGTGGAAGCATTATACTGATTCTCTATACCAATATCAATTAATATGTTACTTCCGTCAGGTGTTTCAAGATGCGTGCAGTCTGAATTTCCTAATGCTAAATAAGTTATTTCGAGTCCGTTTTTTCTTATTCCCGAAATAATAAAAAAAGCAGTAACAACAAAAACAATTGTTGCAGCAACATATTTATAATTTGCTTTATTCATTAAAAGTACGAGCGTAAATATTAAATAAAATGAGAGAAGCATGGCAATCGTTATCCCATAATAATCGAAGCTTGAGAAGGGAATGTTAGCTGCCCATTTTATGAATGCAATCTCGTAGTGCAAAAGCAAATAGTTAACTTCCGCTATTAGCTCGCCTAAGAATCCCGAAAACACACTAAGTATTATTTGTATGAATCCTAATGCAAGAGATAGGTTAGATAATGGAATCGCAATTATGTTAGTAAAAATTCCCGCTACAGAAATTTTACCGAAATATTTAAGTGTTATCGGTAATATTCCTAACTGAGCGGCTATCGTTGTTAAGAAAGTAATGTAAATATAATATAATACCCTGCGCCAGTCTCTGTTCCAATGTTTAATCCTCTTGCCGACAATCAGATTAATTCTGTCAAATATAATTACTATTGAAAGAACTGCGCTGTAAGATAATATGAAACCCGAATCAAATAATTGCTTTGAATCAAATAAAAGAATTATTAACGCTGAAATACCTATTACATTGTAAAAATTTATTTTCCGTTGTACTTTCAAGTTAACCAGCATCACTGAACCCATTATAACCGCACGCACTATTGACGCAGCAGCTCCAGTAAAAAACATGTAAAATAATAAAGCTGCAATCATTAAATATATCTTAATACTGAAAGGAACTCTCATTAGTGAAAATACAACTGTAAGAAAAATGATTATATAAGCAACGTTTAGTCCCGAAACCGCTATCAAATGCATTACTCCTGCTTTTATGAAATCCTCTTTCAGTTCTTTTGAAAAATCCGACCTGTAACCCGTGACCAGCCCGTTAAGAAATGCAGCTTCCTCACCCCCGATATTTTTGTTAATGTTTTCAATTGCATATTTCCTCGAAGGATAAATAATATTTTGTTCCATGAAGTTCAAGTTGTTTCTCGAAAGGACTTCTGCATCGTTCCAGTAACTTACCTTGAATGTTTTCTGTATGTCGTTAAGTGCAAGATATTCCCTGTAATTAAACTCACCTGGATTCATCTCATCTGGTGCATCCCTTAATGAACCAAACAGTATAACCTTATCGCCCACAGCAAAAACAGGTATTGTATCAGTTTGGCTTAATATCTTTGTTTGCTTTATCAATACCAGTACTCTGCCGTCAACTTTCAGTGTATCATTTCCTGAGATTAATTCCGATGCATCAATCGTAAACCTCAACCTCTTATCTGAATTTTCAGGCAAATTATCTATCGTTCCTACCAGATAAATTCCTGAAATATTATCCCTGATGAAATTTATTGATCTATCCGCTGAAATCTTAAAATCAATGTTAGATTTTAGTAAACCGGTAAGTATTATTATTAATGAAAGAACAAAAATCTTTATTATCGGGTATTTATTCTTACAGATTAAATAATAAGTTATTAAAATCAGAAGTGTAGGAATCGTGATAATATAATCCGGCGAGAAGTATTTCCCTGCGAGTATTCCTGCAGAAAATACTATTGCTAGTTTAAATGCAGGTGCTGTATTTAATTTCTTCATCAAATGAATGAAATGTGTAAAGATTATGTTTTTTTAAAGTGGTTTCAAGTCAGTTTGAAACATTAATTTTATCATTCCGATTTTAAATCGTAGATTTTATTGAAAGATTTGAGAAAAAATTGAAGGTACCCAATTTTCCCCTTACATCTAAAATATATTTTTTGTATATTAAATTAATATTGCAAATGGAATATTTGGTAAAAGAAGTTCGTAAATAGGAATTTTATAAAAAACAAATACACCATAACATACTGCAATAACAATTCTTTATTTCAACATCCCATAAATATCCCATAAATATCCCATAAACATCCCATTAACATCCCATTAACATCCCATAAGCATACCATGTAATCATAGTGCAAGCAGGTAGTTCTCAGGTAACTGAAGTGATATTTATCGTTATTTAATAGAACCATATCAGGAGACATTGTTTCGTGTAACAATGGTATTGCATATATATTCATACATAAGTTGCTCATTTTTTAGTTAATAATTGCAGAAAATATTTTATAAGAAGATATTTAATTATAACTTTAATTTTATGTTTATTTTGAATAGTTTTGTAGTACAATATCTTTTCCCTAAATACAATAAATTTAAATAACTTGATATGAGCGAGAATACGAAAACACAAGCGAAAAAACCCCGTAAAGTTAAAGGCAAAACTATAGTTGACATCCAGAAATGCAAAGGTTGTGAACTCTGTACTGTTGCCTGTAATGAAGGCGGTATTGAAATGTCAAAGAATATTAACAATTTCGGTTATAGATATGCCGTTATCGTTGATGACCTTTGTACAGGTTGTACTAACTGTGCTGTCGTCTGTCCGGATGGTGCTATCACTATTTACAGGACTTCAGGCAAGAAAAAGGAAAAAGTTGCTACTTTAACAAACGTTAAAGAAGATACTAGAATAGTCTTGGATAATCCTTCATTGGATGACCTTAAAAAAATGGACTATCTTTAATTGAATAATTTTCTAAATTGATTTTTAACAGAGGAATAAAATAATTCTATGGAACAAAAAGAAGATATTAGATTAATGAAAGGAAACGAAGCTATGGCTGAAGCCGCCATTCAGGCAAGGATGGATGCATACTTCGGTTATCCTATAACACCGCAGTCAGAAGTTCTAGAATACCTTACCCGTGAACTGCCCAACAGGGAACACGGTATCGCTCTTCAGGCTGAAAGTGAAGTTGCTGCTATTAATATGGTTTACGGTGCTGCTGGTGCTGGTAAAAGAGTCTGGACTTCATCGTCCTCACCCGGCTGGTCGCTCATGCAGGAAGGAGTTTCATACATCGCATCAGCTCAGCTTCCGTGCCTTCTCGTAAACGTTAACAGGGGAGGTCCAGGCCTCGGAACTATTCAGCCGTCACAGGGAGATTATTTTCAGGCAACAAAAGGCGGGGGACATGGTGATTACCACCTTATTGTACTCGCTCCGAATTCCGTTCAGGAAATGGCGGACTTTGTGTTTCTTGGCTTTGAACTTGCTGATAAATACCGTAATCCTGTTCTTATGCTCTCTGACGGTGCCATAGGACAAATGATGGAAAGAGTTGTTTTCCACAAACGTGAAATTAAGAATGTTGATAAATCTTGGGCTTCAACAGGTAAAACAAAAGAAAGAGAAAGAAATATTATTACGTCTCTTTTTATTCAGCCTGAGAAAATGGAACAAGTTAATCTTACTCTTATGGCTAAATATGCTGAAGTTGAAAAGAATGAAGTTCGTTATGAAGAAATTATGACTGATGATGCCGAATACCTTATTGTCGCCTACGGACTATCTGCTCGTATAAGCCACAAGGTCGTTATTCTCGCAAGGGAAAAAGGTCTGAAACTCGGACTATTAAGGCCCATTACCCTTTGGCCGTTTCCGTCTTTGCCGATTGCAAAACTCGCTGATAAGGTTAAAGGTATGATGACGCTCGAACTCAATGCCGGACAGATGGTTGATGATGTACGTCTCGCCGTTAATGGTAAAGTTAAAGTAGGTCACTATGGCAGAATGGGCGGTATTATCCCAAGTCCGGAAGAAGTTCTGGAAAAATTTGAGGAATTTATTAAAACTCTTTAAGAATTAAAAAGAAAATTAAGGTTTATAATATGGAAAATTACGAAATCATTCATCCGCAGTGCATAGTTGATGGAGACGATGTTTACGACCTCATCTATGATAAAACTGTCGTCATGACAGATACACGTCTTCACTATTGTCCGGGTTGCGGTCACAGTACAGCGCATAAGATTCTCGCCGAAGTTATTGATGAGCTTGGAATTACTGAAAATGTTATCGGTGTCGCACCTGTCGGATGCTCCGTCTTTGCATACAACTACGTTGATATCGATTGGCAGGAAGCTGCTCACGGCAGAGCTACAGCCGCCGCTACAGGAATTAAAAGATGCCTTCCGGAAAAATATGTTTTTTCTTACCAGGGTGATGGCGACCTCGCAGCTATAGGTACGGCTGAAACAATTCACTGCGTTAACCGAGGAGAAAACATCATGATTATCTTCATAAACAACGGTGTTTACGGTATGACCAGCGGACAAATGGCTCCTACTTCCCTTGAAGGTATGAAAACAACAACATCACCTTACGGGAGAGATGTTCGTACTATGGGTTCGCCTATAAAAGTATCGGAACTCATCGCTCCGCTTCCCGGTGCTTTCTACGTCACAAGACAAGCCGTTAATCATCCCGGTGCTGTAAGGAAAGCAAAAAAAGCTATCATGAACGGATTCAAATACCAAAAACTGAATAAAGGTGTCAGTTTTATTGAAATAGTTTCTAACTGTCCGTCAAACTGGAAATTGACTCCGCTTCAGTCGAACGAGTATATTGATACTCACATGCTAAAATACTATCCTCTTGGCGATATTAAATTACCGTCAAAAGAAGATCTTGCTAACTTAAAAGACTAAGAAGGAATAAAATTATATGTTAAACGAAGAAATTATCATCGCAGGTTTTGGAGGGCAGGGAGTTCTCTCTATGGGGCAGACACTTGGTTATGCTGCCATGGTTGAAGGGAAAAATGTTTCTTGGATGCCGTCGTATGGTCCAGAAATGAGAGGCGGTACAGCTAATTGTATCACTATCGTTTCCGATACTACTATTAGCTCTCCTATTGTCTCAAGGTTCGATACTGGTATTCTTTTGAACCAGCCATCTATGGATAAATTCGAAAGCAGAATTAAACCTGGCGGTATTATAGTCTACGAATCTACTAACATTCTCCATGCTTCAGAACGGAAAGATATCGGTGTCTATGCTATCGCAGCAGCTGACGAGGCTAATAAACTCAATAACGTTAGAATAGCTAACATGATTCTTCTCGGGGCTTTTCTGCAAAAGAAACCAATTGTGTCGATTGAAGGAATTATGGAAGCTCTCAAAAAAGTATTACCGGAAAGGTATCATAACCTCCTTCCGGTCAATAGAAAAGCTCTCGAAGTCGGAGCAGATATAATGAGCAAAATGTAATCTTCAAAATAAACTTAAAGGAGATACGGATGAATTTTAATGTAAAAAAGAATCCGGAAACACGGATTAATAACATTGACTGGAATAATCTGAGATTTGGAGTATATTTCTCAGACCATGTTTTTATTTCTGTTTTTAAAAACGGAAAATGGGACGATGGAGCTATTGAGCCGTATGGGCTGTTACCATTTGAACCCGGGCTTTGCACCCTGCATTACGGACAGACAATATTTGAAGGCTTAAAAGCATTCAAATCTGTTAAAGGCGGTGCTAATATATTCAGACCAGATATGAATGTTAAAAGATTGAATCGTTCTGCTGGTATAGTTTGTATTCCTCCTTATGATGAAGAAAAACTATTGGCAGGCATTCAAGAATTGGTAAAAATTGATTCTAAGTTTATTCCTAAAGAAAAAGGTCAATCTTTGTACATAAGACCCGTTGTCTTTGGAAGCGGTCATTTCCTTGGAGTTACAGCCTCGGGAGAATACCATTTAATCGTAATGACATCGCCAGTAGCATCTTATTACGCCGCAGGATTGAATCCCGTTAAAATAATGGTCAGCACCGATTACGTAAGAGCCGTACAGGGTGGTGTAGGTGCAGCTAAAACAGCTGCGAATTACGCGGCTTCATTGTATGCAGGTATGGATGCACATAAAAAAGGTTATTCACAGGTTCTATGGCTCGATGGTGTCAACAGAAAAGATATAGATGAAGTCGGTGCAATGAACATTATGTTTGTTATCAATGATGAGCTTATTACCCCGTCCTTGCAAAAAAATACCGTTCTCGCTGGTGTAACAAGAGATACTGTTCTTACCCTCGCAAGGGAATGGGGTATGAAGGTAAGTGAAAGAAACATTTCTATAGACGAAGTTGCAGACGCTCATGCGAAAGGTAAAGTTCAGGAAGTCTTCGGAACGGGTACAGCTGCTGTTATTTCGCCTGTGGGTTTGTTGCATTACAAAGGTAAAGACATGGTATTTAATGATATGAAGATTGGACCCGTTGCTCAAAAATTCTACGATACAATTACAGGTATCCAATACGGTGAGATTGAAGATACCCGCAATTGGATTAAACACGTTGATTTTTAAGTAGAAGTATAAATATATTATGTTTATTTTTAACCCGTGGTGATGCCACGGGTTTTTTATATATCTTAAATCATGAAAACACTATTATTATTACTTTTGTTCTTCTTTGCTGGCTGCAGTAAGGATGTTAGTGTAGGTGAAAAGAAATCAGGTACGGTTATAGACACTTCAATAAAAAAAGAAAACATTGAAGTTTTTACCTCAGACGGTATCATGATTTCTGCAAATTACTTATACAAGTCAGACAAAATTAAGCAGCCTCTGGTAATTCTTATCCATCAATTTCGTTCCGATAAACAGCAATGGTCCCATAACTTTCTTGACTCTCTGTTAAAGAGAGGTTATAAAGTTCTGGCTTATGATATTAGAAGTCATGGTGAGTCAGGAAAGGCTGATGTTGATATTTCCGACCTTCTCTCAAATCCTGAACAGGCACCAAAAGATGTTGATGCAGTGATAAAGTGGGCAAAGATGCAGCCTTCAATCGATTCAAACAGAATAGCTGTTGTTGGTACCTCAATCGGCGGTTCACTAGGTATTTATGCACGTATTAATACTGGTGTTAAATCCGTTGTATCTGTATCTAGCGGGAAAAATACTTTTGAAGCATTTACGGGATATGATGAGAGAAAAATGTCAATGGCTCGACCTATACCAAGAATTAAAAACGTGATGTTCATTTGCGGTAACAAGGACAAAAACATTGCCGATGAAGAAAGAAGCATTTTTGAGAATTATCTGGATGACCCTAAGGAACTTCAGGTTTTTGAATCTGAAAAGCACGGTAAATTCTTGATTGAAGAATTTCCGCAAATAAATGGACTTATTATTAACTGGTTAAATAAAACACTTTAAGCATGGATGACTCTGGAATCTGGACAATGGTAATAATAATGTCCGTAGTAGTTTTAATTATAACTTTTCTTACATCAGTTACAGTATTGCATAAGAAATTTGTTGAAAAACCAATCGAGAAAATGGAAGATGAAAAGAAAGAAGAAAAGAAAGTTAATACCTAATAATAGAAAAAAAGTTGTACTTATATAACGGAAAAATAATATAATTAACATGAACTCAACCATCAAAAGAATTTTCTTGTTTTTAGTTACAAACTTCATAGTTGTAATTACTATTGGTTTCATACTCAGCCTTCTCGGGATAAGTGGTGAAGGCACTATCGGCCTTATGTTATTGTCATTCTTGTGGGGAATGGGAGGTTCATTTGTATCACTGCTTATGAGCAAATGGCTCGCAAAAAGAGCTTATGGTATTAAGATTATTGACCCTCAGAATGTTTCCGGTCCCGAGATAAAAATTTATGAAATAGTACGTAGGCTCTCCGAACGAGAAAACATACCTGTCCCGGAAGTTGGAATTTATGATTCTCCTGAGCCGAATGCTTTTGCAACGGGAGCAACTAAAAAATCCTCGATGGTTGCTTTCTCAACCGGGCTCATTAAAATGATGAATGAAAGTGAATTGGAAGCAGTTGCAGGACACGAAATTGCCCATATAAGCAATGGTGATATGGTTACTCTGACATTACTCACGGGTATTGCAAACGCTTTTGTTATTTTCATGGCAAGAATTGTAGCAACTGCTATCGATCAGGCTCTTAGAGATGAAGATGGCGGTGGACTCGGTTTCTTGGCTTATTTTATGATAGTTTCCGTTCTCGAAACAGTGTTAATGCTTCTTGCTTACATCCCAATATCCGCATTTTCAAGGCATAGAGAATATAAAGCAGACGAAGGTTCGGCAAAAATTACTTCAGCTTTAGCCATGGCAAATGCTCTTACGGTTCTTGGAAGCTATTCTGGGCAGCTTGATAAAAAGAATTCATACTCGATAGCAAAAATAGAATCTAGAAAACGTATTTCCTTATTCAGTACTCATCCTTCTATCGAACAAAGAATTGAACGCCTTAAAGCTATGAGATAAAATCACTTGATATTCTTCTGCCTGAATATCTCATACATAAAAATGGCTGTTGATACAGAAGCATTCAGTGAGTTAAAGCCCCCTGCCATGGGAATCCTTATAAGCTCGTCACAGTTGTTCTTAAGTGAAACACGTATGCCCTTGCCCTCGCTGCCGACAATCAGGCATACAGCCTTGCTCAGCTTAGAATCAAAAGTTGTCATTTCCGCTTGTATGTCAGTTCCCACAATCGTAAACGCATTCTGTTTCAGTACTTTTATCACGTTGTTTAAATTTGTTTCCATCGCAATCGGTATGTAATTCACCGCTCCGGATGAGGTTTTAATCACAGTGTGATTCACTTCTGCTGAATTGTGGCGGGGGATTATTATGCCGTCTGCTCCCAGACATACCGCTGAACGTATAATCGCTCCGAAATTGTGCGGATCAGTAATCTCATCAAGAATTATTAATAGGGGATTTACGATTTTTTCTATTTTACGAAGAAGCTCTTTAAATGGTGTGTATTCATAATCCTTCATGAAACCGATTATTCCCTGCGATATTCCTTCCTTTTTGTCCTTTCGTTGAAAGTATTTCTCAAAGTCAAACTTGTGCAGCGATACTATGCTTATTCCGTTATCCTTCGCCAGTGTCAGTATTTCCTTCATTCTGGGTTCCGGTTTCATGTTCTTCATGAAAATTATCTTTGTTAAATCCTTTGGATTCGACCTGAGCGTTTCGAGTATCGGATTTTTACCAATTATTATCATATCATTGTTAGATTAATATTGATACCAAAGTGTTACTCTTCCAACAATATCATTAGGTCTTGTAATGTTCGCATTGCTTTTGTCTTTGTATGTGTTTATCCATACATTCGGCATTACATGAAACGAATTGAACGGCAGGAAGTCTAATCCTGCTATGAAAAAATTTTCCTTAAATCCAAGTGTGCCATTGTTGCTGTCAGGATCGAAATAATCATATCTTGCAAAGATGTTGAGAGCTTCGGTTTTTTCAACATCATTCCTCTTCACTATATTGACTTTAGCACTAAGTGTGAATCCTATTGGATTTTGTGGCGCTGATAAGTTTACCGAATTATTTCTGTTTTGAAAAAATGGTTCAAAAACAAACGTGTAGTCTTTGTTCTTAAAAGCTAATACGCTCTTCGCTGTAAATCTGTATTGTTCGTTGTAATTATTCTGATAATCAAAATAGGCCTCTGCAACAAAATTTCCTAAGAATTTTGCATATATGGAACCGTAAAACTTGGGGAATTTTGAAACTTCAGCACTCGAACCTTTTCCGTTGCCAAACATTACCGTATAGCCATACTTTCCTTCTTTATCAAATTTCCCTCTGAGCATAGCACCGATTTCAAGTGCAGTTCCTATACGGTTCTTATCAGCTATTGTCTTCTCAAGACTCCTGTATCCGTACATATTCTCAGACATACCCCATACAAATGTCGGTGCAGGCATTAATCCGAATATTATACTCGAATTTGGTACTACTTCCTTCCATTCAAATTGTGCATCATATACCATGAAGCTGACTTTGTTATCTATCTTTGTTACATCATTTAATTCAATACCAAAGTTGCCTGTAAAGTTCTCATTAAACGAATGCTCATAGTGAAGTCTTGCTCTGCGTACAGTTACTCCTGTAGTTTTAGAACTATATGATGAATACTGGTTTGAAGATCCCGAAGAATCTCCTTCAATCTTATAAAAATAATCACCAAAAAGAACACCGTTGAATTTTCCTTTTGGCTTATCCTGAGAATAAACACTCACTGATATGACGAGTAATAATATTAGGAAAAATTTATTCAATATGTACTCCTTATTAATAAAAATCCCCTCTCATTTGACAGGGGATTACAATTCTAATTATTTGTCTTTTAATACCAGGCAATTTTATTTCCTTTTTCAGTGGCTATCTTGTCCCATTGTGGTATAGTTTCACTTAAAAATATAGATTTCGCTTTATTTAAACTGTCCATTTTTAATCCGATGTATGTTTGTGCTTTTAGCTTGGTCGAAATATCTGGATATGTAATTGGTAGTCCCACATTAAGCTTTGTGAGTAATATCGCAATCTGTGTCCGGGCTTCTTGTCCTTTTGCAATAGAATTTCCAAGTACCCTTGCTGATTCAAGCGGAGCGTGAAATCCTGCTCCATGCGATGCTGCAATGTAATCCCATCTCCATTGGGCTTGCCTGATTAACTTTAATATCGGTTTCATTTGTTCTTCAGTCGCTCCGGCATCCCACGCATATTTTGCCTCTATATGAGCTTTTGCAATTATATTCGTTGCTGTCTCTCCAAGCTCAAGAACTTTATCCTGCCTTTCATAGACGTTATTTCTTAGGGTTGCTTCGCTTTCCCTGTGACAGACTTGACATGAGTTCGCAATGTTATTTAAAGGACTCTGTATATGGTGATCCGTAAACTTTACACCGCCTTCACTTTTATAAGGCATGTGGCAGTCAGCACAAGAAAGCCCTCTTTGTGAATGAATACCCATTTTAAAGACTTCAAAATCAGGATGCTGCGCTTTCAACATCGGGGTTTTGCTTATCTGGTGTACCCAGTCAACATGCTCAACATTATCATAATATTTTTCCATGTCCTCAACTGTAAAACCATTATCCCACGGGAATGTTAAATACTTTTCTTCCTTTCCTTTAAAATAATACTCGACGTGGCATTGTGCACAAACTAATGAACGCATTTCCTGGTGAGTTGTATTGTTTATATCTTTGCCTTGTCTTTGAAATGCTTCAACCAGCGCAGGTCTTGAAATTTTCAAGTTCATCGTTTTATTATCATGACAGTCCTGGCAGCCAATAGCATTAACTACTTCAGAACCAAGCTCTTTCCATGGTTTTTTGTAGTATTCTGCTATTCCAAGCTGATTCATCAAACGTGGTACATCCGTGCTTTTACAAGTCCAGCATGTTGCAGGCTGCGGAACGTCCGTTCTCAATGTATTTCTTATATCCTTAACCGCAAGATAGTGCCCTCGACCTTGATTATAATCTCTTGAAAATGCATATCCTGCCCAAAGTATTACTAAGTCCGGATACCTTTCAAGCATGTCAACTTTTGCAGAACCGCCGTGTTTACTCGCAAAGGAGGTATCTAATGTTTGCACGTATGTCTCATATTCACGAGGATAATTCTCACCCCAGATTTCATTCCGCGGTTCCCAATCCTTGATCGGTTTTACATTTTGGATTATCTGGTTTGATTCTGTTCTTCTCTCTATAATTGAGCTTCCAAGTAGTCCAACGAGAAACACAATCAATATAGTGGCTCCGTACAATACCCATCCGAGCCACGGTTTTTCTTTTATTCTCTCTGCAAGTTTCATAATCTTATGTGTATTTTATTATTTTGAATTATTTGATTCTTTTATAAGTGCTTTACTCAGCCATTCAGGAACTACTGGAGTTAATCCCGGAACGCGAGCAAATGGAAATGATGACAAACTGCTTACACTTCCATGAGGTACCTCTTGATGGCAGCTCCAACATACATCCTTATCTTCTGCAACAATGTAAGCTTTGTCTCGCTGTGCTGAATGCATATATCCGAGTAATCCCTGATGACAACGCTCACAATTTTCCTGAACAACATCTCTTCCGGCATCTTTTATCTTTATTACCTGAGGTTCCAGCCTGAATGTAAACATAGTCGTGTGACGTAATCCGTCAGTTGCTTTAAACATGTATTTACGTATGAAATTATCCTGAGGTACATGGCAATCGTTGCAAGTTGCAACCCTTGCATGTGAACTGTGCTGCCACGAAGAATACTGAGGAAACATTACGTGGCAATTAATGCACGTTTCTGGTTTATCAGATAAATAGGATGTCCCGTTTGCTATGTGGAATGTAAGGAATCCAAGCCCTGTTAATAATCCGAGTGCTATTATGACCGGAACTTTCCAGTTATCAGGGGGTGATATCTTATTTATTGTGGTTTTAAATTTATTCATAAATATATAAGACTAAAGAGTCTGATACAAATATAAAGTTATTATTAACAAAATAAAATCTATATAATTATGACAAAAATATATGTTCTCTAAATACATTTATAATAAAGTGAAGTATGCTTAAATTAAACAATGGAAACAATCGAAGATACAGACTATTCTTTTGATAAATATTTCCCTTATTATAAGATTGATGTAAATACTTTGTACGTTGTATCTACACCTATCGGAAATCTGGAAGATATTTCGTTGAGAGCAGTTTACGTCCTTGAAAATGTTGATTTTATCGCATGCGAGGATACTCGGGTTGTTTCTATATTACTCAAAAAATATAATATATCAAATAAGTTAATTAGTTATTACTCACAGGTAGAGGATAGAAAAACGGATTATTTAATAAACGAATTAAAATCCGGTAAATCTGTTGCTCTTGTCAGCGATTCGGGAACCCCTGCAATTTCTGACCCGGGAAGTACTATTATTTCTAAATGTGTTTCTGCTGAAATTAATGTTATTTCAATACCTGGGGCTTCTGCATTTATTCATGCACTTGTATTATCAGGATTTGATAACAGGAAATTTTATTTTCAAGGCTTCCTTCCTGTAAAAGGTAGGGAAAATATTCTGAAATCCCTCGCAGAAATTAAAATGCCGGTCATTTTATACGAGTCAAAGTATAGAGTCAAGAAAACTTTGTCTGAGCTTAATAAGTATCTTCATGGGAAAAACGTTTCGGTATCAAGAGAAATGTCTAAAATCCATGAAACAACTTATAGAAATCGCCTTGACTTGATGGTAAAGGATTTATCACGCATCAAGGAAAAAGGTGAGTTTGTAATAGTAATTGATAATTCATAAACGTAAATAGTATATGATTAATAAAGAAGTAAGAGTAAGGTATGCTCCCTCACCAACGGGATATATACACATAGGCAACCTTAGGACAGCATTGTATAACTATTTGTTTGCAAGGAACACTGGAGGTAAGTTCATACTTAGAATCGAAGATACGGATCAGGCTCGCAAAGTCGAAGGTGCGGTTGATAATCTTATTAATACTCTTAAATGGGCGGGTTTGGATTATGACGAAGGTCCGTTCAAAGAGGGTGGACATGGTCCTTATTATCAATCGCAAAGACTTAGTATATACAACGAATACATTAAGCAGCTTCTTGAAAGGAAAAAAGCATATTACTGCTTCTGTTCAGCGGAACGTTTAACCGCCCTTCGAGAAGAACAACAAAAGCAAAAACTAAATCAAACAAAGTATGATAAACAATGCTTGAGTTTGTCGCAAGATGAAATCATTAGTAAGTTAGCGGAAAGTATTCCTTATGTGATAAGGTTAAATGTTGAACCGGGTAAAACAATTAAATTTTATGATTACATTCGTGAGGATGTTGAATTTTCTAGTGATATTATCGACGATCAAATTTTGATTAAATCAGATGGTTTTCCTACTTACCATCTTGCTAATGTTATTGACGACCATTTAATGAATGTTACTCATGTAATTAGAGGTGAAGAGTGGCTGCCGTCAACCCCTAAACATGTTCTCCTATACGAAGCATTCGGCTGGGAGATTCCTGTTTTTGCTCACCTGCCCTTGCTGCTAAATTCCGATAGGTCAAAGCTAAGTAAACGTCAGGGCGATGTTGCAGTTGAAGATTATAGGCAGAAGGGATATCTTAAAGATGCATTAATAAACTTTATTGCACTGCTTGGATGGACTGCAGGCGATGATAAAGAGTTCTACTATTTTGATGATTTAATAAAATGTTTTTCCCTCGATAGAGTAAACAAATCTGGAGCTGTATTTGACATCGAAAAACTAAACTGGCTCAACGCAGAGCATTTGAGAAAAAAATCTGACGAAGAACTTGTTGTGATGCTTAGAGATGAATTAAAAAAATCTAAGTATTTAGATGTTGATTTTACTAATGAGTATCTTACCAAGGTAATCCATGCTATGAAGGAAAGGGTATCATTTATAAAGGAATTCTATGAAAAAGGATATTATTTCTTTGAAGAACCTTCCGAATATGAAGAAGCAGCTTTGAAGAAAAGATGGAAACCGGAATCACCTGATATTTTAAAAAAATATTCTGAAAAGATTAGTCTGTTCGAAAATCCCATTAAAGAAAATTATGAAACTGCTTTAAAAGAAACTGCTGCAGAAATGAATACCGGTAATGGAAATGTAATTCATCCGTTGAGGCTTGCTGTATCAGGTACAAGCGGTGGTCCCGGAATATTCGATATACTCGATATTGTTGGGAAGGAAAAAACATTAAGACGAATTAAAAGAATGCTGGAGACAATTAAATAACATTTAATGTTAAATTAGAAACCAAATACTAAAGGAATTTTGTAATCAATATAATAATAATGGAAGAAAACACAAATACTCCTTCAAATTTTATTCGGGAGTTTATTAACGAAGATCTAAAAGAAAATAAGAATAACGGTAAAGTACACACACGATTTCCGCCTGAACCCAATGGCTATCTGCATATAGGCCATGCGAAATCAATCTGCCTTAACTTTGGTATTGCACGCGATTATAAGGGACTTTGTAACCTGCGTTTTGACGATACAAATCCCGTAAAAGAAGATATTGAGTATGTTGATTCCATTATTGAGGATGTAAAATGGCTCGGTTTCGATTGGAATGACAGAATGTACTATGCATCCGATTATTTTGATAAGATGTTTGAATTCGCCGTGCAAATGATAAAAGACGGTAATGCATACGTTGATTCTTCTACACCCGGCGAAATTAAAAATCAGAAAGGATCTCCAACCGAACCCGGAATTAATTCACCTTACAGAAATCGTTCCGTTGAGGAAAACCTGAAAATGTTTGAGGATATGAAAGCAGGGAAGTTCGAAGATGGTGAACATATTCTTCGTGCTAAAATTGAAATGGCTTCTCCTAATATGCACATGCGCGACCCGGTCATTTACAGAATTAAAAAGGCAACTCACCATAATACAGGTGATAAATGGTGTATTTACCCTATGTACGACTACGCTCATCCTATTTCTGACTGGATTGAAGGAATTACTCACTCACTGTGCACGCTTGAGTTTGAAGTGCATCGTCCTTTGTATGACTGGTTTCTGCAAGTTTTGAATCTTGAGAACCTTCCTCGTCAGATTGAATTTGCAAGATTAAATCTCTCTTATACAATAATGAGCAAACGCAAACTTCTTGAACTCGTCCAGGAAAATCGTGTCTCCGGCTGGGACGACCCAAGAATGCCCACTATTTGCGGACTTCGAAGAAGAGGCTATACTCCTGAGTCAATTAGAAATTTTGCTGATAAGATTGGAGTTGCTAAGCGTGATGCTTTGACAGACGTTGCACTGCTTGAACACAGTGTCAGGGATGATTTGAATAAACGTGCACCGCGTGTTATGGCTGTACTGAATCCTTTAAAAGTTGTAATAACTAATTACCCGGATGGTCAAACTGAAGAAATGACAACAATAAATAATCCTGAAGATGAGTCAATGGGCACAAGGAATATTCCATTCTCAAAAGAAATATACATTGAACAGGAAGACTTTCAGGAGATACCTCATAAGAAATTCCATAGGCTTTACCCGGGCAATGAAGTAAGATTAAAATCAGCTTACATTATTAAATGCAATAATATTATTAAGAATGATAAAGGAGATATTACAGAACTGCATTGCACTTATGACCCGGAAACGAAAAGCGGCTCGGGTAGCAAGAGAAGCGTGAAAGGAACAATTCACTGGATTTCTGTTCCTCATGCAATTAATGCCGAAGTCAGACTTTACGACAGATTGTTTACTGTTGAAGACCCCTCGGGCGATGACGAAAAAGATTTCAGAGAGTTTCTCAATCCTCATTCTCTTGATATTATAAGAAATTGTTTTATCGAACCGGAACTTGCAAAAGCAAAAGCTGGTGATAAGTACCAGTTTACAAGATTGGGCTATTTCTGTGTTGATCCGCTGTCATCTAATGAAAAACTTGTGTTCAACAGAACCGTGTCATTAAAAGATTCCTGGTCTAAGGTAGGTAAGTAAAATATGTTTTCAATTTTAAATACTCAAACCCTGAGTTTTAAAACTCAGGGTTTTATATTTTAGATGTAAATTTATTCTTAATAAATTTTTACGAATAAAACGGATTTATCTTATTCTCTTCTTATGTCTGTTCTTTCTTAATCTTTTTTTCCTCTTATGAGTAGACATTTTTGCCCTTTTCCTCTTTTTACCGCAAGGCATTAAATTTTGCTCCTTTCATTTTATTATTTTGTTAATCTATCTTGTACGATTGTTTTAAACTCTTTAGATACCTTAAACTTTGGTATAAACCTTTTTCCTAATTGGATAGTCTCTCCGGTCTTAGGATTCCTTGCCTTCATTGGCTCGCGAACAACATTTTTAAAAGTACCAAATCCGCGGATCTCAACGCTCTCATTCTTACTAAGGCTGTCAATCACAACACTGATGAATCCTTCAATAACTATTTCTGCTTCCTTCTTGCTGATACCGGTTGCATCCGAAATCTGGGAAGCTATCTGAGCTCTTGTCATATTCGGTTACCTTTCGAATTTATATTGCAAAACAGGTTTATTAAGGAATTCGTTATAAACTTCTTCCTTTAATAATTTAATCTGATTGTTTGTCGTATTCTCAATTATATAATCAAAAATGTTCATGCGCCGCTTTTCCTTAACTATTGCCGGCTCACCTTCTATCTTCGCTATCTCACCGGCAATTCTGATGGCATCTTCATACGTTCCAATAGAATCTACAAGCTTTAAATCTTTTGCCTGTCTTCCTGTATAGACTCTTCCGCTTGCAATACTGCGGAGTTCTTCTTTATCAATCTTTCTTTCTTTTGAGACTACATCAAGGAATTGTTCGTAGCTGTCGTCAACTATTTCCTGAAAATACTCTCGATCTTTTTCATTTACATCTCTTAATGGATTGCCGGAATCTTTCAGGTCGCCGCTCTTATACGTAACATCCTTAATACCAATCTTATCCGCAAGTTCTTTAAAGTTGGCAATAGAGATTATTACTCCTATACTGCCGGTTAAAGAGCCGGGATTTGAAACAATTATGCTCCCTCCGCATGCGACATAATATCCGCCGCTTGCTGCTATCGAACCGAATGAGACAATAACCGGCTTTCCGGAATCTCTTGTCTTCTTTACCTCTTCATACATTTCCTGTGAGGCTGCTACTCCGCCACCCGGTGAATTTACGTGAAGTACAATAGCCTTAATGCTCTTATCTTCCCGGTATTTCTTGAATTGCCTGACAATAGGTGCTGAGTCAATTATTGTAAAGTCAAGCTCAACGACAGCAATTTTTTCTCTTCCTGAACGGATTTCTTCGTATTCAAAATTCTTGTCGCTTGTCTTTACGAGTGCCATCGAAAATATAATTATAGATGTTCCCGTGAATATCAAAGCAATTACTAAGATGCTGATTAATATTCCCCAGAACCACCGTGCTCCGCTTTTACTGTTGCCGTTACTCATTATGGCTTATTGTAGAGCATTTTTCTTTTGTTGTGCCTCATCTGATTTAGCCTCATCGCCTAATGCATCGTATGCATTCACTAATATCTCATAAGTGTCTTTTAGTAAATCTTTGCTCTTTGATGTTGCAGTTACCTGTTCCATGTACTTAACGCATTCTTTAAGCAGAGGCTCATATTCTGATTTAGGTTTGTTATCTGTAGCTTTTTTTACTGCCATCTGATAATTGGCAAAACCGCAGTTGAATAGTGAACTTTCGTAATACACGTTATCCTTTGGGAGATAAGGTATGGTAACAACTTTCTTAAACACGTTAAGAGCATTTTCATAATCCTCTGCTTGTCTAAGTTTTAAGCCGTTCTGATACATAAGCTTCCCGATTTGAATAGCATCATCTTTGCTTTTTGATTTGTCAAGTATGCTTTGATATATACCCAGTGCCTTATCTGTTTCACCCATGTAATTGTACGAGTCTGCCATTAACTGGAATGCAGCTATACTATCTGGAATAATACCGGTAGCTGCTGTTAACGATTTAATCGCTTCCTTGAAGTGATTATTAGCCGCTTCCGTATTTTTCTTGCCGAGTTCTTTCGTACCGCTGTTAAAAGAATTAATTCCGGCATTATACTTGTCTATCCAGTAATTCTTAATCAGGTTGTTGTAATCTGCTGATAGAGCCGTTGCTTGTTTGAAAGCATCCGCTCCTTCTTTAAAATTACCAAGTTCAGTTTGTGCGTAACCGAGCATATACCATGCTTCAGCATCTGTTTTATCTATTGCAAGACCCTTTGTTAATTCTGCCGCTGCCTTTTCCCAGTTCTTTTGCTGGTAAGCAAGCTTGCCCGTTGTTGTTTCAGCCGGAGAACATCCTCCTAAATAAAATGACATTGCTCCAAGTAGTATAACAGATACTAATAAAACTTTTAATGATTTCATAAAAATTTTGCTCCGAATAAAATTTTTGATTTATTTAATGTCTTTAAATATAAGCAAATTATGGCACTTATTCAATTTAGTAATTTTACTCTTTTTAATGCTGGTTGTTAATATTCTAAAAAATAAAATTATTGGGTTTTATGTACAGTTCAGTTATCCTTTGTAAGATATCGGTTTTATTGAATACGAAATATTGAATATATAATGTAATTTATAAATGTGAACTCAGACTAACGTTTTTCAAATGACATATCAAAATTATTAATTTTTTAGATTTAATTTAATGTCCATCTACAACAAATTAGTTATAATCTCATTTATTTAAGGTTTTCTGTTATAGGAATTTTTACAAAGAAGGTACTACCCTTGCCTTCGACGCTCTCTACCCATATATCACCTTTATGTCCTTCAACAATCTTTCTTACTATTGCAAGTCCAAGTCCTGTGCTGTGTTCCCCCGCAGTGCTCTTAACACTGGTTTTGGAAAAGGGTTTAAATATTAAATGCAGCTCTTTCTCGGGTATACCTTGTCCTTCATCTTTTACACTTAATAAAGTATAATATTCATCCTGCTGCAAATCAACTTTAATTTTAGTGTTCGGAAATGAAAATTTAATAGCATTAGAAAGTAAGTTGTTCAGTAGCTGATCAAATTTTCCTCTGTCAATGTAGGTCTCTCTAATCGTCTCAGGATGTGTAAAATCAATTTCAATATTCTTTTTTGAAGCCAGCATTTTGTTTATATCAAGATTGCAATATATAAAATTTATTAAATTTGTCTTTTTTAAGCCAAGTGTCACGGTACCCGATTCGATTGATGATATATCAAGTAGGTCATCTATTAATTTCAGCATGAATTCGCTCGAATCTTTAATATATTTCAGAAATTCTTTCTGCTGTTTATTTAATTCTGAATCTTCGAGTAAAAACTGGCTAAAACCGCTGATGGCTCCCAGTGGATTCCTTAAATCGTGTGCAGCCATTCCCAGAAACTGATTTTTTTGCTCGTTTAGCTCCTGCAAATCCTTGTTCTGTACTTCTAATTGGTTTTTTAATTCGTTTAGCTCGTTGTTTACGGACTCAAGTTCTTTGTTCTTCATAATCGCATTTTCGTATGTGGACAGTAATAAATCAATTATCTGTAATCTGTCTGAATTGACAAAGTGCTTCTTTCCTGCAAAGAAAATCTCAATCCCAAGGTCGGAAAGTCTTTCGTTTCGGATGTTTAAGTTAATTACAACATGTTTAATTCGTGAAATGAGAAAATCATTTTTATACGGTTTTGTAAGAAAATTATCCGCACCGCTTATTAGTCCTCTTATCACGTCTTCAGGATCTGATAAAGATGTCAAAAGTATTACTGGCGTTTTCTTCCATTTTTTATTGCTTTTAACTTTATTGCAAAATTCATATCCGTCCATTTCTGGCATTAAAACATCACTAATAATTATATCAGGGGTAAAAATGTCCAATGCGTTAAGAGCTTTTTTCCCGTTTTCTGCTTTCTCAACTATATAGCCCTCTTCCTCCAGCAAAAAGCAAAGTTTTTCTGCTTGTGTCGGGCTGTCTTCAACGATTAAGATTTTTATTGTTTTTTCCATATAATTAAATTATTCTTTTGCTAATTCTTTAAGTTTCTTTGAAATCGATTTTGGATCCAATATTAAATTTGCCGCTCCGATTTTTACTGCTTCCCCGGGCATCCCGAATACTATAGACGATTCTTCATCTTGTACGATTGTTAATGCACCTTTGTTTTTCATCAACCCAAGTTCTTCTGAACCATCTTTTCCCATACCGGTCAATAATATTCCAACTGCCTCGTTCGGGAATGCTTCAGCGACACTTCTAAATAAATATGAAACGGACGGGCGCAGTCCATTTTCCTTTTCTGCTTTGCTAAGCTTAATTGTTCTTGAGGTTTTTAATATTCCCATATGATAGTCATCGGGTGCTAAATACACGAATCCCGGTATCGGTTGCTCTCCATCTTCAGCTGACTTTACTCTTAGTTTTGTTGTTGAATTTAACCAATCAATAAAACCCTCGACGAAACCTGCAGCAATATGTTGAACAATTAATATTGGTAGAAAAAAATTATTCGGTAAATCATTCAGTATCTGTTGTATTATCTGCGGTCCGCCCGTCGAAGCACCAATTGCTGCAATCTTAAACTCTTTGTTATACGAGCTTATATTCGGTGTTGTTATGTCTGTATCTTTAATCTTATTAGAATTTAAAAAAGTAGGTTTTTTTATGCGTCTGACAACTTTGACTTCGGACATTATTCTAATCGTTTTGATAAAATCTTTCTTCAGTTTTTCGCTGTCTGTGTGTCCGGATCCTAATGGTTTTGGAATCACGCTGACCGCTCCTGCTTCAAGTGCTTTGAAAGTCGTTGAAACATGTTTTGGATCCCAGCTTGCTGTTACAATTATTATTGGTACAGGAGATTTTTCCATAATTTCTCTCGTTGCCTGAAAACCATCTAATTTTGGCATATTGATGTCCATAGTTATTACATCAGGTTTTAACCTCAACGCTAAATCTACTGCATCTTTTCCATTCGATGCCGTTGCAATAACTTTCAAATCGTTCTCAAGACTAATAAGATACATCAAATATTCTCTTGAAACATTAGAGTCTTCTACTAATAATATTCTTATCATTTATATCAATCTGTTTATTATATCTATTAAATTGCTCTGGTCAAAACTGCTTTTTACAATGTATGCATTCGCACCCGCGTCTATTCCTCTTTCTCTGTCTTCCTTCGACGCCAAAGCTGTTATTAGTATAACAGGTAGTTCTGATAAATTTTTATCTCCCTTTATTCTCTCAGTTAATTCAAAACCGTTCATCCTCGGCATTTCAATATCTGAAACGATTAAATCAAATTTCTCTGTCTTTAAGGCAGTTAATGCTTCCAGTCCGTCAACTGCTGTCTTTACTCTGAATCCTTCTGATTCAAGAATATCTTTAATCAGCATCCTTGATGTTATAGAATCATCAGCAACCATTATGTACGATGTCTTCTCTCTTAAATGATCTGGCTGTTCTGATTTTATACTTCCGAAATATTCACTTTCTGTGAAAAGTATTAAATCCTTTACATCCAGTATTGGTACAACTTTACCCGAACCTAAAACCGCCGCTCCTTGTATATTTTTAACTTTTAAGATTTGTTTGCCTAAATTCTTAACAAGTACTTCCTGTTCTATAATGATATCATCTACGGTTACTGCAATCTTTTTACCAGAATGTTCTATAATGACAGCAATAATATTTTCACCGCTTGATTTTAGAATAGTTTTCGATTTAAGTGATAGTATCTCTTTTAAGTTTATTACAGGAATTACTTCATCGTTTACCGAAATAGTCTCCTTGTTTTCAATATTTTTTATTTCGTCGATTTTAATCCGTTTAATTCGCTCGATGTTTAAAGTCGGAATTATAAACTGCTTATCTTCAAGCGATATTAAAACGCCTCTGAATGTTGTCAGTGATAGAGGGAGTGTAATCTTAATCACAGTACCGCATTCTTGTCCGTTTTCTAATTCTATGTAACCGTCTAATTGTTCTATCTTCTCTTTTACGATCGCTAATCCAAGACCTCTGCCTGATATGTCAGTTATGACTTTGCTTGTTGATACATCTGAAACGAAAACTAACTTAATGATTTCCTTCTCGTTTAATAAACCTTTCTGCTCTTCTTTAATAATTCCTTTTCTAATCGCACTATCAAGAATATCTTCGTAATTCAGTCCTTTCCCGTCGTCCGTTATCAATATTTCTACCTTATTACCGCCAATTTGCTTTATATTTATAACGATATTCCCGGATTCACTTTTTCCTGCTTGTTTTCTGGTCTCAGGATTTTCGATTCCGTGATCTAATGAATTTCTTATTAAGTGTATAAACGGATCTTTAATTACTTCAAGTATTCTTCTGTCAATTTCTATCTCTTCACCTTTAACCGTGAAGTTGACACTTTTACCCAATGAAATGGATAGATCCCTTATGACCAACGGTAAAACATTCGTTAGGGTTTTAAACGGAACCAGTAATATATCTCTTGCCTGATGCATTAAATTATCAACCATATTACTTAAAACCCTGCCTTCTGTCATTGAAGATTTATGAAGAGAAGATATTATCTCGTTCTTGCCGTGCTCTTTTAATAAAATTTGCTCTATGTTATTTAACACTTTATTTACTAAGTCTTTATTCCTGCCATTTGCACCCGCATCATCACCCTTAAAATATTTACTCAGAGATTTTATATCGTTCTTAATTTCTTTAAACTTTTTATCAATCGTGGACTTTTCGGAAACAATATCTTTTAATGACTCGACGACATTTAAGTACGAGTATTTAGCATTAATTAATTCCTCAGCTTGATAAAATAACTTATCCAACTTTTCTGTAGAAATCCTAATTGTTTCTGATTCGGTTTTTGTTTCCTTGGTTCCGGTATTAACATTGTCATTTATTGCTGGTTTTATCGTAATCTCTTTTTTATTTCCTTCAATATTCTCAAATTCTTCAGATTGTTCCTTTTTGCTTTCTTTTATTAAATTGTTGACGAATTCTTGTATATGCTCTTTTTTGCTCCTTACGATGTAATCAAGAAGCATATTTAATTTGTTGTTGTCATCTGCATAAATTGGATTTCCATCATTGTCTAATTCTGAGGTATCTACTATTTGCTCTAAACGGTTTATGACATAGTGAATCAAGTCAAATGAAGGCTTATCAAGGTGTAATTCGTTTTTCTTTAACCTTGAAAAAATGCTTTCAAGCACCTGACATACAGATTCAATCAGTTTTAAATTTACTGCACGAGAAGCTCCTTTTAAACTGTGTGCATCTCTGTATATTATTTCAACAATTTCCGCTTTCAAGCTTTCATTAGTGCAATTCTCAAATTTAATGAATTCATTTCGCATTGAGAACAAATGCTCTCTTGCTTCAATTTTATAAGTTTTAAATAATCTTCTGATGAATTCGTGTTCCTTTGTATCCATCAACTTATATCTTAAATTGATCTATTTTAGATTTCATTTTCAAACCGAGCTCTTTTAAATTCCTTGCTGCGAATTCAAGCTGTTTCGTGCTTTCTGCATTCTGCGACCCGGCAAGTTTTATGTTCTCCATAGCTGCGGCTACCTGTTCCATTCCAATGAATTGTTCCTGATTTGTTGCTGCTATCTGTACTGCTGACTGTGCTGAATCGCTAATACTTTCTGATAATTCTTTAATAGAATCGCCTGCTTGTTGTGATAATATTATACCCTGTTCTACAACTTTGTTCCCTTGTTCCGCAGTCATAACAGCATTATTAATCCCGTTTTGAATGTCATTCAAAATCGATTTAACTTGCAGTGTGGACTGCTTTGACTGGCTGGCAAGATTTTTTATTTCGTGCGCAACTACTGCAAAACCCTTTCCTTGTTCGCCTGCTTTTGCGGCTTCAATTGAAGCATTCACTGCAAGTAAATTCGATTGTTCCGCAATATCGCTTACACTTGAAACGATTTCCCCAATCGTCTTGCTTTGTTCTGCAAGTTTTAAAATGCTGTCTGCTATCAGTTGCATTTGCTCGCTTATCTTTGTCATTCCGCTTATTGTCTCGCTTATAGCCTTTTCCCCGTTTTGTGATATAAAATCTGTCTTTTGAGCATTCTCAGAAACTCTTCTTGCTTTGTCGGTTGAAAGCTTTGAAGTTTGTTTTACCTCTTCTACAGTGGTCGTAGTTTCCGTTATTGATGCCGCAGTCTCAGATGAACTCGCTGCAAGTTGTGATGTAGTTGAAGATATTTCATTGGATGCAGTTGCTAATATACCAACACCTTCTCTCATCTCTGCTATTAATTCTTTCAACTTTTCATTCATTTTTAAAAATGAATTTACAAGAGCTCCGGTCTCATCGCTGCTTTTACTGTATTTATCTGATACGCTTACCGTTAGATTTCCTTTTGCCATTTCTTCGGAAGCTTTCGTAAGCTCTTTTAATGGTCTTGAGATTGAAAACGTAATTAACATTCCTGTAATTAAAATTGCAAGAACAAATATAGACGAAGAAATATATATTGTCATTTTTGCGCTGTCTGCAGTTTCCTCGGATTCCTTGAGAATGCTCTTTAAATCACTGAACGCAATGCTTTCCAGTTTATTGTCGGCTTCTTCAAGATTCAAATCAACTTTTTCTTTTAAATCCGTTTTCAGAAAGTTTAACGCATCTTCTTTATTCATTTTCTTTATTTTAATTAAATTATCTCTGACATCAACCGCCCTTTTCTTGACTTCGTTTGTGATAGATTTAATTATATCGTTATATTTTGCATCATTTATCTTTAATACTATCTCCTCAATACTGGGAATGTATTCCAATGATTGAATCAGGTCTTCATCAGAGCTCTTCGCAAACTCATCATCAAATGTTATTGCAAATGAAATTTGTTCGTTTTCTGCATACAGAAGATGATTCATCATCATATCTGTTTTATTTATCAGTTCATACTGCATTTTCATTCTCTCTGATATATTTATTAGCTTCGATGTGCTGTTAAAAGTCACATACCCGCTTATTATTAATGCAAGTATTGCGATTAAAAAACCTGCGGCAATTTTTAAACCTACTGTTAATCTCATAATTATTTTTGTTAAATTTTATTCAGTTGTTAAATTAATATTTATAATTGTTTTATTCTTTCTTATATTTTTCAGTTATTGATTCATATACTATAAAACCATAATCTTAATCATCAGCATCTGCTATCTTTAATATCATTGCTGATATTTAAAATTTATTATTAATAATAATTTTTCTATCGTTTAATATTTTGATGGCATCTATTATTACCACCCTATCTGGAGTTACACCAAGTAAATATTCTTTCCTGACCTCGTCCACACCCGTAAAAGATTCTTGTATGCTGCATGAAAGTATCTTCGTTACATCGATAATATTATCTGCGAGAATCCCAAATTCAATCCTATCATTTTTTAAAACAATTACCCTGTTTAGGTTTGAGATACCTCTTTCGGGTATGCCGTAAAGTTTCCTTATATCAAGTACTGAAATAATCTGCCCTCTTAGATTGATTACTCCGAGTACAAAGCCCTCTTTCAATGGCAGTTCTGTTATTTCCTTTATCGGAAGTACTTCCTTTATATACTTTATCTCAATAGCAAATATCTCATTTGCTAATTCAAACTTTAAAACCTCTATCCCCGCCTCGTTCAAACTCTCTGTCTCTCGTATGTCTGATAACTTTTGTGCGCGCTCTTTCAGAATTTTTAATGTTAGTGAATCCATATTTTTACTTATATTTATTCATTACTGTACTTCTGAACTATTGACTTAATATCTATAACTTTCAATCCCTCTGAAAAATCTAATGTACTGTTGTTATCTTCAGACTTTAACATTTTATTTATGTTCCTGAAACATCGTTTTGCATTTGCCGCATCACCAATGGCTCTATAATTTAGCCCAAGCATAAATTCAGCCATAATGAAATCGTGATTAAGATATAAAGCCTTTTTCAAGTGATAAACTGATTTCTGCAATTCATTAAATTCCTTGTAAATACTCCCGCAGACATAATGAATCTCCGCAGAGGTTTTATTCATCTTAAGTGCTTCGCTGACTGTATTCTCAAAACCACTTTTCAGCCCGAGATTCGCATAAGATTTTAATAGCGTTAAATAAAAATTAGTGGCTTTAGTTTCACCCATTTCTGGTTCTAATTCTTTCGATTCATATAATTTTATTATTTCTCCGTACTTTCCCTTCTCATATAACCTGTGTATTCCATCGTAATCTCTTATTGCTCGTTTAGAAATTATTTGCTTGCAATTTAAAGTATTCGATGTTTTTTTCTCATGCTTGATAGTTGAGACCTTTGGCTTTTTTATGTGCAATAATGTGGTGTTCGCAATACTGTTTAATTCATTTTTATTCTGTATGGGCGTATTATTATTGATCGAATCTGAAACTCTGTAAACGACTGTATCCTCAGCTGAAACAGTAATGAATAACTTTTTATTCTCATCATTTAAATCGAAAGGCGAAAATATTATCCATCCGTCTTTATCAAGAGTCTTTCTTAACTTATTAACAACGTCTGCTTTAGTTTTATCATCAAAATACATCAACACATTTCTGCAAAGTATTAAATCAACTGAGTTCAAATCGTTCTTTTGAGACGGATAATTATTCGATTTTAAGTTTAAATGGAAAAATTTAACTCTGGATTTTATTAAATGATTAACTTCGAATAAATTGTTCGGTAGGGGAGTAACATAATCATTTAACACAGGAAACTCATCTCCTCGTATTGACCATTTTGTATATATTCCCTTTTTTGCCTTTGCCAGAAATTCTTTGTTTATATCGCTGCCCATTAATTCTATTTCCCACCCGGATTTATCCTTTAATAACTCTTCAATTAGAATTGCTAAAGTGTATAGCTCTTCTCCCGTGCTGGAGGCTGCGCTCCATACCTTTATTCTTCTGTCTTCTTTATATTTCCTTTGTATTATTTCTGGTAATATTGTCTCATTTAAAGCATTAATTACATTCCTGTCCCTGAAGAAGTACGTTTCACCCACTGTAAAATACTTGGTAATCAAATCAACTTTATCAGTATCATTTTCTTTGCTTTTAATCCATAACAATAAATCATTTACACTCTTAAAATTATTTTCTTTTAATATATATCTTACAGCTCTTTCAATATCGGTAAATTTATCCTCAGGGAAATGCAATCCTGTCGTTGAATTTATTAATTCGCTTAACTCATTATTATTTTCCGGGGTTAACATTCAATCATTCTTTGATATTTTCTAATCTGTCATTCAAGGTATTCGCCTCATCTCTGCTTAAGAATGTTTCAAGGTCATATATAAGAGTCAAATCTTTGTTCACTGAAACCACACCTTTAATTTCTTTATTAGAATAAATGTATTCTTTAAGTACTGTTAAATCCTGTTTATCGTAAGTGCTTACGCTTAATACTTTATCCGCAATTATTATTATATTTATTAATGTGGTCTTTGCAATTATGAAATGGTCGTCGATAGAAATGTCTTTTTCTGGTAAACCGAGTTTTTTTCTGAAATTAAATACAGGGTATATCTCTGAATGAATCTTTACAATGCCTAATATATTCTCCTGTAAATCGGGAATTATGGTTACCTCTACCGAATTTATAACTCTCTGTATATTTTCCAGTGGAATCGCAAAATATCTACCATCAACCGTAAAGGTAAGTATTTCCTCACTCATAATTTATGGGAAATTATTTAATAATCGTAAATATAAATAATTAATTTATAATAAACTCTGAAATTCCCTGAACACAAACTTTAATCCCGTAAACGGCAATAATACGCTATGTATTAAATTCATTAAAGTAATTTAAAATATCGTTTACCATGAAAGTTAGATAATTTGTTATGTAGAAAATATAACCCAAAAACAGAAATAATAACACTAAGGATGATAAAATGGATTGGAACACTCAATATCTGATATTATTACTCCAGAGAAAAAGAATTAATACACGTTAAGAAAAAATCTGTAATACCAAAGAATCCGCTGATTACTTGCATAAAAACGCAGCCAATGATAGTCATACATAATACTGAAAATCAAATATTAAAATATGAAGATTTTTGCCGCACGAAAAGATTACTTTGTGCATTGAATTATTTAACACCCGAAAACTAAGTTATGGGGGGGGGCAATATAGTTTCTTAAAATGTCAAAAGAGCTTAGATGTAAGACAGCAAATGTGAGCAAAAATATCAAAATACATTTTTATAAATTTAAATAGTATTTTAACAGGAATAAAATAATGACACCTACATTCTTTAAAAATCAGAAAGAGTTCAGAAAGTGGCTTAAGTCTA
>CAZVCC010000033.1:0-28360 GCA_964626015.1 uncultured Ignavibacteriaceae bacterium
ATTTTGTAAATAGTATGTTTTTGTTATACTGTTTTTAAACAGAGCGCACACTGATTAACCTGATTTATTTATGATTTTCACTGATAAAAATATTTAACAGTAAGGGACACGGCGTAGCCTTCGGAAAAAATCAAAAAGTAAAATCAAAGCGAAAGATTTAAAACGCAGAGAGATTTAAGAGCGCACACTGATAAGATATGAAAAAGTATGATTCGCACTGATAAAAGATACAATAGAATTTACGCGTGAAAGATAAAGAGATTTTAGAGCACACACTGATTAATCTGATTTATTTATGATTCTAACTGATAAAATAAATTGACCACAAAGAACAGGGAATTTTCGGTTTATTTTGTAATTACATATTTGATAGTGTTTCATTAAATTGATTGATATTTAAAAAATAAATTTGATTTCAGTAAATATAATCTGCAAAGATGAGGAAAAGAATATCGAAGACTGCCTTAAGAGCGTTTTATGGGCGGATGAGATAATAGTTGTTGACGGAGAAAGCAAGGATAATACAGCTGATATTGCGGGCAAATACACGAAGAATGTTTTTATTAATAAATGGGAGGGATTTGCCAAACAAAGACAGTATGCACTATCTAAATCAACGAAGGAATGGGTATTAGTACTTGATGCGGATGAAAGATGCTCAAACGAATTAAAAGAAGAGATACTTGCAATCATTAATAACAAAGACGTAAAATATAATGGGTATAAACTACCCCGCAAGAACTTCTTTCTCGCAAAATGGATAGAACACGGAGGCTGGTATCCCGGGTATCAGAAAAGATTTTTCAGGAGAGAAAGAACAAGTGTATCAGACAGGCTTGTGCATGAAGGGTATGAAATAGAGGGTGAAGTGGGAGTATTAAAAGGCGATATATTACATTACACTGTTCAATCTATATCCGAATTTATGACAAAAGTAAATCAATACTCAACACTGCAAGCCGAAGAAAAAAGGAAAAGAAAAAAAGCAGGATATTCTGATATGTTTTTCAGACCGCTGCGAAGATTTATTAATATATATTTTATACGCGGAGGGTTCAGGGATGGGATTCACGGGCTGATGGTAGCAAATTTTGACTTAATAACGACTTTGCTAACGTACATGAAAATATGGGAAAGCCAGAACAAAAACGAAAGTAAATGAAAATATACCTCAGAATAATAAAATACATAAAGAAATACAAGAAATACATATTCTTATCGGTTATTATGTCTCTGCTGTTTTCTGTCTTCAGCGCACTTTCAATATATCTTACGATTCCACTTTTAAAGACTTTATTCACGGGAACCCAGACCCAGAGTGCTCAGACGACGGATAGCCTGACAGGGTTTTATCAGAGCATTCAAAGGGTGTTTGAAGATTTCATTCTTAGCGGGTCAAAAGAATCAGCAATATTGAAGATATCTCTATTGATACTTGCTGCATTCTTTTTAAAGAATATAACAGGGTTCTTTCAGTCTGTTTTCATGCAATACGTAGAAAAGGGAGTTCTCAGGGATATAAGGTTTGAGATGTATGAAAAGGTGAACAAACTTTCGATAAGATATTTTACACAGGAAAAGACAGGAAACCTGATATCGAGAATGACGAATGATATTAACAATATACAGTCGGGTATTTCTGCGGCATTTTCAAATCTTATAAAAGACCCGCTATTAATAATAATTTTTTTGATACTTTCATTGTCGATAAGCTGGCAAATGACATTAATGTCATTTACAGTTTTCCCAATAACAGTATTGATAGTAGCGAAAATCGGTTCGTCTTTAAGAAGGAGGAGTTTAAGGGTTCAGGTAAAGCTATCAGAGCTTCTATCAGTAATTAACGAGACAATATACGGAGCAAAAATAATACGTTCTTTCAGGGCTGAGCGATACAGGAATGAAGTGTTCAGAAAAGAGAATAATGAACACTACAAACTATTGATGAAGACATCCATAACGAGCGAGCTTGCATCACCGATTACTGAATTTTTAACAATATTAGCGGGTGTGATAATAATCTGGTTCGGAGGAAGAGAAATATTAATACATAATAATCTCAGGCCTGAAGAATTTCTCGGGTTTATATTTATACTTTTTCAGCTAATTGTACCGATTAAAAATCTTTCGTCGGTATCGAACAGAATTCAGGAATCAGCGGCATCCGGACAAAGGATTTTCGAAATACTCGACTACCCTATTGAGGTTAAAGATGCCACATCACCAATAGATTTCCGAAACTTCGCAAAAGAGATAGAACTGAAAAATGTATCATTTTATTACGATGCAAGTAAATACATTTTAAAGGATATTAACCTTAAAATCAACAAATCAGAAATTGTAGCAATAGTAGGACCTTCAGGTTCGGGAAAATCAACATTGGCAGATTTAATTGCGAGATTTTACGATGTTACGGAGGGGGAAATATTATTTGACGGGAATAATGTAAAGGATATCAGATTCAGCCAGTTAAGAGATTTAATAGGAATAGTCCCTCAGGAGACGATTCTTTTTAATGATACTGTAAGGAATAACATTGTTTTTGGAATGGAAAACATATCGGATGAAGAGCTAAGAAATGCGGCAAAAAATGCAAACGCACTTGAGTTCATTGAGCAGCTTGACTGTGGATTTGATTCAATAGTGGGCGAAAGAGGTTTAAAGTTATCGGGCGGGCAGAAGCAAAGGATTGCAATAGCAAGAGCATTATTAAGAAATCCACAGATATTGATACTTGATGAGGCAACATCATCACTTGATACTGAATCAGAAAGGATTGTACAGGAAGCGATAGATAATCTTATGGCAAACAGGACATCGATAGTAATTGCTCACAGACTATCTACGATAAAGAATGCAGATAAGATAGCAGTAATTTCGGAAAACGGCATATCACAGGTTGGTACACACGATGAACTGATGAAAGATAAGGATGGGTTGTACAAAAGACTATACGAAATACAGTTTAATTCAAGCGATTAAGCATGCTAAGAATAAGCAAAGAGGAATTTACGTTAGATAGAATAATTAATTATTTCATTCTTCTCCAAATAATATCCATTGGTTTTTCGATGGCATTATCATCAATTTCTCTTGGTGTATGGGTTGTACTGTGGGGTTTCAAAATATACAAGGAAAAGGATTTTTCATCATTAAGATTTTTATTCAAAGAATATAGATATTTCTTAATTAGTTTCGGAATATATATAATAGTTGATGCTCTATCGAGAATTTTTGCATACTTTCCAGAGGATGCACTTACCGGTCTTAAGAGATATTTGTTAATTATTTGTTTCTTTTCGAATCCTACTGTTATAAAATCGAAAAGTGATATTTTCAGGAATTTGTTAGTTATTGCTGCTATATTTTCCATACTTTCCTGCATAGAGGTCTTTAAGTTTGCATTTACACTATCTGAGAATTTAAAGACTACAAGTTTTTCTGAAATCAGAATAGATTATTTCAACTATCCTATTACAGCGGGTGAAATAAAGATGCTGATACTAATGGCAATATTTCCTTTTTTGCTATCGAAAAATAAATACAGAATAAAGAAAATATATTTAATAATAATTCTTATACCCATACTATTATCGCTGTTTCTGACGCAGTCGAGGAACGTATATCTTGGTGTACTGGGAGCATTAATAATTTACGGGATTTTTGTTAACTGGAGATTTCTGGTTTCATTCATACTTTTTCTATGTCTTTTATGGATAGTAACGCCTAATCCGGCAAAAGACAGAATAAGGAGCATATTCGATTTAAATCATCCGAGCAATAAAAACAGAATTGTTATGTGGGAAGTTGGTATAAAAGTGTATAAAGACTTTCCCCTGCTCGGGACGGGAGATAATGAAATTACGAATGTTTATAGAATGTATAAAAATCCAGAAAGTCATGGCGAGGGTTCTCATTTTCACAGCAATCCAGTGATGATACTTGCGACAACGGGTACAGCAGGAGCGTTATTTTATGTATTTATATGGGTGACGATATTTTACTATACAATCAGAGACTACAGACGGGCAAAAAACACTTTTGATAAGGAAATTGTAGTAGGAATAATTATTGCAATGATTTCTTTTCATATTTCAGGTATTTTTGAATGGAATTTTGGAGACTGGGAAGTTGTAACATTATTGTATTACTTAATATCCATAGTATTCACATTAAAATTTATAAATTATAAAAATAATATAATAAATGGAGAAAAATAAATCATCAGAACTTTTCGTAGCACTTGTTTATTCATTGCAGATGCAGGCAATGATGAATCTTGGCAAGATTAAAAATCCGATGACGGATAAAGTAGAAAAAAATATGGAGGGAGCAGAAGTGTCAATTGACATGATAGACATGCTTCTACATAAATCAAAAGAAGGATTTACAGATGAGGAGAAAAAGGTATTAGAGACAGTAGTATCCGACCTAAGGTTAAACTACGTTGATGAGAAAAGCAAAAAGGACGACGAGACTACTGAAAACAAGGAAAATAAAGAATAAATAAGATGACATTCGGGATAATAGGAAATAAGAATAAAGCCGCGATCGACAAAGTAATTATGTCATTAGTGAAATATTTCCGGCGCAAGAATATTTGCTATTATCTTCATGATGATTTTAAGCAAATTATAGAATCGAAAGATATAAGCAATAAGTTTCTGAGAATAGGTACGCTGATAAATAAGTCTGACATGATAGTATCAATAGGCGGCGACGGTACATTCCTAAATTCTACAAGAATGATAAAACACGCTGAAAAGCCAGTTATAGGGATTAATTTAGGAACGCTTGGATTCATGTCGGATATAATGCCAACGGAGATTGAAAAATTCTTTGGAGAAGTTATAAATAATAAGTACAAAATAATAGATCTACATCTTGCAAAGTGTACAGTAAACGGCAAGTTTGAATTTGATGCATTAAATGAAATTGTTATAGACAAAGCAGATACGATAAAAATGGTTGAGTTAGGTATATTTTACAACAAGGAATTTGTCGGAAGATTCTTTGCAGATGGAGTGCTCGTATCAACACCGACGGGTTCGACTGGATACTCACTATCGGCAGGAGGACCTATAATAACACCATTCAGCAAAGTATTTATAATAACGCCGATATGTCCTCATTCACTTAATTTCAGACCAGTAATAGTACCCGATTCGGGCAGAATAACGGTGAAATCATACAACGATGTAAAAGTCAGGATTACACCGGATGGTTACAGTGGACTCATAAAGAAAGCACCTCTTGAGATAGTGATAGAAAAATCAGAACACTCGATTGGAAGCGTAAAAAAACATAATTGGTCATTTTTTAATACGCTAAACGAAAAACTACTCTGGGGCGAGGATATAAGAAAGGGCAAGAGATAGTTTTCAATAAGGGACACCATCAGCCGCTGGAGGTTTTGTTTTTCCTACAAAACCGATCAGGACAAGAATAGTAATCAAATAAGGAAGCATCTGAATTAGCTGGGAAGGGATACCTGAACCAGAAATCTGCAGGACTATTTCAAGACTTTCAAAAAAGGCAAACATAAGACAGGCAAAGAAAATATTTACAGGTTTCCATTTACCGATAATCATTGCTGCTATAGCAATATAACCCCTCCCAGCAATCATTCCATCGCTGAAAGAGTTTTGGTTTGATGCAAGCCAAATACCACCGAGCGAAGCAAGGAATCCGCAAATAATAGTACCCCACATTTTATATAATCTTACTTTAATACCGAGAGTTTCAGCGGCTTCGGGATTTTCTCCGACAGATCTTAGTCTTAAACCAAATTTAGTCTTGTAAATTAAAATTTGAGATAATACGACAAGTATTATTGCAAATATTATAATTGAGTCTCCGGTCAGGTCACCAACCAAAGGGATAGAGCTCAGGAATGGAAGTACAGGTACCTGAGGGAATGACGGAGTATTGCTTGAACTCTGAAAGAAAAGCAGCATTAAAAATTTTGCAAGACCTGCCATAAGCAGATTAAATCCCACACCGATGACAATCTGATTAATTTTAAGTTTAATTGTGAAAAAAGAATATAATAAGCTAAATAGGATACCCACCGCTACAGAACCAAGAAGACCTGCGTATGGATTTCCTGTAAATATGGTAATTGAAGCATAGGAGAAAGCTGAGATTATCATGAATCCTTCAATAGCAATATTAATAACACCGCTTCTTTCGGAAAAATTAGCTGCGCTTGCACCGAGATAGTAAGGAGTGAACATTCTCAGAACCTGCATCAGAAATGTTATTGATAATATGCCCTCAATCATTTTACGATTCTTTAAGATAATAAACTTTAACAAGCCTATCGAAAGAAAGTATTGATAAAATCACGAGAGCCTGAAACACAAGCATAATTTCTTTGGGAACGATAGTATTAACTGCCAGACCACCATAGTCCATTACTCCAAAAAGCAAAGAAGTAAAAATAATTCCTATTGGATTATTTTTTGCGAGGAGAGTAACAGCGATAGCTGTAAATCCGATATTGTTAGAGAAACCATATTCATAATAGCCTTTATAACCGAAAACAAAATTCAAACCTACAAGAGAAGTAATACCAGCACCAATCATAAAACTGATTACAATCATTCTATCTGAATTAATCCCAAGATATTTTGAAGCCTTTGGATTAAGACCAACGGCACGAAGTTTGTAACCGAATCTTGTTTTATAAAAGATTAAATATGTAACTGCGGCAAGCAGAATAGCAAATATAAAAGTAATATTTACCGAGGAGCCCTGAAAAGTTTCGAAATAGTCTGACAATTGCGGGATGCTTACATAATCGAGAATCTTTTCAGTTCTGACGGTCGACTTAACCGCAAGAAATTCTATAAGAAGATAATTTATTAAAGCCAGTGAAATAAAGTTTAGCATAATTGTAGTTATTACTTCACTCACACCCCGTTTAATTTTCACATAAGCTGGAATGAGGCCCCAGAAGGCTGAGAGAAGAAATCCAAAAATTACTGCAACAGGAAACACGAGCAGACCGAGCGAATCATCCAAGACATAAGCAACTATGCTCATTCCAAAAACACCGAGGTTTAATTGACCTTCGGCACCAATATTAAATATTGAAGCCTGGAAACAGAAAGCTAAACCGCAGCCGACGATGATAAGCGGAGTCGCTTTAAACAAAGCCTGTCCAATTCCGTATCCGGTGCCAAAAACTTCAGTAAACATCGTTTCCATGACAAAGAAGGGATCCTTTCCGACTGCAAACAAGAAAATGAAAAGTATTGCTAAAGTAGCAATTAGTGAAACTGAGATCGAAAGTATATTAGCTTTTAATTTCTTAGACAATGTTTACTCCAATCATTGCTTTACCTATGTTTCTCAGGACCTCATCACGTTTTATACTGCCTTCTTCATAATCCTTTCTTTTAAATTCATTCCCAATCCTGCCTTTGTACAGCACACCAATTTTATCAGAAAGATAAAACGCTTCATCAAGGTCAGAAGTTATGATGAGTATAGCTTTTCCTTTATTTTTCTGCTGAAGAATAATCTTATGTATATATGCTGCAGCATTAATATCCACACCGCGTGTCGGATGAACGAACACCATTGTATTGCAGTCAAGTTCAATCTCTCTGCCAAAAATTACCTTCTGCTGATTACCGCCTGATAAAGATTCGAGAGGTGCGGTTAAAGACGGAATCCTAACGTCGTATTTATCAACTATTGATTTTGAGAACTTGTTTATCATACCCGAAGTTATGACAAAATTTTTTCCATTCCTCAGAATAACATTTTCACCGATGTTAAACTCCTTAATCATTCCTTTTTCAATTCTGTCGTCAGGGACGAGTGATATACCGTCATATTCTAATGATATTTCACCATAAGATTTGTGTGCAATCCCAACGCTTAAATCTACAATCTCGCTTTGTCCGTTTCCCTCAACGCCGCATAGGGAATATATCTCGCCTCCATGAACCTGAATATTAAGTTCATTAATTAATGCAATATTATCCTTCTTATAAACAACATTCTTAAATTTCAAGAATGGTGTTTCACTATAACTATCAGTTCTTTTATCGACAGAATGGTCAGTATCAAGCTCACCTACAATTTGTTTACTAAGAACAGAAAGGTCAATATTGTTTCTATCTACCTCATAAACAACTTTTCCTTTTCGAAGTACTGTTACCCTGTCGGCGAGCTCCTTAATTTCGTTAAGCTTATGAGTAATAAGAATAATTGATTTACCTTCATCTTTAAACTTACGAACAATTTTGAAAAACTCTTCTACTTCAACGGGAGACAACACTGCGGTTGGTTCATCAAAAATAAGAATATCTGATTTTCTATAAAGAAGTTTTAATAGTTCAATTTTTTGTTTTTCACTTATGCTCACCTCGCTTATCTTTTTATCAAGACTGACACCGAGATTGTATTTAGCTATCAGGTCAAAAAGATTTTTTCTTGCTTCATCATAGTCAAGAAATCCATAATTTGAGACTTCGTCACCAAGAATGACATTCTCTAAAGCTGTGAAATCATCAATAAGCTCAAAATGCTGATGCACCATACCGATACCACTTTTTATCGCATCAAGAGGATTTTTGAAAGATACTTTCGTACCGTTTAGAAGAACATTCCCAAAATCCTGTTTATAGATTCCGAAAAGAATTTTCATCAGGGTTGTTTTTCCAGCACCATTTTCTCCGATTATGGAATGGACTGTGTTCGACTTTACAAGAAAGGATACATCATCATTAGCAAAAAAATCGCCAAACTTCTTACTTATGTTTTTAAACTCTATTACAGGATTTGCTTCCAAACTTTATTCCAAATTCGCAGTAATATTCATTTCCTCCGAAACCGGTTCCTTTTCATATACTTCAATCATTTTATTTGTAACAGAAACCCAGTTTATCTTGCCAATTTGTGTGAACTCTTTTACACTTTCAGACATCTCCTTAATTTTTGATTCGTTATTGCAAAGGAAATAAATGTGGTCGGCAAGTTCGTCAACGTCTCCATTCCTGAAAAGCAAACCGGTTTTACCGCTTATAACAATTTCAGGAACACCGCCAACAGAAGATGCTACGACAGGTTTATTAAAATTGTAAGCAGTCATTAACACACCACTAAAAGTAGGGTCTCTGTATGGTAGAATTACAAACTTGGAATTCTTAATCAACTGAACTAATTCCGATGGAGCTATGTACCTGTTCAGACAGAGAACTTTATCTTTGCCCAGAATTTCCTCAGGGATTCTTCCTTCTCCAGCGATAACGAGCTGGTGTTCATTAAGTTCGTACTTAACCCTATCGAATGCGTCAATAAGGACATCAAGACCCTTGTATTTTTTAATTCTTCCAATGAATAAGATATAATTTTCCGGAAGTTTTATTTTCTTCGGTTTGAATGAATCGTATACATCATAAACTCCTGAGTAAACGGTATTGACATTTTCCTCGCTTACATCAAAATATTTAATAAATTCATTTTTAAGAAAATTGGAATGCTGCACATGACAAATGTTAAATTTTGAATACATTTTATTCAAAAGGTCGCCAGAATAATTTTCATCTCCTGTGTGAATTTTGTAATCCTGCAGAGACCATACTTTCTTTTTTATCTTAAAATATTTTAGCATGAACAGCAGAAAACCGGAAGCACCGTCAAAATGTACAACATCAAAAGATTCATTGTTAACAGTTATTGAGGATTCTTTTATGATTCGGTAGTTTTTTAATCCTTCTTTATTATGAATAAAATAGTTACTCGGTGTTTTAAGGATCCATATTCTAAAAGAACCTTCAGAATATTTAATAATTTCATCGGGCAGGTATTTATTTACCTCAGTTTTATTCGTGATAATTCCGTCCGGTACATTCCTAACATCAATATCGAGAACACCGTGTCTTACTTTATCTCCAGTTATAACCAGCAACACCGTAACATCAGATTTCTCAGATAAATGTTTTGATAATGATAACACACTATCGGGATTGCCAAACACAGTAATAAGTACTTTCATAACAATATTATTCCTCAACAATTAGATAATTCAATTAAAACTTGTAATCTTTTATTTTATTAGTGATAAATTCAATTTCATCTGTCTTTAAGCCCTGATACAATGGAAGAGTAACCGTACAACAATCAGCAATATAAGAATTCATAAATTTAGTTTTTTCTAACTTATATTTATTTCGGTAATATTCCAGCATATGCACGGCATGAGTACCGGGACGAGTAGAGATTCCATTACCCGACAGATATTCCATAAAATTATTTCTCTGTTTATTGATATCAAGAATGTTCGTTTCGGTAATAATCTCAGGTTTGAACAAACATACATACGACTGAAAACCGTGCCTAAAATCTTTTCCGTAAGAAGGAAGAATCAACCAATCTATACATTTTAATAATTCAGAATACATATCTGCTATTTCTTTTCTTTTGCTGCATATAGAATCTGCTCTTTTCATCTGAGAAAGCCCGAGAGATGCCTGTATGTCAGTCATTCTGTAATTGTACCCGAGGTGCTTAAATTCAGGCAGTAAATACGGCTTGTTTCCTTCATGTCTTTGCAAGTCGGAAACTGAAGCACCATGATCGCGGAGACTCCTCAACAAATCAGCAATTTCCGGTTTATTGACTGTCAGCATTCCGCCTTCCCCAGTTGTAATAGCTTTTCTTGGATGGAAACTAAAACAACCAAAATCACCAAAATTACCTGTATGAACATTCTTATAAAAAGCACCAAAGCCACAAGCAGAATCTTCAATTACTTTTAAGCCATATTTATTAGATATTTCCAAAATACTTTTCATATCTGCAGCAAGACCGAAAAGGTGCACTGGAATAATTGCTTTTGTATTTGATGTTACTAGATTATTAATCTTCGAGACATCAATATTATAAGTTGAAATATCTATGTCACAAAAAACAGGTATTGCTCCAACATACTCAACTGCGTTTACAGTTGCAACCCAAGTGAATGAGGGTAAAATAACCTCATCTCCTTTTTTAATACCTGCAGCCAACAAAGCGAGGTGGAGTGCTGTTGTGCAACTTGATACAGCGATAGAATAAGGAGAACCGGTGAATTTACACCAGATACTTTCGAATTCTTTCACGACCGGACCTTGCACGACCCAACCCGATTCGAGAACTTTTCGGACACTGATTAGATCCTGCTCAGTAAATTCAGTTTTAGCAATAGGTATTTTCATTGAAGAACATATTAAACGGGAAGAATATCTTCAGGATTAATAGACTTTTTACTAAACTCTGCAAAAGTTAAAAGCTTTTTATCCTTTTCAGATAAAATCGGATTTTCAACCGTCCATGATATATTCAAGTCCTTATCATTCCAGATGATTCCGCTGTCATAATCCTTATTATAAAAATTATCAGATTTATATACAACTTCACTTAACTCACTCTGGGTGCAGAAACCAAATGCAAAACCTTTTGGCAGAAAAAGCATCTTTCTGCTTTGCTCATTGAGTTCGACGGCATCCCATTTACCGTAAGTGTTAAAATTCTTTCTAAGGTCAACGTAAACACTGTAAACAGAGCCTCTTGTGCATCTTATTAATCTACATTCATCAAAAGGAGGAAACATCATGCTAAGACCTCTAAGAATTCCTCTCTTTTCATTCCGAACATGAAACTCCTGAACCCAATCACGCTTTAATCCGAAATATTCAAATATTTTCGAATCATAAGATCTCATCAAAAATCCACGTTCATCATTTTGAGTGGACAATGTGATTTCAAAAACACCTTTTAATTTTTTCTCAATAATGTTCATTAGTAATGCTTGTTAATACAATAATATAACTCAATATAAATTTTAATAATGCAAGTTAAATATTTACAGTTCTATTTTCAAGATTGTAATTAATTAAAATGAAATTAAGAAAATCTTGTTAACCACGCGGATGATACGTCTTGTGGACTTCAATAAGATAATCTCTGTCAATATGCGTGTAAATTTGCGTCGTAGAAATATCGCTATGACCCAACATTTCCTGTATTATTCTGATATCAGCTCCACCTTCAAGCAAATGAGTAGCAAAAGAATGTCTCAGGATATGAGGATGAATATCCTTTTTTATACTTGCAAGTTTAGAATATTTAGTAATGATATTCCAGACCGCCATCCGGGACAAACATCTGCCCCTGAAATTCAGAAATACAAAATCATCTGAATAGGGTTTGTTAAAGTAAGGACGGCTCTTTTCCAAATAAATGCTAATAAATTTTAGCGCAGAGCTTCCAATAGGGACAATTCTTTCTTTTGCTCCCTTACCGAAAATACGAAGAATACCATCGCTTCTATAAATGTCATTAATTTTAAGGTTTATAAGCTCACTTACTCTTAGACCTGATGCATACATTGTTTCCATAATAGCCCGATCTCTGCATTCATATTTATCCGAAATACCAGCTTTGCTGAACATATTGTCAATTTCCTGAATAGTGAGTACTTCGGGAAGGTTTCTTGACATTTTAGGTGTATCGATGATATCAGTTGGGTTTGCTTCAATATACTTTTCATTCAATAAGTATTTGAAGAATGATTTCAAAGAAGAAATGTAACGGTTTATTGATTTAGAGGAATAAAAATCTCCTTTTTTACTTTTCAGATTTCTAAGATAATAAATGTAGGCTTCAATAATTTTATCGTTTATACATTTAATATCTTTTATATTGTGTTTTTCTTCAATAAATCGGAAAAATTTTCTGAGGTCGAAAAGATAGTTAAAAACAGTATTCTCTGAAAGGGCTTTTTCTAATCTAAGATAATTAACAAATTGTTTTCTATAAAAATCTAAATCACTCATCTTTCTTTTTCTCATCGGGATATTTAATCCTTTGATGATAAATACCAACTAAAATTTTCAGAAAGCTTTTCTTTATTAATGTAAGGTCCCTTAACGTCAGTTCACATTCATCTAACTCACCTTCAATAAATCTTTTCTTTATTATCTCATCGATTTTATCTTCGAGCTTTTTAGGTGTCGGGTCTTCAATGACTTTTGTTGCTGCTTCGGTTGTATCAGCAAGCATAGCTATAGCAGTTTCTTTTGTCTGCGGTTTGGGTCCGGGATACCTGTAAATATAGTCAAGAACATCTTCCCTATCAGGACTTACAAAACTTTTAGCCTTGTTGTAGAAAAAAGAGACCAAGGTAGTGCCGTGATGCATAGGAATGAAATCGATTACTTCCTGAGGCAGTTTATGTTTTTTAGCAAACTCAATCCCTTCCTTAACGTGATTAATAATCACCCTTGCACTAAGGTTAGGATTCAGGGTTTCATGTTTGTTTACTCTTTCAAGTTGATTTTCAACGAAGAAATCGGGTTTAGCAATCTTACCAATATCATGATAGTAACAACCGACACGAGCAAGAATTCTGTTAGCCCCGATGGATGCGGCAGCTTCCTCAGCAAGATTTCCCATTACAACACTATGATGAAATGTACCGGGAGCTTTTGTTGATAATTCTCTAAGCAAAGGCTGATTGAAATCAGCAAGTTCCAAAAGTGTTAGGTCTGTAGTGATTTTGAAAACTCTTTCGTAAAAAATGAGTAATCCATAAGCAATGACAGGAGACATGACGGCATTAACACCAATATACGCTATGTTAATTGCAATTTTTGTGAATCCCTCCGACCTATCAAGACCTATTGCAAGAACGGCTAGAATATACCCGCCGAGAATGAAGAAAAACGACCTGAAAATCTGTGATCTGTTTTTAATATCCCGTACACTATAAATTGCCAAAACTGAACCACAAAAAGAAATAAATGCGATTGTATAATCTCCGCCCCGAATAGATGCCACGAGATAAGTTGTTATAGCAATAACATAAAACGCCAGACGGGAATCAAAAATAATAGTAAGTAGAATTGAGGCGACAGAAATAAAGATAAGATATTCAATAGGCGAGTTAACTTTTAAGCTCATACTCATAAAGGCAAAGAAACAAACAAGAACAATCAAAGAACTAACAAGTGCAAGCTTTAAATTATTATTAAAAATATCTTTACGGAAATAAAACAGATAGAATCCTAAGATTACGATTAATACGATTACAGAAAGAACTTTACCAACAAACTGTGCAAAATAATCTTGAACTCCAATCCTTTCGAGACGAACTTTTTTATAAGAATCGAGTTTTTGTTTAGAAAGGACTGTTATTGGTTCATGTTTGCTAATTATTCTTTCGTTTTCCTTGACAATGCCTATGGTTTTAGGTATTTGCTCTATTCTATTCTTTATTTCAAGATCAGTCAGTTCCTCATTAAAAAACAAATTTTCCTTCAGAAGATTTCTTGCTATTTCAATCGCTATCAGACGAAGGTTACTATCATCAATCGACTGTAAAGCTTTTTTATCGAATGCCTGATTGACTTCGCTCACGGTCATTACCTTATCAGCAGATTCGATTTTCTGTAATTTACTATCGGGTTTTTTTATTGATATTTTATTGGAATGTAGTTCATCACGTTTGAAGTTGATTATTTGATTTTTTGCGAGATCAGTAATCATTTTCTGCAGAGTACTAATATATTCTGCGAAGTCTTTTGTACCGTCTTTTATTTCGCCTTTGTATAATTTAATCAATTGATTCCATTGTTCATCCGCCACATTAAGGTTCAAAATAACTTTTGACTGTGAAATGTAATCCTGATCAGCTTTATCAGCTTTTACTTTTTCCTTTAAATAACTCGTTAAGAAATTCAGATAAGATTTTATAGAATCCTTTTTGGCATTAAAACTGCTTACGGTATCAATAAAGACAGGAATTACATTGTTAGTTACATCTTTCTTTTCTTGTTCAAGAATCTCATCAGTTTTGTAAATCGGGAACGTGAATGTTGCTATCAAGTCTTCATTAGACCAGATAGTACCTACTTCATGGTCGGAATCTATAGTTCTGTAAGAAGGTAAGAACAAAGAAATAATTACTATGGTAACAACGATCAGGGTTATCTTAATACTTAAATCGGTAAGAAGGTCTGTTATACCCAGCTTTTTCCAAAGATTACCGGCAAAACCGTATCTTTTCATAATTTAAAAATATTACAATTTGAACTAACCTTCTACTTCCTTTTTCGTCCTGTACTTGATTTTTTTATCAACTACCATTTCGCTAACCAGTTTAGAAAGCATTTCGTTGATTTCGTCTGATGCATTTTCTTCGAATTTTTCGAAATCTGATTCACTCGAGAAAAGGAAAATTTCTGTAAACTCATTTTGTTTTTTTGAATCTTCAAAGACCATGTATCTTTCAATTCCGTCTTTAGCGTAATAAGCCTTTATTTTTCCCAAAAGATCAAGGTATTCCGCCCTCTTTTTCTCAAAAATTGAGTATTTTATCTCGAATAATATGTTCATAATTTGTAAATATTAATTTTTATAAAAATAATTAAGTAATACTTTAAAGTAAAGTTATTTCATTGAATTCGTTGAATTAATAAATATCTGTATATGTTGTGTTTATATATTGAATCAATATTATATGCCTAAGAAACCAAATAACTTAATAAACGAAAAAAGTCCATATCTTAAGCAACATGCATACAATCCAGTGAACTGGTATGCTTGGAATAGTTCGACGTTTCAGCTTGCTAAAACACTCGATAAACCCATTTTTCTTTCTATAGGATATTCCACATGTTACTCGTGTCATGTAATGGAAAGAGAATGTTTTGAAGATTTTGATATAGCGGCATTAATGAATGAGACGTTTGTAAATATTAAAGTTGACCGTGAGGAAATGCCGGAAATAGACAGAATTTATATGTCAGCACTTCAATCCATGACAGGTTCGGGAGGATGGCCAATGAGTATGTTTTTAACTCCAGACCTCAAACCATTCTACGGAGCGACTTATATACCGCCAAAATCCAAATACGGAAGGGCGGGATTTGAAGATTTGATAAATCAAATATCAGAGCTTTGGACGCACAAGAAAGATGAAATAATTATCAGTTCTGAAAAAATAACTACTTTATTAGATAACACATTAAAATCAGAAAACAGAAACTTAGAGGAAGGGATATTCGAGTCTGCATTCGTGCAATGCCTTAATCTTTACGATGAAGAATTCGGAGGGTTTGGTTCAGGGAATAAATTTCCAAGACCAGTGATTCTCGATTTTCTTCTCAAGTATTATTATCATACAAAAGAAACAAAGGCACTGGATATAGTAACATTCACTCTTAAGAAAATGTATGAGGGAGGAATATTTGATAATGTAGATAAAGGATTTCACAGGTACTCTGTTGACAGATACTGGCGAGTACCGCATTTTGAGAAGATGTTATACGATCAGGCGCAGATATCGAACACATATTTTGATGCTTATTCACTCACTAAAGAGTTAAGTTTCCTAAAAGCGGGAAATGACACGCTTGAACATGTTATGAATTTTCTTCTTGATGAAGATGGCGGGTTTTACTCCGCTGAGGATGCGGAGAGTGCGATTTCGCACGAAGATCCTGACAAAAAGCAGGAAGGATATTTCTATCTTTGGGGAAAGGATGAGGTAGACAATGTTATAGATAAAGAACACGCAGACGCAGTTAATGAGTACTTCGGAATTCTACATAAAGGCAATACGATATCTGACCCGCATAACATTTTTGACTCAAAGAATGTTTTGTACAAGTCTGAGGATTTATCAGAAACTGCCGGGAGAAACGGGATATCACATGAAGAAGCTGAAAACGTAATTACGAATGCATTGGCCAAGCTTAAAGAGTACAGGAATAAGCGTCCGCGTCCTTTTCTTGATAAGAAAATTATTACGTCATGGAACTCTCTTATGATATCGGCATTCGTAAAAGGGTATATGATAACAGGAAACAAGGACTACAAGCATGCAGCAGCAAGGGCTGTCAGTTTTATAATATACAACTTATACGACGAGAAGAAAGAGAAACTTTACCGCAGGTATATTCAGGGAGAGGTCAAGTTTGAAGCAGGACTTGAGGATTACGCTTTTCTGATAAAAGCACTTCTGGATTTCCACAACATATCATTCAGCGGAAAACTCTTATCGATAGCGAAAAGATTTACAGAGCTTGCAATAAAGAAGTTTTATGACACAAGAGAAGGAGGTTTTTATGATTCGGAAAAACGATCTGATATTATAATACAGACAAAAGAGATTTACGACGGTGCTGAACCTTCAGGCAATTCGGTAATGGCAGATAATCTTACACGCTTGTTTACAATTTTCAAAGAAGACAGATATTATGAGCTTGCCGAAAAGATTTTTACGTTATTCTATTCAAAAGCGGAGAGTTCGCCATTTTCGAGTCCCTATTTTTTATCCTCACTCTTTAACTTTTTAAAATATAATACAAGTATTATATTGTGTGGAAATTTACGTTCAGATTTGTTTAGTGAACTACATTCAACAGTTATCAGGAAATATTTACCGAACAAGAATGTAATTTATTTCAATAACATATCAGCAAACTTAATACCTTATCTGAATGAAATAGTAAAAGATGATAATACTGATAAGGTTTACCTTTGCGAAAATTTCAAGTGTAATTTACCTGTTTCAACAGCAAACGAATTAAATGATTTATTAAATAAAATAAGGAATTAGATATGGCATTCGACACAGAATTAGTAAAGAATGTTTATAAGAATTTTAATGATAAAGTTTCAGAAGCACGAAAGCTATTAGGAAGAGAAATGACATATACGGAAAAAATTCTGTACAGTCATCTTTGGGATACAAACTATTCAAGACCTTTTGGAAGAGGTACTGATTTTGTTGATTTTAAACCCGACCGAGTGGCAATGCAGGACGCGACCGCTCAGATGGCACTCCTGCAGTTCATGTCGGCTAATATGCCGAAAGTGTCAGTACCTTCTACTGTTCATTGTGATCACTTAATACAAGCCGAAGCAGGAGCTTCAAAAGATTTACATAAAGCTGTTTCAGATAATAAGGAAGTGTATGATTTTCTTGAATCGGTCTCTGCAAAATATGGAATCGGATTCTGGAGACCGGGTTCTGGAATAATACATCAGGTTGTTCTTGAAAACTATGCGTTTCCGGGAGGAATGATGATTGGGACGGACTCACATACGCCGAACGCAGGCGGTCTGGGAATGGTAGCAATAGGTGTGGGCGGAGCTGATGCGGTAGATGTCATGGCAGGATTTCCATGGGAGCTAAAGTTTCCGAGGATAATCGGGGTTAAACTAACGGGTAAATTAAGCGGATGGGCATCGCCGAAGGATGTTATACTGAAGCTTGCGGGAATACTGACAGTTAAGGGCGGCACGGGAGCGATTATTGAATATTTCGGAGAAGGCACAAAGTCAATTTCCTGCACGGGCAAAGGAACTATCTGCAACATGGGTGCTGAAATCGGTGCGACAACTTCCATCTTCCCTTACGATGATAAGATGTCGGAATACCTAAGAATAACCGGAAGAGAAGATATTGCTTCAGCGGCGGATTCGATAATGGATAATCTTACTGCCGACGAGGGCTCGGATAAATACTATGATAAAGTTATTGAAATAAACCTTTCAGAGCTTGAACCTTACATAAACGGTCCTTTCACGCCTGACCTTGCACGAACAATTTCAGAATTCAAGAATGCAGTAAAAGAGAACGGCTATCCCGAAGAGCTGAAAGTAGGGCTTATCGGAAGCTGTACAAACTCGTCATACGAAGATATGGAAAGAGCGGCATCATTGGCAAAGCAGGCGCTTGCATCCGGGCTGCGGGCAAAATCGGAATTTGTAATTACTCCCGGTTCGGAACAGATACGTGCTACGATAGAGCGCGACGGGCAGCTCGATTTATTCACAAAAATCGGCGGAGTTGTTCTTGCTAACGCATGCGGACCATGCATCGGGCAGTGGAAACGGCACGACGTAAAAGACGGAGAAAAGAATTCGATTATAACATCTTACAACAGGAATTTTTCAAAACGCAACGACGGAAACGCAGCAACAAATTCTTTCGTCGCGTCGCCTGAAATCGTTACAGCACTCGTACTCGCGGGAAAAATTACATTCAACCCGCTTACAGATACCATAACAAATTCCGACGGCAAAGAGATAAAGCTGGAATCCCCTAAAGGCGATGAATTGCCTGCAAAAGGATTTGACGCAGGAAATTCAGGTTACATTACACCTCCCGAGGACGGCTCAAAGGTTGACGTCATAATAGATAAAAACAGCAGCAGGCTGCAGATACTTGAAGCGTTTAATGCACCCGACCTCAGCAAAGATTTTTCGAACATGAGGCTGCTTTTAAAGGCAAAGGGCAAATGCACCACCGACCATATTTCGATGGCGGGACCATGGCTGAAATTCAGGGGACATCTGGATAACATTTCGAACAATATGTTTATAGGTGCGATAAACTTTTTCAATGACAGGATGAATTACGTTAAAAACTTTGTAACAGGCAGCTACGAGGAAGTCCCAAAGACTGCGCGTGACTACAAAGCAAACAGAATCCCATGGGTTGTAATCGGCGAAGAAAATTACGGGGAAGGTTCATCGCGCGAGCATGCGGCAATGGAGCCGCGTTTCCTCGGAGGCAAAGCAATCATCGTAAAATCATTTGCAAGAATACATGAAACGAACCTTAAAAAGCAGGGTATGCTGCCGTTAACGTTTGCAAACCCCTCCGATTATGATTTAATACTGGAAGATGATACACTCACGATAATGCTGGACAACTTTTCGCCCGGAAATCAAATAAAAGCCGTAATAACACACGCGGATAAGACACACCATAATATATTACTAAACCACACGTTTAACGAGCAGCAAATAGAATGGTTTAAAGCTGGCTCAGCGTTAAACATAATTTCAAAGAAATAGATTAAAACAAAATAGTAAAAATGAAGAAACACTCTGTCTGATTTTCCGGCAGAGTGTTTTTGTTTAAAAAAATATCTTTAAAATAAGACTTATTTCAAGAGTATCATTTTTTTGGTCAGAGAATTATATTCAGATTGAAGTCTGTAGAATAATACTCCGGAGGGAATGTTTGTATGTTCGTTTATATTGAATGAGTATTCGTATGTTCCTGCTTGCTGGTTTTCATTTACGAGTAAAGCGACTTCCCTGCCCATTACGTCAAATATCTTTAAGCTGATAAAACTATATTTTGGGACTGCATACCTTATTACCGTTACAGGATTAAATGGGTTTGGATAATTCTGGTTTAGACTAAAGCCGGAAGGAACCTCGGTAGAGATTGTATTGATGCCGACCGTACCGCCGCCGTCAATGGTTTTAATTATTGTGCCTTCATCGCCGACTATCCATCCTGTTGCGTGATTAACAAATTTTACTGATGTTAAGTATTTTCCCGTATAACCATTTTGAGAGAACCAATTGCTGCCGCCATTGGAAGTCCAGAGGATTTTACCCGCTGCACCCACTGCCCATCCGGTACTTGAATTTGGGAAATATATTGAGTTTAAATCGGAGATTATTCCGGAATTTTGTGGAATCCATGATACACCGCCATTTGTTGACTTTGAAATTACTCCTGTTCCGCCTGCTATCCACCCTGTGTTTTCATTTATGAAGAATAACGAACTGATATTACCTGCAATACCAAATGCTGCAAGAATCCAGTTCGAGCCGCCATTTGTAGTTTTCCGTAACTGACCGGAGGATTCAGAAGCCCAGCCAGTATTTTGATTTACGAACTGTATTGCTCTTAAAGAGCCTGTACCGCCGCTTATCTGTGATACCCAGTTCAAGCCTCCGTTTGTTGTAGCAATAATCAAACCGTTTTCTCCGCAAGCCCAGCCGAAGTTCTGATTCAAGAAGAAAATTGAATTCACATTGCTTGAAGATTGTAAATTCCAGGTGAACCCTCCATCGGTTGTGTTTCTGATACCTGTTGAACTTGCTACCCACCCGTTGAAAACATCTGTAAAGTACACTGCGTTAACAATGCCTGATATACCCGATAAGGCATTCCAGTTAAAACCGCCATTAACTGTTTTTAAAACTGTACCGATACCGCCCGCTGCGTAGATAACGCTTTCGTCGCTAATGCTGATTGATTTCAGATAACCGGATGTAATAATTTTTGATAAAGACACCCAGTTTACACCTGCATTCGATGTACGGGTCAGGTAACCAAGCTGTCCTGCACACACACCTTGATTAATGTTTGCAAAACTGATTGATGACAGGGGTGTTTGTATTCCCATTTCTTTTAGGTTCCAAACGGTTCCTGCATCAGTAGTATTATAGATTGAACCATTATAACCGCAAACAGAAGCATTGTAAAAATCATTTACAAATACAGATAAAAGGTTATTAGTAGTGTTTGCATTTTGTATAATCCAATTCGCGCCGCTATCATTTGTACGCAGAATTGTTCCATAATTTCCTGCCGAATAACCAACGGAACTATTTATGAAGTAAACAGAATTTAAAGTCTGGCCTGTCTGGCTGTTTTGCCAGTACCAATTAGAGCCGCCATTGAAAGTATAAAGAATTGCACCTGCTGAACCGACAGCCCATCCCCAAAACGGGTCGGCAAAAAACACATCACTTAATGAATAAATTGAAATAACTGATGCAGCCCAGCTATCGCCTCCATCGGATGTTTTAAGGAAAAGTCCGTTTGCTCCGACTATGAATCCGGTATTTGCGTTTACGAAGTTAATTGAATTTATGTTTGTATAGTTTCCGATGTTAAGGGATGACCAAGTAAAGCCGCCGTTATAGGTTCTTAAAACGGTATTTGGAGCACCCATAACCCAACCCGTATTTTCATTTATAAAACAAATTGATTTAAGGTTAGTAGGGACACCTGTAGAAAGCGGAAACCAAGTTGAACATCCATCAAGACTTTTAAGAACAGTACCATCCTGCCCGCAAGCGTACGCAGTGTTTGAGGTTACGAACTGAATATCATTAATGTTATTCCCCTGAGGCAAAGGGTTTTGCCAAAACCATCCTGTTTGAGAAAATGATTCAGTAGTAAACACACTTAATAGTAAGAATGTACAAATGAATATTAGGTATTTTACTTTGTTCATATTTTTCTAAAAACTTATTCAATTTCAAAACAATAAATTCAATTTTCAAGTTACAAATCCTTTTTGAAATCAAGTATCAGTAAGGATTGTAAAAATATTAGCAGTATTTGTTAAGTATATTAAAAAGCAGGAATATATTACAAAATGAGTTTAAATGTATTTTTTAAACAGTAATGAGCTGCAAACTTATATTCTTATTCAAAAATCGTGTCAGAAATCACATTATTAGTTTTTTCAGCAAGAGAAATCGGCTCGTGTTCTTTACCCGGTAAGATAATTTTAAAGGTACTACCTTTATCAACCTCACTATCTATAATCAACTCCCCGCCGAGCTTCTCTGTAAATTCTTTACAAAGTATCAGACCAAGACCACTACTGGGCTCGCCTTCAGTACCTGTTCGTTTTGTATTTACAGAACTATTAAAAAGATTGTCAATCATTTTTTCAGGAATTCCAATACCTGAATCACTTATAGAGATTAAGACTTTACTATTTTCTGTTTGTTCAGCTTTGACGATTATATTGCCCTCTTTAGGCGTAAACTTTACCGCATTAGTTCCAAGGTTTCTAATAATACCGTTTAACATCCTTTCGTCAGCGAATACTTCCAACTCTTCCGGAATACTACAAGAAAAATTCAGATTCTTTCTAACTGCTGATTCCTTTAATATTTCAAGATTCTTACTGAGGCATTCCTTCAGATTAATTAATTTGGGTTCTACGGCTATCAGTCCCCTTTTCATCGTTGACCACTCAAGAAGATTTTCGAGCAAACCATAAAGATTTGCTGATGATTCTTTCATAAGTTTGACAAATTCATCAATTTCCTCCTCAGACATCGATGATTTACTTTCATCCATCATTTTTGTTACATTCATAAAACTTCCGAGCGGTTCCCTTAAGTCATGAGCTATGATTGAGAAAAACTTATCCTTTTCAAGATTTGATTCCTGAAGGTTTTCTTTGCTTTGCCGTAATTTCTCAGCGGCTAACTTACGCTGAGTGATATCGCTGATTATTCTATGATAATAATTCCTTCCGTTTATTTCGACAATGCTCAGATTTATGTCGGCATAAAATGTTGAATTATCTTTCCGTTTTTGAAGTGATTCGTATATTATCCCTTCTTTAAGTTTTTCTTCTTCCTCTTTGTTACCATCGGGTATTTGTTCAGCGTCTGAGACCACAAAATCATTAATCCTCATTCCAATAATTTCACTTTTAGTAAAACCATAAAGACTCAAAGCTCTTTCATTAACGTCTCTAATGATAAGGTCGCTATCAGAGAGAATCATTGCAACATTAGCATACTTCATAACTTTTTCATAATTCTTTGCGATTTCAAGAATTCGTTTTTCCTCTTCGAGTTTTTGAATCTGCAAAGTTTTTTTCCTGTTGTGCCACACCCAAAACAGACCTGCACCAAAAATGAAAAGAATAAACGAAGAGAATAGAATCTGATTCCATGTACGTTCTACAATAGGAGTATAAATTTCATCAACATCGATCTTATTAATCAAAATCCACGGAGAACCCTCGATTTGTCTTATGTCATTTATAGTTCTGGAATTTTTATAATCAACACCTTCCGATAATCCTCGTAATCCTTTTGCGGCTTTCACTGAAGTTATATATTCATTTTCTTCATTAATTTTGATTTTATACTTAAGCGCAGTTTTATCTTTAAAACGAAAATTGTTCAGAAATACGACTGTATTCTCTACAACGGAAAGAAGGAGCGATTCCGTAGTTCTACTAATTACAGGCCAATTATTTACTTCTGGAAATAGGAAATCATCAGGGTCAATTCTTAAGATTACACCACCTATCAATTCATCATCAATAAAAAACGGAGCGGAAACATCTAAATATATTGATGAATCATTATCAGCGATAAAAAGGTTACTAATACTCGGATTTTTATCTGATATACTGATATTGATATTTGATATTAAAGTACTGTCTAACGACGAATTAGTACTATCCAAAGAAAGTCTCACGGTACGATTTTTATCAAAAAGAATAATATTTTTGTAATTGAAATATTTTTCGTAAGATAGTATCATTTGAACTACAGCATTTTTTAATACATCGTTTCCGGGATTTTTAAGCCAATCGTTATAAGCCGATATTAAGCTTGAATTTCCCATCATAACCCCTGCATCACCGTATCTTTCATTTCTCCAAGATTGTATCCTCTTAACTTTTGAATCTGAAAGAATACTCAGTTCGCGTATTACTTGCTGATATCTTTCTTCAACGTTTGATTTGTACGATAAGAATCCATATATAATAACAATTATTACAATTATAATGTAAGATCCGATTAATATTCGAGGTGATAATGAAAATAATTTTGTTTTCATTCCTTTAATGACAAATAATTATGTAAGTTTTCCAGATTGAAAATAATACAATATGAGATTTTTTAACCTATTCCTTTACTAATGTAAGAAAATTCATGTAGATAATCAAGATTATTTTTTAGATTTCGATTTTAAACTTGCCTAAAATCAAAAAAACTCGTTTTATATTTATGAAAATAACTCCTGGAAGGCAAAAATTAATATAAATCGTTTTGTAATTATTTTGATTATTTTACTGTTAAAAATACTATTACTTTAAGACTCATTAATCAACATATTCATAAATTTTTATCTTAATTTTATTATTTAATTATTGATGTTTAATTTTAATATTTTTGGCTCGAATGAAGGTAACATTGATGTTGAGAAATTTGACGAGCTTATCAAACAGAATTACACAGTGATAGACGTAAGAACACCTGAAGAGTACAACCAGTCCAGAATTGACGGAGCTCTGCTAATAAATTTCTACGATCCTAAATTTAAGAAGCGAGTTAACGAACTTGACAAAGATGGAAAGTATTTGATTTACTGCAGAAGCGGAAACAGAAGCAGAAATGCACTTTCAATGTTTAAAGAAGCGGGTATAGTGAACGCATTTCACCTAACAGGCGGAATTATTTCATGGCATAAAGCCGGAAAACAGATTGTAAACTAATTTTTAAAACAAAAATTAAATCTTAAGAAGAAAGCAGATTTCCAGAATCCGTGACACAGCAAATTACTGCAATTTTAGGTTCATTTCAGCAAAAGAATTCGGGGTTTCAAATATCTTAACTGATATCTCACTAATATTCTTAACTTTCTGTTTTTTAAATTCAGAAACAATCTTTTCGGTAATATCTTTGCAGATATTTTCAACAGTTGCGAGATATTCAACAACAACCATTTTCATTTTATATTTCTTCAAGAAATCCAAAACGGGTTTATCCTTTATATAAACAAGGAAACTATGATCAAGTTTTTCAAGAATAGGTTTTACTATCAAACCGAGGTCGTAGAAATCTATAATCATTCCGTTTGAGAGTACTTCACCATTAATTTCAACTATCATCCTGTAAGAATGTCCGTGAATATTCCTGCAGAGCCCACTATGTTCAGGCAGGCGGTGTCCCATTTCCCATCTAAATTCTTTAGCAATTTTCATAATTACATAATTTTTATTGAATATATTTATTCTGGAAACTTAATTCTATTCAAAGCAGAATATGGCTTTTATTTTCAGTGATTCTTAATACAGAAATAATTATTTTTACTCATTAAAAACAATTCAAAGCTATGAAAATGAAAAACAAATATATTTTTGTATTATTGTTATTCTTTATTTCAGTTTCTTTTGCATATTCACAGGTTAACTGGAATGCATCTTTTATAAACACAGGCGGAACAACAATATACGACCTCGCCTCGAACAGCACTCCCCAGTGGATTGTGCAGGATCCATCAAACCCGTTAAACCTTCATGCAGTAGTAATGGCGTCCCCTATTAACGACCCAACATCATTCCCGGGACGCAGGACAAAATATTATTTCTCAAGCGACGGCGGCAATACATGGAGCTTTACAGCCGATGTGAATGACCGTAAATCAGGATTCCCTTCTATTTCAGTCGCAAGCAATGGAGTGGCAGTAATTTGTAATTACGGAACAACAGCAAGTTACCCTATGACGCACAACATGGTACATTTTGACGCAAACCCGGGGCTTGGTTCTTTTGTGACTTACGAACCTCCTGCGAGTATGGGTAATTATTTCTTCGGAAAATTTTGTTTAACTTCAAGTATATCCAATCCCGTTAAGTTTATTTTAATGGGTCAGAACATGTTAAGCGATTCTTCTTTCTTCACAACAGGTTTTAATACATGGACACCATGGAAACATTTTGCAAATAACTCACCTGAAGGTTACACTTCCGCACTCGGACAGGACGGAAGAATTGGAATTGCATATATTCAAAACGGTAACGATATAAATGACTTCAGAGATGTATATTTCATTGAAACAACGAATAATGGTTCAACCTTTTCCACACCGCTTTTAATCTTCAAAGCAAAGTTTAGCGGAGCAGGTGCGGACAGTCTTGCAGCATTCAGAGGACTTTCACTGGCATACAAAGGCAATACACCTTGCGTAACATTTGAAACGGTAAATCATGACCCGCTATCGGGTAATTACTCACAAAAAGCTCCTGCAAAAATAATGTTCTGGGCTTCTGACCTGCCCGGTACAGACCCTGAAAGGTGTATAACAGTAGCAAGTAAATCAAATGTTCACATCCCATCGCCTGATTCAATAAAGACAGGGGTGAATGACCAGTTTGGGAGTTTAAGCAGACCTGCTATCGGCATTTCATCTGACAACAATACTATTATGATTGTTTTTCAAGCGTTTACGAATAAATGGGGCGGAACTGCACCCGATACAACAAACTACAAAGCACTCTATATAGCAAAAGCAACAAACAACTATAACTTCTCAGCACCTTACAAATTTACACCAGAATTTCCTTTAAAGGATTGGTCGTACCCAAGTATATCTGTTAGTAATTATAAAACCACATCGAATGTATATGCAAATATAACCGCTCTAAGAGATTCAATACCCGGAACGTACGTAAATGCAAACGGAAACGGGGAATCTCTGGCAGAGCTATATTATATAAGACTTTCGACCAACCATGCAATAGGTATTGGGAATGAAATTATAAACGCTGATGATTTTTCATTAGAACAAAATTTTCCGAATCCGTTTAATCCCGTTACAAATATTAAATACAGTATCGCAAAAGAAGGGTTCGTAAAACTTGCTGTTTATGACATTCTTGGAAATGAAATTGATGTACTGATGAACCAAAAGCAAACATCGGGTAAATACGAACTTTCATGGAACGCAGAACGATTTGCGAGCGGTGTTTATTTCTACAAACTTATAACAAACGGATTTACACAAACAAAGCGAATGCTTCTCTTAAAATAATGATTAGAAAAATTATACTGACACTGGTAATGATAATATCAGTGTCAGAAGTTTTTTCTCAGACGGATATTCTGAGGGAAAATATTGAAAAAATTATAACGGATAAACGAGCTGTTGTTGGCGTTGCAATATGTTCTGAAGATGGTAATGACACTTTATCTATAAACGGAACCGAAAGATTTCCGATGCAAAGCGTTTATAAATATCATCTTGCTCTTTCAGTTTTGAATCTTGTTGAAAAGGGAAAGATTCAACTTATAGACAAAATTGTAATCGGGAAAGAAGATCTGCTTCCCTATTATAGTCCGATTAGAGAAAAATATCCAGAGGGAAATGTGGAGCTGTCAATAGATGCGCTTATACGATACGCAGTATCCGAAAGCGATAATGTTGCATGTGACTTACTGTTCAGGCTTGTTGGCGGACCGGCAGTTGTGAATGATTTTTTGTATTCACATGATATTAGCAGTATTTCAATAGCTGCTACAGAAGAAGAAATGCATAAGAGCTGGGATGTACAGTACCAAAACTGGTCAACACCAAGAGCGGCAGCAGAATTACTTTTTAAATTCAAAAACAAAAAGATACTAACAAGCACGTATGAATATTTATGGGAAGTAATGACAGAAACTAAAACAGGACCAAAAAGATTAAAAGGACTATTACCAAATGGAACGGTAGTCGCCCATAAAACGGGAACAGGACCTGAGAATAAAGATGGTATGACAAGTGCAACAAATGATATAGGAATAGTTGTGTTACCTAATGTTAATAGTTTTGCTATAGCAGTATTTGTTTCAGATTCCTACGAAACAATGGAAACTAATGAAGAAATTATTGCTAAAATATCAAGAGCTGCTTACGATTATTTTCTTAAGAAGAAATAAAACGTGTATGAATTTATCTCAGTTTAATTCTTGCATCCAAAATCTTTGACTTATTCCTGTTTGGTGAAAATAC
>CAZVCC010000033.1:28460-36257 GCA_964626015.1 uncultured Ignavibacteriaceae bacterium
TCAGTTTAATTCTTGCATCCAAAATCTTTGACTTATTCCTGTTTGGTGAAAATACAAACGGGTTTAAATCTATCTCAGAGAACTCCGGAAAATCAGTAACAAGCTGAGAAAGTTTAAGAATATTCTCTTCAATAAATTCAAAATCAACTGATTTCTTTCCTCTGATACCTTTTAGAATCTCATAACTCTTGATTGATTTAATCATTGACTGAGCATCGAAATCAGTAAGCGGTGCAACTCTGAATTTAACATCTTTGAACACTTCGACAAATATACCTCCGAGTCCGAACATGAGTAAATGACCTGCCTGTTTATCTTCGAAAGCACCGAGTATTGTCTCAACGCCATCCTCAATCTTTGTGAAAGGCTGGAGTATAAATCCTTCAAGTTTGCTATCAATACCTTTTTCTTTCAGACCTGCAATTATCCTACTCTCAACATTAATCAATTCCTCTTCGTCCTGAATATTCAACACAACTCCACCCACATCAGATTTATGCACAAGTTCTCTTCCGAAGACTTTAGCCACTACAGGAAAACCAATTTGATTAGCGTCATAAATAGACTGCTGAACATTTCTTGAGATTTTGGTTTCAACAATTGGCATTTCGTAATGATTCAAGATATCATACACATCGTTAAAATCAAGATATACGTTACCTGTTTTGTATTTTTTAATAATACTTTTAACACCTTTGCTGTTAACATTGAATTTCTTAATAGCACCGTCCTGTACTTCCTTATGCTTCTTATATTTCAGCATTTCACCTATTGCCCATGCGGCTTTCTCGGCACTGTTAAATACAGGCGGGCGTTCAGGAGCAACTTTTGCAACATCAGCAATTATTTCATCCTGAGACATTACCACAACGATTGCACACTTACCGCTTTTATTAGCCGCTTCGCATAAATTCTTTGTTATCTCGACTGTATCGTACATCAAAGGCGGACCGAGTATTAAAATACCGGCATCGACATTTTCATCCGCGAGCATTATTTCAGCGGCTTTGCCGTATACCTGAGCATTTGCGGGAGGAAGCAAGTCAACAGGATTATTAACTGATGCTTCGGGAAGGACTATTTCCCTTAATTTACTCTTTGTGTTTTCAGAAAGATTAACTACATCGAGCACACATTTATCCGCCTCATCAACGGTAAGTATTGCAGGACCACCTGCATTAGTAAGAATACCGACTCTATTACCGGCAGGAAGTTTTGCTCTGTCAAAAGCTTTTGCAAGATTGAACATATCTTCGACTGAATCAACTCTAATAACGCCTGACTGTTCAAAAAGAGTCTGAGCAATTGTGTCAGCACTCGCAAGAGCTCCAGTATGAGACGAGGCAGCCTTCATACCTGCGGATGTTCTTGCTGCTTTTATTGCTATAACAGGTTTATGTTTAGTAACATCCCTGCAGATATTCAGAAATTCTTTTGAGTCATAGAAGGATTCAAGATATGCAGTAATAACTCCAACGTCCTTATTGGTTTTCCAGTATTCAATAAGGTCGTTTTCCGAAACGTCGGCTTTGTTTCCGATACTAAGAAACTGAGAAAACCCGATATCGAACTTCTCAATAATCTTTAATACAGCAGCTCCGAGAGCTCCGCTTTGTGAAACAAATCCAATTCCGCCTGCAACGGGAGTTCCTTTAATAAACGTACCATTCATCAGTACATCACTCTTTGTATTAATAATGCCCATGCAATTCGGACCGACCAAACGCATACCATATTTCTTAACCTTAGACATTAAATCCTGTTCGAGTGTAACACCTTCTTCACCTACTTCTTTAAAGCCTGCCGTAATTACTATTACGGAATCAATATTCTTGTCTTTGCATTCATCAATTGACTGCAGGACTAAATTCTTGCCGAGCATTATAACTGCAAGGTCAACAGCATCTTCAATATCTGATAATGATTTATAGCATTTCAAATCATGAATAGTATCTGCTTTTGGATTAATTGGGTAAAGTTTACCTTTATACCCAAATTTCAGTAAGTTGCCAAGCAGTTCATACCCAAGCGTTCCTTCTTTTGAAGAAGCACCTACAACGGCTATAGATTTCGGATAGAAGAATTTATTAAAGTCAGTATTCATAAGTAGTATTTTTTAATTTATATTATCCAATGGTTTTGATACTTCGACTAAAGATGAGCGGGGGTCAAAATCAATGTTGAAACCTCTCTTTTCGAAAACAGCAATCATACGCTTATTATCGGAAGTTGTTTGTGCAACGATTCGCTTCAAGCCCCATTTCTTAGCAATCTCAAAACAGTAGTCCGTTAAAAGTCCACCTAAGTCTTTGTTCTGGAATGAATCCATAATTAATATTGCGTATTCAACATTTTCATGGTCAGGGTCAGCAATTAATCTTCCGACACCGATTAATTTTCTTTTTCCATTCTCGACTATTTCGGCGACAATAGCGAGTTCCCTATCGTAGTCAATGTAACAATATCGAGCGGCAACTTCATGCGAATCCCATTGAAAGAAGAACCTGAACCTTGAATAGATTGATTCTTTAGAACAGTTCGCGAGGAGTTCAATCCACATTGGTTCGTCTTCAGGTTTAATAGGTCGGAACGTTACTTCCTTTCCGTCGTTTAATTTAATCTTTCTGATATACTCATCCGGATAGGGTTTAATAGCGAGATGATTGTAATCATGTTCACCGTAAGCAGACAGTGATTTATCAACCACAACTCTTGCGTCGAGTGCAATAGCACCTTCACTGTGTGCAAGCAACGGATTTATATCAAGTTCAGTAATTTCCGGGTAGTCGGCTGCAAGATATGATAGTCTAATAAGAGTTTCGATAAGCACATCCAGATTTACTGGTTTACTGCCTCTATAACCTTTGAGCAAAGGAAATATTTTAAGAGACGCAAGCATATTATAGGCGAGGCTTTCGTTCAGAGGAGGGAAACCAATGACCCTATCTTTAAACAACTCAGCGCCCGTTCCACCCATACCGACCATTATAACAGTGCCGAATGTCTCGTCACGTTTAATTCCAAGAATAAGTTCCACAGAATCTTTAAACTTAATCATCTTTTGAAGTGATACACCATCAACCTTTGCATCCGGTAATTTCTCCTTAATATTGTTCATCATTCTGACGTAAGCTGCTGAAAGCATTTCATAATCTTCAATATTCAGGACAACTCCGCCGACATCAGACTTATGCGAGATATCCTGTGAATCCACTTTCATAACTAAGGGATAGCCGACGATTTCAGCAGATTTTTTCAAATCTCTTAACGCTGTTACTTTGTATGGTTTAGATGCGGTAATTCCATAAGCTTCAAGAATAGACTTTGATAAACTTTCAGAAAGGATGTTTGTTTTATCGGGTATCAACGAATCAAAACTGAATCTAAGTTTATCTCGGTCTGGAGAGAATTTTACGTTTATATCCTCGGGTGTTTCATAAAGCAGTTCAAGGTTTCTCGAATAAGTAACGAGTTTCATAAAAGCACGAACTGCCTGTTCAGGAGTTGAGTAAACAGGAATTCCATTATCATTCAGTATTCTGACTCCTTCTTTAATCTTTTCACCTCCGAGGAATGCAGCAAGAAGAGGTTTCTTATGAGCTTCAGTTATCTTACTCAATTCAGAAGCCGCTGCGGCAGGATTAGTCATTGCCTGAGGAGTTAGAATAACAAGAACAGCATCAATAGTTTTATCTTCAAACAAAATCTGTGCGGCTTTTGCTATTCGTTTAGAGTTAGCATCCCCGAGAACATCGACCGGATTCCCTTTTGACCAGTAAGGAGGAAGACTTTCGTTTAGTTTTTTATATGTCTCATCGCTAAGCTGAGCAAGAATTCCATCTTCGGCTATAAGCGCATCCACAGCCATAACGCCCGGACCGCCTGCATTTGTGACTATTCCCAGCCGCGCACCTTTAGGGATTCTGTTTCTGCCAATCAGCTCTACAACATCAAATATTTCTCCAATATCAAAAACTCTTGTAACTCCCATTCTTTTGAAGGCAGCATCATAAATAGCATCTTCGGCAGCCATAGCACCTGTATGGGAAGCGGCAACTTTAGCCGATTCGGGAAATCTGCCTGCTTTATAAGCAACAATAGGTTTGGTACGTGCGAACGAACGTGCAGCAGTCATGAACTTTCTTGCCTGCCGAACAGACTCAATATAAAGCACTATTGATTTCGTTTTGTCGTCTTCACCTATGAAGTCTATAAGGTCTGAATAATCGACATCGAGAGTATTTCCGATTGAAATAAAGTATGAGAAACCTATTTTCTTCTCAATAGCCCAATCAAGGACTGATGTACACAATGCACCCGATTGGGAAATAAAAGCTATATTCCCTGATTTAGGAATACCCGATGCAAAGCTTACATTAAGATTAAGACTTGGAACGATAATCCCGAGACAATTCGGACCGAGGATTCTTAAGCCGTTATACTTTTTAATACATGTTTTAATTCTTTCTTCGAGTTCGTGTCCTTCGGCACCGATTTCTTTGAAACCTGCGGACATGATTATAATATTTCTTACCCCAGATTCACCAGCCGTCTCAACCACATCGGGCACTTCTTTTGAAGCGTTACAAATTACTACGAGGTCAGGAACTTTGGGCAGGCTGCTTAAGCTTTTATAGCAAGGAATACCAAAGACAGCTTCGGCATCAGGATTCACGGGATACACAACACCTTTAAATCCGCTTCCGACGAGGTTTGTAACGACTTTTCCGCTGACGCTGTTTGGATTAATGGATACACCAGTAATAGCAATTCTACGGGGATTAAAGAAACTATCTAATTTATGGACACCCATATCTGAATAGAATATTAATTTAAAATCTATCAAAAATAATTCTTTCGATTTGTAAAAGAAATGGAATAAAAAATGAATATAATAATTATTATCTTGTTAAATGGCAAAATTAAAAAATACTACAGTATATTCGTGGAATGTGAACGGGCTCAGAGCAGCTCATAAGAAGGGTTTTCTTGACTGGATGAAAGCTGCAAAACCTGACATACTTTGTCTTCAGGAAACTAAAGCACACTTTGAACAACTGCCGGGTGAGCTGAAGGAAATAAAAGGGTACACATCGTATTTTCATTCTGCAAAGAAGAAGGGATATTCAGGTGTTGCAGTTTATACAAGGATGGAACCGATAAATATTTCGATAGGAATAGGAAATGATTATTATGATGATGAAGGCAGATGCATCATACTTGAATTTAAAGATTATGTACTGGCGAATTGTTATTTTCCAAACGGAGGTAGAGGACCTGAGAGAGTAAGATACAAGCTTGGTTTTTATGATGAGCTGTTTTTCCTTCTGCAGAGAAAATACTTTTCGAGAAAAGGAGTTATAGTAACAGGAGATTACAACACAGCACACAAAGAAATAGATTTGGCAAGACCAAAACAGAATGAAACGAACTCCGGGTTTCTGCCCGAAGAACGTGAATGGATAGACAAGATTATCAATCTCGGTTACACGGATGTCTTCCGTGAATTCAACAAAGAGCCGGAGAACTACACATACTGGGACACGGTTACAAGAGCACGGGAAAGGAACGTCGGCTGGAGGATAGATTACTTTATGGTATCAAACAGTTTTGTTAAGAATATTGCTAAAGCTAACATACATGCAGATGTACAAGGAAGCGATCACTGTCCAGTATCAATTCAGATTAAAAATAATAAAGGTTAATTGCTTTACAGCAATTAACCTTACAAAATACATATAAAGAGTGTGAGAGATTAGACTCTCTTCATCTCTTCAAGTTTCTTTCTGACTTCATTCAGTTCTTTATTTATATCGTCGTATTCTTTTTCAAGTTCATAATCGTTATCGCTTCCCGCATCAAACAGCAGTTCATCATCGTGTTTGATAAAATGTTTCCCGGGTCGTTTGGATTTCCAAGTCTCTGAGAAGACCTTAATACCTTTAACGATTGCCGAAAATGCTGTAATAGTGTCAATAATAGGCGGCTCAGCTTTTCTGACGATTTTGTCTTTGAAATCAACAACGTCATCGATAGCAGTTTTTACTTTTTCAACTGCTTTAGTTAAATGAACAACATTATCGTCAACTTTATCGGCAATTTTGTTTACCCTTTGAATCAATACTTTTGTATCATCGATTAAAGGATCAACCTTAACCTTGAACTTGTTAAACTCATCCTGCAGAGTCTCGACCCTTTGCATGAGGGACTTTACATAAGCGGACAATGCAAAGACTGCAAAAATAAGTACGACAAAGAGAATAATCTGAATAATTACAGAAACAATATTTAAGACTTCGAGTGTCAATTTTTAAAATTTAAGATTAAATACCTTTGGATTTTTCGTCTTTGTACGCATCAACACCCGCTTTGAAAGCATCTTTGATTCTTTCGCTTTCAACGGTGATTTTTTCCTTAGCTACACCGAATTTTTCAGTGGCTTTGGTTTTTGCATCGCTAAGAACCGAATTAGCATCGTCGAGAAGTGAAGTTGCTTTTTCTTTAGCATCCTTAATAATCTGTTCGGATTTTTTCTTACCGTCGTTAATAAGGTCGCTTGCTTTAGACTTAGCAATCTTCATATACTCTGAAGTATCGTCTATGAATTCATCCTTCTTGATTCGAATATCGTTTCTTAATTCTCTTCCTGCCTTAGGTGCGTATAGCAATGCAACAACAGCACCAACGATTCCTCCAGCTAAAAAGCCCATCATAAGACCTTTAGCCATTTTGTTTTCTTCCATTTTAATCTCCTGTATTTAAGTTAATGATTAATCTTCACTTATGCGGTAATTACAAACATGTAGTATTATAATTACTGCTTAAGTTATATTAAAATATCAATATAATTAGGATTAATCAATATATAAAATTATGTAGGGGAAATTGAGTACCCTTATTTCAGTTCCAATTTAAAAAACAAAAGTCCATTATTATTTAATCCATTTCCACGGGTGAGACAGATTTTGCCCGATAGGACGCAAAACTATTCAAGCCGAAAATTATCAGAGCTATCCAAACTGCAGAGTAGCCGATGAATTGATTTACGGAAAACGATTCTTTGAAGACTAATACACCGAGCAGGAACTGAATTGTTGGTGCTATGTACTGCAGTACGCCTATGTATGAAAGGGGTATTCTTTTTGCGGCAGAGGCGAATAGGAGTAAAGGTATTGTTGTTATTATGCCTGCAAGGACAATCAGGAAATCAGTGAACAAACCCTGATGCAAGAAAGCACCCTCGCCTGTATTTTCCGAATAGATTAAATAAACGAGAGCAGGGATGAGTAGTATAACTGTTTCGAGTGTCAAGCCCTGCAAAGAGCTGAGCGGTGCAATCTTCTTTATCATTCCGTAGAACCCGAATGAGAAGGCAAGTATTAAAGCAATCCAGGGAAGCTGCCCTATTGAGATTGTCATGTACAGAACTCCGCTTGCCGCGAGAAGAATAGGTATCCACTGCCAGAGCTTTAATTTTTCCCTAAAGAATAAAACACCGAGCAATACACTGATTAGAGGGTTGATGAAATATCCGAGACTGGTCTCGACGATATAACCTGCATTCACTGCCCAGACGTACAGGAACCAGTTTAAGCCGATAAGCACTGCGGCGAGGAGATAAATCCTGAATGTTTTAAAGACAAAGATTGATTCCCTGAATGACTTCCACTGTTTTAAGATTAGAATGACAGTAATCAGCGAAATAAACGACCATATAATTCTGTGACCTATCAATTGCAAAGCCGGGACGGATTTCAGCAGCTTCCAATAAAGCGGAAAGAAACCCCACCATGCGTA
>CAZVCC010000034.1:0-35700 GCA_964626015.1 uncultured Ignavibacteriaceae bacterium
AACATGTACAGCGGGTCGGAGAACTTTTGCAGGTCATACCTCCATGCAACGTCGAACCTGACGGGGAATCCAAGAAATACGATTCTCGCACCAAAACCGGGAGCAATTAACAGGTCTTTAGTTTTTGCCCTTCCTGATGGACTGGACCCAACAAATTGTAATTTCTTTGTATCATTCCATGCTGAACCTGCATCAATAAAAAATGCACCCATTATGTTTTGGAATCCAAGAGGTAAAGCCCCAAGTATGAGGTATTTGAAAATAGGGAATCGGAGCTCAACGTTAGCGAGAACAAATTTCGAGCCTGATTGTGCATTAAAATTAAATCCTCTCATAGGAGTTACCAGAGTGGCAAAAGCATAGTTATCAATACTTTCTCCGAAAGGTATTACGCTATTTTCAAACTGCCAGTTTATCCAGTTATCTATTCCTCCAAGATAAAACTTTTGAGGATTCAATCCAAAGCTGGCTCCGCCGTTAAACCTCATAGCGAACGTGTAATTATCTCCAAGTTTAAAATATTTCCTGAAATCACCTATTAATGAATAGAACTCAGAGCTCTCGCTTCCAAGATAAGGCGATGCAAGTGCCGTTATAATGTACTTTTCTCCTCTTTCAGGGTATATGTAACCGAAAAGAGTATTATCAAAAACCATGCTTATAGAGGGAGATATCAGATATTTGTAATTCATCGGTTCATTCCCGTTATCCAGGTTCTCTCTTGATATTCGCATCAATGAAAGACCGGCATCAATTCTTCTGAATTTATTAATAGGGTATGAAATATTTATATCTGCACCGTATGTTCTGTAGCGGTATAATTCGCTGTATGGTGAATTTGGGTTCTGGTAAAGCACAAACCTTGCAGTGTGGTAGAGTCCAAAACCATAATCAATTCTTTTTGCCAGGTACTGATAAGCAGCAGCATAATCGCTGTTTTTAAGGTCTATAACCATTGACGTCAGAAAAGTTATCCTGTGATTTCCCAGCATGTCGCTTAATGATATCTGTGCTACTCCCTGAACACCGTAGTAAGAAGAATACATCGCATTTCCGTAAACCAGGTCGGGTGTGAATTTAATTTTATAGTTATTAATTCTAAAAGAGCCGTCATCATTAGTGTTATTCTCTATCTTGAAATTGCTGTTTGATGTGTATATGGAATCAAACTTATCGGAGAATAAATCTTCCTTGTCTTTCTTAGTGTTGAATTTTAGCTTGATATTACTGCCATATAGACTACTGGAATCTGTTTTTGTGCTATTCGAAATAGAATCTTTAATTGATTCAGAGTTTATTCTTGTACTATCTCTCAAAAACGAATTAGCAAAAAGAGTGTCGGATAACAGCGTATCAGCTTTGGCAAAAGAAGTATCGTTCAAAAGACTGTCTGCTTTGTGGTCAAGTGCAAGATTTTTTCTTGATTCATTAAGTTTCAGTACAAACTGTGTAGGGGGTAATGTGTCAATGTCAAGCTTCTTATCGAAGGGATTATCCATAGAATAAATATCATAACCTCCCTGATTTAAAGAAACAAATAATAGTTTCTTTGAGTCCCGTGAGAGCGAAAGCTGGTCTATAGGACTAATAGAGTTTGTAATGGGTTTCTCTGTGTAATTTCCTAAAGAATCAAAATGTCCCATGTATATGTTTGATATTCCGTTTCTATCGGAAACATAAAGAACCTTATCGCCTTTTTCATTAAAAGTAACCGAGCCGTTCTTTGTATCTTTTGAGTTTGAAATTCTTTCGATAATACCGCTTGATACTTCAATTCTGTAAACATCTTTCCTGTCAACGTCATGATTCCACATCTCAAAATTCTCAGGAATACTGTCCCTATTTAAATAATTATCCCTGTCAGAACTAAAATAAATGTACTTCCCATCGGGTGACCAACTTGGTCCGAGGTCAGAGAAAATATCATTTGTCAGGTTTGTCAGTTTATTACTTTTGATATCATAGGTATAAATGTCGGATTGCTTCGTGTTTGTTCCGACAAAAGCAATTATGTTCTTAAAGGGCGACCACTCAACGTAAGAGATTGAGTTTAGTTCCACGGGAAGCCATCTTTCATCACCGTCATCGGCATTAATTAAAAAGATTGCATCTTTATCTCCCGCTTTTACGCTTATAGCAAGCTCTTTTCCGTCCGGCGACCATGACAATCCGGGTGTCAGAACCTGAAGCTCTTCAAAATTATTCGTATTGTTGCCCTGCAGGATTTTATCGAGTATTTGACCGTTGTTTACATCTGCTAAGAAAACGGAAAAGAAATCGTCCCTGTTTGATATAAAAGCAAACTTATCGCCGCGGGGTGAAATAGTCGGTGCTATGTTGTAAAAACCTCCGTCTTTTTCGTGGTTCGTAAGCATCTTTGCGAAATCTTTAACGTCTTCTCTTTTTGCAATTTCAGGCCAGTGTGCTTTCTTAAGTTCCTTAAGCCATTTTTCCGAAAGCTGTTCGATACTTAATTTAAACGTCTCCCTGAACGCCATATCAACATCATTAAGGCTTTTAATATTACTCATTAAATCACTCATTTTGTAATCGCCGTAAGTATCGGCAATAAAAGAAAGAAAACTCTGCCCTCCTCGGTAAGCAAGATATCCGTCGTTGTACTCAATCGGAGGAAGATAATTATTCAATACTGCGTCTCTAATGAACATATCAGTCTCTTTGTCCAGTCCGTTCAGGCTTTGATATTCAGCCATTCCTTCGCTGAACCAGAGCGGAACATTTAAAGTTATATTTTTTGAGATGACATTTTGTATAGAGCCGCCGTAATACATATCGTTCATGAAAGCATGAAATAGTTCGTGATGTATCACATGTCTGTATTGATCATAATTCCCCTCAAAGGGGACAAGAATTCTGTTCTTGAACAGCTCCGTTACACCGCCGACACCTTCAGGAAGGAATTCATCGATTACGTTATTCTGCTGAAATTCATTGTGAGAATTGAAAACAACTAACGGAATTCTGTTTGATATATTATGTTCCAGATTTCTTGTAAGCGAAGCAAGAGAAGATTCAGCTACGAATGCAGTGTAAACAGCCAGATCATAACCGCCCTGAGAAAAATAAACGTCAAAGTGTTTTGATTGTATAAATTTCCAGTCAAAAACCTTATATTGCACTTTGTTTTTGCCAAACTGGGAATAGGCATCCGGCAGAGCAATAACAAATAGAGCTGCAAGGAATATAAACGCATATACTGCCTTTTTGAATTTCATATTATTCTTAATGTAATTGATTAACAAACTGTAAAAATATTTCTATATGCGTTTTAAAATTAGCTTAATAATATACTGTTTCTGTTTCTTTTATGAAGTAATTTAAGCATTTTTATAAAATATTCATACTCAAAATATAAAATAATAATTGATTGTAATAAGTTCAGATAAACTATGATTATTTACAAAGAAGCGGTTTTAAACAACGGGCTTAGGCTTGTTATGTGCAGGAAATCTGAGATTCCTAACGTAATTATAAATTCATGTTTTCATGTCGGTTCAAAAGATGAGGACCCGAATAAGACGGGTATATCCCACCTTCTTGAGCATCTTATGTTCTCAGGTTCGGAGAATATTCCCGAAGGTAAGTTCGATGAAATTCTGCATGCAAACGGGGGCGAAAGCAATGCATTCACAACTCAGGATTATACGAGTTATTATCTGACAATTCCTTCATCAAAGCTGGAACTTGGAATGTGGCTTGATTCGGACAGGTATGCAAGCTTTCCTGTTACCGAAGAGGGGCTTGAAGTTCAGAAAAAGGTCGTGATTGAAGAAAAAATGCAGACTCACGATAATTCACCCTTTGGTTCGCTTGAATACGAAAGTGCAAAACGACTTTTTAGAAAGAGCGGGTACAGATGGGAGATTATTGGCGATGAGAATCATATTAAGAATTTTACTTTAAATGATATTGAAAACTATTATAACAGTTTTTATAATCCTGCTAACATGGTCTTAACCGTTGTTGGAGATATAGATTACGACGAGACTTATGATTTAGCGGATAGTTATTACGGCAGTATAAAAACAAATGCAAATATGGCTGAAAGATCATATTCAGAAGAGATTATTGAAAATGAAATTGAAGATGAAATCGAAGATAACATAACACTTCCAGCAAGATTTATCATGTACAGGACTCCCGCTTTGGGAACGAAAGAATTCTATGCATTCAGGCTCATGTGCGTCGGTCTTTCTTCGGGCGAAAGTTCAAATGTTTACAGGTCTCTTGTAAGAACTGATTTGACTACAGAATCATACCTTTCGAATCAGGGAATGGAGTTCGAGAGCATTTTCAGCTTCAATAGTTTTCTAAATAAAGGTGTAAAGTTGTCTCAGGTCTCGAAAAGTATGGATAACATTATTTCAAATCTCAAAAAGAACGGTTTGACGGATTTCGAAATCAGGAAGTCTGTAAACAAAGTCCTGACCTCATATTATCTCAAAATTCAGCAATCGATGAATTTGTCTAATCATCTTGCTTTCTATAAACTATTTTTCAATGATTGCGAAATGATTAACAACGAAATAAAAATATTCGAAAATATCAGTAATCAGGATATTAAAAAGTACGCAGAAGAATATCTTGACGTTAACAAAAGAGTTGTTCTGAATTATATTCCCGGGAAGAAGGTGCAGTTATGATTGACAGGACAAAAATACCCGTTGTGAAACCTTCAGGAGATATTCATTTCCCCGAATTCAAGAAAACTAACCTGTCATCCGGTATTAAGGTTTATCTTGTTAATGACAATAGATATCCCGTTACTACGGTAAGGATTATGATAAAAGCTGGTTCGTATAATGATTATTTCACGGATGGGTATAAAGCGGGTACTGCAACACTAACCGGAGAACTGCTGTCTAAAGGAACTCAGCACTTAAACGCTTTGCAGATTGCAGAGAATATTGACGTAACGGGTTCACTTTTTGCTTCAGGTTTTGGGTATGACGGTACATTTTTATCCCTTACTTCATATAAGGATAATTCGATGACTCTCCTGAATTTAATCTCGGACATGATTTTAAATTCAACTTATCCCAATGACGAATTAAATAGTAAAAAAGAGCAAATAATTAATTCGCTTATATCAATGCAGGATGAAGGTTCATATCTTGCCGAAAGAATATTCAAATACAATCATTACAAAGATACACCTTATCAGTATGACCCCGACGGTTACGTTGAATCGCTGAAAAGAATTACTGTTAAGGATTTAAAGGAGTTCTCAGAAAAATACTACAATACAGAAAATATTGTCGTTGCCGTTGTCGGTGATTTTGACGAAGAAAATATAATCCATACCCTTGAACAAAAATTTGCAAATGTATCTAAAGATTTTCATGTTGATAATTTCAATTTTAAAGATACAGAAAACGGCAAAGGTGTATTTTATTTAAAAGAGAAAAAGGATGCCTCGCAGACAAGCCTGTATTTAGGACATTCCGGTATAAAACGAAACAATGATGACTATATTTATGTATCATTCTTAAACACTCTGCTGGGTGGTTCATTCGTTTCACGGATTAATAAAAACCTTAGAGAAAAAAACGGTTTAACCTATGGTGCAAGGTCGTCTTTTAACGCTAAAATGCATTCAGGCGATTTCACTATTGAAACTGAAATTAATACCGGGAAAACGGGATTTGCAATTGAAGAAATATTAAAAGAATTAAATGATATTAGGGAAAATTTTGTTAGTGATGAAGAGATGGAAAATGCAAAGAATTACATTTCGGGGAATTATCCCTTGCAGCTTGAAACTTCCAACGCGGTATCGGGAAAACTGATGACGATGGAATTGTACGGATTTGAAAAAGACTATTTCGATACTTACCTTAGTACTGTAAATAATACTACTAAAGAAAAAGTTAAAGAAACAGCCTTAAGATACCTGCACCCCGATAAGCTGAAATTTGTAGCAGTTGGTAATATAAACAAGCTTGAAAAGCAGTGCAGTAAATTCGGAAATGTGGAAATAATAAATAAAATTAAGTAAATATAATGAACAATAATATATCAGATGCCGAAAAGATTGAAGAACTGAACAGAAAATATAAACTTCTTGATTCTGAGGTCGAAAAAATAATTGTAGGTCAAAAGAAGGTTCTGCAGGATATTATTATAACAATACTCTCGAAAGGGCATTGCCTGCTGATCGGTGTCCCGGGTCTTGCTAAAACACTCATTGTCAAAACTTTTTCTGAAGCACTTGAACTCAAATTCAGCAGAATTCAGTTTACTCCCGACCTTATGCCGTCGGATATTGTCGGTACTGAAATACTTGATGAAGATGGCGCAGGCAGCAAGAGATTTAAATTCTTGAAAGGACCTGTTTTTGCAAACATGATTCTTGCGGATGAAATAAACAGAACACCGCCTAAAACTCAATCAGCCTTGCTCGAGGCTATGCAGGAACATAAAGTTACAGCCGGCGGGGTCTCTTATTCACTAGAAGAACCTTTCTTTGTCCTTGCTACACAGAATCCTATAGAACAGGAAGGAACTTATCCTCTGCCGGAAGCACAGCTTGATAGGTTTATGTACAATGTCTGGCTTGGTTATCCTTCAGTAAATGATGAGATTGAAATCGTTAAAAGAACAACAGGTGTCGGTCTGCATAACGTTCAGCCTATTTTCCATCGCGAAGAAATTATTGATTTTCAGGACCTCGTTAGAAAGGTTCCTGTATCGGATGAATTAATGAAGTATGCTGTTGAAGTTGTAAATAAAACAAGACCGGAATCGCCATCATCTCCACAATTTGTCAAAGATTATATAAGATGGGGAGCAGGTCCAAGAGCTTCACAGTATTTAATCCTCGGTGCAAAAGCTCTCGCGGCAATAGAGGGCAGGTACACACCTTCAAGAGAAGACGTAAAGTCAGTTTCCGATTCTGTTTTAAGGCATAGGCTTATTCTGAATTTTAATGCTGAGGCTGATAGTGTAAAAGTTGATGAACTAATCAAAAAGTTAATCGGAAATAATTTGTAATTTGAATATTAGGATTAAATTGATTGATAATTATTTAATTACTATTTTATAAAAAATAAAACTAAATCTATCAAAATATGTGTGGAATTGTAGGTTATATAGGTAAGAAAAACTCTCTGCCTATAATTATCGAAGGTTTGAAAAGACTTGAATACAGGGGGTATGACTCCGCAGGAGTGTCGATTATTAACGACGAAAGCAGAATTCTGAATTTCAAAAAAGCAGGTAGAGTCGGTGAAATGCATGACGCAATTGATAAAGATCTATTCCAGGGTTCGATTGGTATCGGTCATACAAGGTGGGCTACACACGGAGTACCTAATGACGTTAATGCACATCCACATTTTGATATGGATGAGAATATTATCATCGTGCATAATGGAATCATAGAAAATTATAAGATTCTGAAGTCAAAGCTTGCTGAAGAAGGTTTCTCGTTTTCTACCGATACGGATACAGAAATTCTTGCCAACCTGATTAATTATTATTTCAGACAAACTAATAATTTTGAAGAGTCAGTTCGCTTAGCTTTGAATGATGTTGAGGGCACTTACGGTTTAGCTTGTCTTTGTGCTAAAGAACCTGATAAGATTGTTGTCGCTAGAAACGGCAGCCCGCTATTACTTGGCGTGGGTAAAGAAGAAACCATCGTTTCATCCGACGCATCAGCTGTTATCAATTATTCTAAAAATGTAGTTTATCTGGAAGACGGTGATATGGCGATAATTACCAAGAATGGATTTAAAATGAAAACCATTCACGACGTAAGAATTTTCAGAGAAACACACGAAATAGATTTCCTTGTTGATGAGATTGAAAAAGGCGGTTACGAACATTACATGCTTAAAGAGATTTGCGAACAGCCCGATACTATTCAAAACACCTACAGGGGAAGAATTAATTTTGAAACGGGTGTTGCAAAGCTCGGCGGTCTGGATTCAGTATTTGAAAAGATGCTGAATGCAAAAAGATTTATTATTACCGCCTGCGGAACAGCATGGCATGCGGCTCTTGTTGGAGAGTACATGATTGAGCAGTTTTGCAGGATACCGGTTGAGGTTGAGTATGCTTCTGAATTCAGGTATAGAAGACCTATAATAAATAAAGACGATATTATTATTGCGATTAGTCAAAGCGGTGAAACTGCCGATACTCTCGCTGCTTTAAGGGAAGCTAAGAAATTTGGCGCTACTACTGTCGGTATCGTAAACGTTATCGGAAGCACAATTGCAAGAGAAGTCGATGCAGGAACCTACATCCATGCTGGACCCGAAATCGGTGTAGCCTCAACAAAAGCATTTACATGTCAGGTTATGTCTCTGGCACTTATTACTATGATGCTGTCCGAAGCAAGGAACACTCTTTCCCGTGAATCTTTAATCGAAATTGCCGATGAGCTAAAGCAAATACCCGAAAAAATTAGTCAGATGATTGCTCTGAAAGATGAAGTAAAAAAAGTTGCGGATGTTTTTAAGAATTCAGATAATTTTTTATACCTCGGCAGGGGATACAATTTTCCTGTCGCGTTGGAAGGTGCTTTGAAATTAAAAGAAATATCATACATTCATGCTGAAGGGTATCCAGCAGCCGAAATGAAGCATGGACCTATTGCACTTATCGATGCAAACATGCCCGTTGTTTTTATAGCTCCTCAGGATAGAACTTATGATAAAATTATTTCAAACATAGAAGAAGTAAAAGCACGTAAAGGCAAGATTATAGCTCTTGCGAGCGACGGCGACGAAAACATTAATGCCTATGCCGATTATGTATTAAGAGTTCCAAAGACTCTCGCTCTGTTTGCACCGATTCTTAATGTAATTCCATTGCAGTTCCTGTCTTACTTCGTTGCTGCAGCTCGCGGCTGTAATGTTGACCAGCCGAGAAATCTTGCTAAGAGCGTTACTGTAGAATAATTATAAATATATATTCTGTATATAATAAAAACGGGGCTGTCAGCCCCGTTGTAGTTTATCTAAATTTTCTATTACTTTACCAGCAGCATTTTCTTTACACCGCTGTAATTACCTGCTTGTATCTTGTAGAAGTAAACTCCGCTCGGGAACTCTGAGGCATTCCATCTTATCGTATGATTACCTGCCGTATAAAATTCGTTTGTTAATAATGAAACCTCTTTTCCTGATACATCAAAGATTTTTAAAACTACCCGTGATGCTTCTTTAAGATCAAAACTTATATTCGTCTCTGGATTGAATGGATTCGGATAGTTTTGATACAGCCCAAAACTACTTATCGTAACCTCGGTGGGATTAATTCCTGTAAATGTAGATTTAAGCTTTACGTTATACGTAACCGCTGAATCCATGAAAACTTGTATTCCGGTAATCGTTTTTGAAAAATAATTTGGAGCAGTAAAAGTTAATGAATATGTGCCGGGAGCAAGCATTCTGTGATAATCACCGCATACTGAATCCGAATAAATCCATGTCGAATCGTTTTGCCCGACCGTGTATATTTTTGCTTTGATGGGCGCACCCGAAACAGAGTCTGTAACAATGCCGCGAACTCCGTTCAAAGTCTCTTTAATAAAATAAAGGAATGACCTGAAATTGTAATTCCAGTAAGTTGGAAGGTTCGCCTGAGGTACCAGTTTTGTGCTTGATATTTCGAGACAAACTTCTCTCCCTCCGGCAAAATATGTCATGTAATCCTGTCTCCCGCCGTAAACGTAATACCACGAATAACCGTTAACTATCCCGGGGATGTTGGGATATCCCAAATTATCATCAAGATATGATGAAGGTGAATATCTGTGAACAGTATCTACATACCTTCTTCCAAGATTTATATACCATGCGTCGTCTGGATGAAGTGCAGCTTTGCAATCCCATGGATAATTAAACACTTCAGCTCCTCCGTGAAAGTTCATTGATAAAGTAAAATTGAACTGTCTCATTATATTCATCATTGCAATTGTTTCTGGCTGCCACGTTCCTGTTGGATTCGGTCCCGCCACCGGGTCGGGGAAGTTTCTGTTAATGTCTATCGAATTTGCATTATATCTCCATGAACCCGTTACAGTGTTATCTCCTCCGTGGTAAGTTCCGTCGGGATTCGCGAGAGGATTAATCCATATTTCGCAGTTCTTTACAAGGTTTGTTATTAATGCATTGCTCCCGTTCCCGCTTAATAGTGTGTCAATAAGCCTTAGCATTAATACATATCCTGTTGTCTCGTCACCGTGCATTGAAGACGTGTACATGAACCTCGGTTTTGGTTTTCTGAAATTTACACTATCGCTTATCACTGCAAATAGTAGTTGTCTTCCCTGAACCGTTGTGCCTGCATTGTGAATCCTGCAAAGATTAGGATATGCAGCCGCAAAATTGCTCATCATCGTTACGTATGCAGGGTAAGTCGGATATACATCCCATGCCGTGATTTGTTCTATATTATCGGATGTGATAATATTCTCAGCATCACCCGGATGCTTCAGTAATTCAAATTCAATTCCTTGCTTTGAAAAGTAATCCATCTCTTCGGAGTTTGCATAAGCATAAACCTCAAAATAAAATATGCGGTTCAACACATTATCAATAGATATGTGTTTCCCAAGATCATTAATTCTATCCTTGGAGTTTGAGTTGAACCTGAAATACAATTCTCCTTTAGTCTTTAAGCTATATTCAACTTTTTCTTTCTGTGAGGAATAGCTTTGTAAATTTTGTGAGTAAGAATTGCTCGTAATAATTATTGCAATTAGCAGGAAAAGAGGCAGAAATTTATTCATTTGAGTATTATTTTAAATATTTATTGGTAAAATTACTAAATTATATCCCATTTTGAAATGTAAAACAACAATATGTTTCTATCCCTAAAAATTAAATAAAAATTCTATCTATTAACAGCGAGTTTAATAATTATCTATGCTCTCTTTGTCACAGATCCGCCGTCTCAATGGGCGGACAACCTATGTCTTCTTGGCGAGCCTTGCGGTAAAATCTTATTTATATAATCATTTCTAATCTGTGCAAATCATAATTATTCAGCTCATTCAGAGTGCAAGATTTTACCCTTTCTTAAAATCGATAAGAAAATTTCCTAAAATTGCATTTGTTTTTAATTTGAATGTAATTCTTAAATTTCATATATTTACTATTCTTGTAAAAACACTAAAAACTTTATTTTTATACTATGCCTGAAAGCGGCACTAATATTGGTAAAATAATTCAAGTTATAGGTCCGGTTATTGATGTGGACTTCAGCGAAGGCAAGCTTCCTGAAATTAATAACGCTCTTAGAATTAAAAGAATTAATCTCGAAGGTGTTGAAGAACTCTTGGTTACTGAAGTGCAGCAGCATTTAGGTGAAAACAGAGTCAGAACTGTTGCTATGGATTCAACTGACGGTTTAGTTAGAGGTATGGACGTTGTTGATACAGGAGAACCGATTATGATTCCTGTCGGACAGGAAGTACTCGGAAGACTTATTAATGTTATCGGTGATACTATCGACGGAAAGGAACCGCTAAAGACAAGTATGAAATATCCTATTCACCGAGATCCTCCCAAAATGACAGCTCTTTCAACTAAGAAAGAAATGTTTGAAACCGGCATTAAAGTCATTGACTTAATAGAACCCTACACAAAGGGCGGTAAAACAGGCCTTTTCGGCGGTGCTGGAGTTGGTAAAACAGTTATCATTCAGGAGCTTATTCACAACATTGCAAAACAGCATGGCGGTTATTCAGTGTTTGCTGGTGTTGGTGAAAGAACAAGAGAAGGAAATGACTTATATCTCGAAATGACTGAATCAGGTGTTATAAAAAACACCGCTCTCGTATTCGGTCAAATGAATGAACCCCCAGGTGCGAGGCAGAGGATTGGTCTAACAGGTCTTACCATCGCCGAATACTTTAGGGATGAACTCGGAAAAGACGTTCTTTTATTTATAGATAATATTTTCAGATTTACACAGGCTGGCTCGGAAGTATCAGCTCTGCTCGGGCGTATGCCTTCTGCTGTAGGATATCAACCGACTCTTGCCACGGAAATGGGTCAGTTACAGGAAAGAATCACTTCGACTATGAAGGGTTCGATTACTTCTATTCAGGCAGTTTACGTTCCTGCTGACGACTATACAGACCCTGCTCCTGCTACTACGTTTGCTCACCTTGACGCTACAACGGAATTGTCAAGAAAGATTACCGAGCTTGGTATTTATCCTGCGGTTGATCCTTTAACATCAACTTCAAGAATACTCGACCCGTTAATCGTCGGTGATGAGCATTACAACGTTGCTCAGGGTGTTAAGAAAATTCTTCAGAACTATCAGGACCTTCAGGACATTATTAATATCCTTGGTATTGATGAGCTCTCAGACGATGATAAAATCGTTGTCGCAAGAGCAAGAAGAATTCAGCGATTTCTTTCACAACCGTTTTCTGTCGCTGAACAGTTTACTGGACTTCAGGGAAGATACGTAAAACTTGAAGATACTATTAAAGGGTTCAAAGGTATATTAAACGGTGATTATGACGATTTACCCGAGCAGGCATTCATGCTCGTCGGTACTATTGAAGATGCTGTTGAAAAAGCTAAAAAGCTTAGGGATTAATTCTTAATAAGAAAGAATTGGACAAACTTCTTGATATTGAAATAGTCAGCCCCGAAAAGCTGGTGTATAAAGGTACGGGAAAAGTTCTTACTGTTCCCGGTGTTGATGGAAGGTTTCAGGTTTTGAACATGCATGCTGCAATGATCTCTATGTTTGAAACAGGTATAATAACAGTGGAAGACGAAAAGGGTGAAAAGATAAACTTTTCTACACGCGGTGGTGTTGCAGAAGTAAAGAAGAATAAGATAGTTGTTCTCGCAGATGCTGCCGAAGCAAAAGAAGATATTGACGTTGAAAGAGCACAGAAATCGATGGATAGAGCAAACGCTAGATTAAAAGAAGGCGGCAAAGATATTGACAGGGAACGCGCAAAATATTCTCTGCAAAGAGCCCATATAAGATTAAAAGTCGCCGGTGTAATTAAATAATATTAGTTGTTAACTATCAGCTAAAAGAGGGGATGTAGCTCAGGGGTAGAGCAACTGCCTTTTAAGCAGTGGGTCGGAGGTTCGATTCCTCCCATCCTCACAAGAAAACCGAATAAGTAATTATTCGGTTTTTTTATTATTGACTATTTACTTCTAAGTAACTTAACTAAGTTTATGTTTTTTCAATTAAATTAAATCCGTGAAAATCCGTAAAATCCGTGAAAATCAGCGTTCTATTATATTCCTAAGTTTCTTATTTCCTTAATTCCACACTTGGAATTGGGGGCTATCAACTATCAACCAAAATCTATCAACTGACAACTAAGTGATTGGCTTTTTTCTTTTCCTTTAAGCAATTAACTTTGTATATGAATAATATTAGCAGTAAAGCAAAGATTGGAAATAATGTAGATATAAAAAGTTTCGTCACCATAGATGACGACGTCGAAATCGGAAACAATGTCTATTTAGGTCCCTGTGTTTATGTCGGTAATGGTTCCAGAATCTCCGATAACGTAAAAATCTTTCACGGTGGCAGTATTGCCTCACACCCCCACTCCACAAGCTTTAAAGATGAAATATCGACTGTCGAAATTGGCGAAGGTACTCTCATAAAAGAATTCTCTACAATCAGCCGAGCTACAAAGTACAGCTATCGGACAATTGTCGGCAAGAACTGCTACATAATGAATTACGTTCACGTCGCTCATGACAACATCTTAGGTGATAACGTAGTACTTACTAACGGTGTCGGACTGGGAGGACATGTAACCATCGGCTCACACACAACTATTGGCGGTATTGTTGGTGTACATCAATTCTGTAAAATTGGTGAATATTGCATGGTTGAATCCAATACAAAAGTAACTAAGGATATTCCTCCATTTACCTTGGTTGGCAGAGCCCCGCAAAGATTCATCGGTTTAAATTATATCGGTCTTAAAAGAAATGGTTTCTCTACAGAAACAATTTCTAAAATCAGAGAAGCATACAGGATTATCTATGACCCAAAACTAAACTTCAAAGATTCATTGAAAAAGCTTACTGACGAAATGGAAATTAAAGATGAAATTAAAACTATTCATGATTTTATAGTAAGTACTACTCGGGGAATTATTCCAAAAATCTAACAGGGAACTTTTTCCGGAAAATTTTGTTTCAATTTAAGATAAATAAAATTTGTCATTTTCATAGCATAACTGACAAATTTCCTGGGAACACAATTCTTATACAACAATCCAATAAAAGTACGGTAATAGTTCGGTAATACTACGGTAATAGTACGGACTATCTTCGTATTACCACCGTATTAACATCGCAATAGAGTCCATTTTTCTACCACCTCTGCTAACCCTCAATTTAAGAGAGATTTCTTTTGTATTTCACTATTCCCAAAGCAAATGTTGATTTTCTTTGTAAGTTTTTCTTTATTTTGTTAAATTATCTCTTAATTTAACAACATATAACAAGTATCTAAAATGGGTAAAGAAATATTAGAAAGAGCAAAAGAAGCTGCAAAAGGCGCAGTTTCAGGAGTAACAGAACAGATTATTAGTTTCAAAGACAATTATCTTGGAGAAGAGCAGAATGAAATAAATGAAGATTTCAAAGAAGCAGGTTCAGGTAAAATTAAGGAAATAATGGAAAGCATTAATGAATCTATATCTCTTATTACTTCTTCGGGTTATGAATTTAAAGGTATTGGTGTTGCTCTCGGACTTACCCCATCAATCGCATTATCATTCCACTATATTAAGGATATTACTGAGGAGGAAAGGGAATCTATCCTTAAACAGGCTGAGGATAAAAAGACTATTAAAATTGTTCTTAAAATGCTTTTCAAAGCTGGTGATTTCTATCGCTCTATACAGCTCGGGGATTATGCGCTCGATGCTGTGGAAATGAAACTGGGACTTTCTCTCGGTATGAGCCTTACTTTCAAAAAAATATCATAATTGTTTAAAACCTGCTGTTCCATAAGAACAGCAGGTCTTTCATACAATCGACTTATACGAATATTTCTTCTTAAATAAATCCAGATCATCAAGCACTCTCATTAATTCTACTACATCCCTCGCAGATTTCCTTACCATACTCATTTCTTCATCATTCAGTTTTAATTCGATAACTTTTTCGATTCCATTCTTGCCAAGTACCACAGGTACGCCAAGATGCAAATCCTTCAGCCCGTATTCGCCGTTTAGCGCTGCGCATACAGGGAAAATTCTTCTCTGATTTTTCACTACAGCTTCCGTCATCTGTGCAGCTGCCGCACCCGGTGCATACCATGCCGAAGTCCCCATCAAATTAACAAGCTCGCCGCCGCCTTTCTTTGTCCTTTCAATTATTCCGTCAAGTGTTTCCTTGTCGAGCAGTTCACTTATCGGTATTCCCGAAACCGTTGTGTACCTTGGCAGGGGAACCATTGAATCGCCGTGTCCACCCATAAGTATTGCATGTATACTCTTGGGTGAAATGTTAAGTGCATTCGCTATAAATGATTTATACCTTGCAGTATCTAAAATACCTGCCATTCCGAAAATTTTATTAGATGGGATTCCGTCCGCAGCAAGAAATGCCGCGTATGTCATCACGTCAAGCGGATTTGAAACTATTATTAGTATCGCTTCAGGTGAATATTTTACAATCTTCTCGGTTACGTCTTTAACTATTAATGCATTCGTCTTAATCAGGTCGTCCCTGCTCATCCCCGGTTTTCGCGGTAATCCTGCAGTTATTACAACAACTTGTGAATCTTTAGTATCTTCATATTCCACTCCCGCCGCATTTATTCTCGTATCAAAACTAAGTATGGGCGAAGTCTGCCATAGGTCAAGCGCCTTTCCTTTAGTAACATCTTTGTTCAAATCTACAATTACTAATTCTTCAGCAAGTTCTTTCACCGCTATTTCATTCGCACATGTCGCCCCAACGTTTCCAGCTCCAACTACTGTAATTTTCATTACTCGTCCTTTCTGTTTTTATAGTAAATACTATTAACATTTATAATATTAAAAATATTATTGCATTAAGTAATTTACGAGTATCAGTTTTCCGTCCTTAGATATTCAAGTATCTTCCTTGCATCAGCTTCATTAACGTCTTGTGGATTCATTCTTACTTTCATTTCTTCAAATAATTTTTTGGCAGCTTTATTCTCATTTATCATGCCATCTGGATTTAACATCATATTCATAATCCATTCCGGAGTTCTGCGATTTGTAATACCTCTTAATGCTGAACCTATCTTTTTCTGGTCAAGACTATGGCAAGTAGTACATTTCTTTAGAAATAATTCCTGACCCTCACCTGCTAATTTCTTATCTATTTCCCCCAGCGTAATTTCTTTAATTGGTCCTGTTCCCTTATCCCTTTTTGCATCATCGGAACATCCGGTCATCAATGAAATTATCATTAATATTATAACAATGCTAATTTTTTTCACTGTTTGTATTCTGGTGTTAAAATTTCACTAAGTTCTTTGTATGTAAACTTCAACTCAGTCGGTCCGACAGCATACGGGGCTATCTCGTAATTGTTGTAAAAGAAATTAACACCCTCTTTCGTTAGGATAAAGTTGTCATTATACTTTATAAAATTATCGAATAAATAGCCTTTCTCACCGTCAAGCCTGTCTGTTTCCTTTAGATTTCTTAACTCTCTGTATTTCTTATCAATTAACTTATTCAGTTTCTCTTCAAACCCGTTGCTAAATAAATCATTTAATTTTATTTGTCTACCTGATTTAGGATTGAAGACAAAATACCTTGCATAACTGTTTGGATGCGCGCCTCCAGTATTTATATAATAATCTATACTCAGCGATAAAGCTGCAGGTTTATTATAAACCACGCTGCAGTTTATGTCAAGTGCATACACTAAAGGAAAATCTGGCGATGCATCTTTCAAAGCATTTTCATAGTCTGCAAAGAATGTCTTTGCTAATCCCTCAAGATTCTTATTGTTGCTGTTTCCCTCTACTGTAAATACACTATCTGCAATATATGCATCAATTATTTTGTTTATCTCAACCGCACTACTTCCGCTGAACACAGGATAAGAAATTTTTAAATAAGAACATTTCTCCTCGGTTTCTTTACAGTCTTTATACGTTTTCTTAAAGCTTTTCATTTCAAAACTAATACTGTCAGATGCCTTTACCTCTTGCTTTGCAGTATTTGTAGTTTTATTTATTGTATCCGCCTGCTTCCCGCATCCAATAACAATAAACGCAACAATAATAAATATTGATATTTGTCTCATAAGTCTCTTTAAATTTCATTAATAAAATAGTATTTATTTATTCCCTTTAAGTATATCTCTTATCTCAGTCAGAAGTTTTTCTTCGTTTGTTGGTTCTGGAGGTGGAGCAGGAGCTTCCTCTTTTTGCTTAATAGATTTCTGATATGCTTTCAATGCAATGAAAATGCAAAAACCAATTATCAGAAAATCAAAAATATTTTGTATAAATGCACCGTAATTCAATGAGACTTCAGCTACTGCTGGTGTAACTGTCTGTGTTCCGTTCATAACTGCATCTTTGCCGCTTTGTAACACTAGTTTTAACTCTTTAAAATCTACTTTCCCAAGCAATAATCCTATTGGAGGCATTAGGATATCACTTACAAATGAAGTAATAACCTTACCGAAAGCTCCTCCTATGATTACGGCAACTGCAAGGTCAATTATGTTTCCCTTCATTATGAATTCTTTAAACTCTTTTATAATTGACATTATTTAATAATTAGTTTTTAAAAACAAAGATAAGTATTTAGAACGAAATAAAAAACAATCTATGTATCGTATATTACATTGAAATATCAGCATAGATATTCCGAAATTTATTGCTTGCAAACAAAACATATTTTAAACTATTCTGTGAAAATTTTTACTCAGTAATTGTCAATCAGGTGATTGAAAAGTACATTGAAAAAATCCATTAAAACAGATATATTTATCTGATTAAATTAATCTAATATATGAAAAGAACTATAATCACTATAGACGAACAAAAATGCAACGGATGCGAAGAATGCGTTAACGGTTGCCATGAGGGAGCGTTGCAGATGATTGACGGAAAAGCCCGGCTTGTAAGCGAACTTTATTGCGATGGACTCGGAGCTTGTATCGGTACTTGTCCGGAAGGTGCCATTACTCTCGAAGAAAGGGAAGCCGAGCCCTACAGCGAATACGCAGTTATGAATAGAATTTCAAAGATGGGCGAAAAGGTTATCTTAGCGCATTTAAAACACCTTAAAGACCATAATGAGATTGGTTATTTAAATGAAGGTATAGAATACTTGAAAGAGAATTCCATTAATGTAAACCTTAATTCCTTATTCGAACGAAAGTTAAGCGTGGTAGAAAGCATTGAACCCCAGCATACTGGTTGTCCCGGCTCCCGACAAAAAACTTTTACTAATGTCCGAAATGTTCCCGCTGATGAATCTGTTGGCTCAGAGTTAACTCACTGGCCGATTCAACTTCATCTCATCAATCCTAATGCATCCCATTTCAACAACTGTGATTTGCTGATTGCAGCCGATTGCGTACCGTTTAGTATCTCAAATTTCCATACAAAGTTTTTAAAGAATAAAAAGCTTGTAATTGCATGTCCAAAACTGGATTCCGGAAAAGAAATCTATATGGAGAAATTAAGAGTACTAATTGAAGAGTCAAAGATAAATACTTTAAATGTCGTGATTATGGAAGTCCCATGTTGCAGCGGTTTGTTAAAACTTGCTCAGCTATCTGTTGAGACATCAAACAGGAAAGTTCCTATTAAATACACTGTAGTTGGGATACAGGGAGATGTTATAGAAGAAGAATGGTTGTAATATAGTTTTTAATGAAAAATCATTCGGTGATTCAGGATTTAGCTCTCTTACTCATCGAGTATTCCTAAACCTTGTCTTATTATGTTAATATCACCGTCAGAACAGTCAACAACAGTCGAAGGAGTTCTTTTCCCTGGTCCCCCTTCTATAACGATATCAACTCTTTTCTCAAAAACCTCATAAATAAGTTCAGGATCATTTATGTAATCATCATTATCGTATATATCATGTATAGAAGTTGAGGTTATCGGATTGCCAAGTTCTTTCACGATTCTTCTGCATATTAAGTTATCCGGTACCCTTATTCCTACTGTTTTTTTCTTACTCTTGAATATTTTCGGCACATTACTGTTTGCCTTGAGTATAAAAGTAAATGCACCCGGTAAGTGTTTCTTCATTATTCTGTAAAGTGGTGTATCTATACTGAAAACAAAGTCTGAAAGATGGCTCAAATCATAACATACTAACGAGTAATTTGCAGTCTTAACATTAATATTCTTTATCCTGCTTATTTTCTCTATTGCGTCATGATTGTTTATATCGCATCCCATCGAATACACTGTATCGGTAGGATAAATTACAATTCCACCGTCTTTTAAGCATTCGGTCACCATTTTTATTTTTCTTTCTTCAGGATTTTCGGGATGTATATGTAGAAACATGAATTTATTTAGTAGTTGTGGTTCAAAATATCGTCCTTTATAAGGAATAATAAGTTCTCTACTATTGCATCATTATTTTCCTTATTTGATTGATTTTCTATTACTGTTTGGCTTGTTTTGTTGATTAAATTACCATCAAGATATCCGCTCGCAACATAGTTTTCTCCGTCAAATTCAACTATGATACGGAATTTCTTTAAACCTTTTTCTAATATTTCTTCCTTAATAACCAATGTTTTCTAATATATATCTAAATTAATCATTTTTTAAACTAAAAAATGCAACATAATATTTACATTTTTTTCACAAATTTTGTTCCCATATATGTAAATAAAAAGGGGATTAAAAATCCCCTTTATTTTCGACATTTACTACTTCTTATTTTAGAACTATCATTCTCTTTATATCAGTGAATGAAGACGTATTAATTCTGTAGAAATAAATCCCGCTCGCAAATTTTCCTGCATTGAATGTTGCCTTATATTTTCCCGGTTGCAAAAATTCATCTGCAAGTACTTCTACTTCTTTCCCAAGTATATCATAAACCCTAATCTGAACAAGCCCTGCCTTTGGAACATCAAAATTAATGTTAGTCACTGGATTAAACGGATTCGGATAGTTCTGGTATAGTTTGAATTCACTCGGAATTTCTGCCCCTAAATTCTGAATACCTACTGATTCTACCGTCCAGTTCGCTGTTTCAACAATTGCATTATTTATTGCTATACTCACTGTTGTATCAAATCCTAAAGTATCAGGACTTGTGTATGAACCATTCCCGACTCCAGTCCATCCTTTGAATCTGTAAGTTGTATTCCCTGAAGTGAAGAAACGAGAGTACACCCCATACTGGAATGTTACTGCAGAATCATAAAATAATCCGCCTCCAAAAGAATTTCCGACCGATGAGTTTAATATAAGTCTGTATTGTGACTTATAATTTGCCGTGTATGTCCCTGGTGCAGTTACATTAAAGGTCTGTGTTGTGTCACCGCCCTGTGACCAGTTCGTAAATACATATCTCGTCCCGCCCACTATCTTCGGACTTAATGCTTGTATTGTAACCGATGTTCCAATATTAAAGGTGATATTCTGTCTCGTGTTGTATTGTACGCCATTAATCTTAAAATCGCAGGCTCCTTCTCTATTTGTTCCGATGCTTAAAGTAGCAACATTCACATCCATGTCCTGTATTCTCTGATGTACAGGAATTCCATTAGGACCTCTTCCTGTCACTACTATCCCATAAACTCCGGGCGTAACTGTTCCTGTTGTCTTAATCCTTAATGTTACAGAATCAGGATAACTGACAAGTGAGTCTCTGCCATTTAAAAAACTTACCTGTATTGTACCGGAAGCTGGTATTGTGTCAACTGATGCAGTGAATTTCACGTAATCGTTATAACTTTTCACCGAAGGTACAATTACTCTGACGAATGCACTGTCGTTATTTCCCAATTGAGTTTTAATCGGATTTAATTTCATAGCATAGTCAGGATAATATGCTGTATAACTGCCAAAAGTATTAAACCTGTAGTCTGCCCAGACCGTCATAGCAGTTTTGCCGTATGAAGTTATCGCATCGTAATCACCAAGATACTTTGGTGTGCCTCCGCCTCCGCATCCCGAACAGTCAATCTTAAATAACTTGTTAGATATTTTTGAGTTGGTTACAAAAGATGCTCCGCCATTACTTGAATATGAAGCGTATACTTCGCAGGAATCACTCGTTGGACAGTTTCTTGTATCGAGCCATTTCACGTAAAGTCTTCCTGTTTGTTTGTCACACCATACAGCCGGATGCCATTGATGATTCGCTGTTGGATTTACGTCATCATTAATTTGAACAGGCGCTGAGAATGTCGCTCCTTGGTCGGTTGAATATCTGCAGAAAATATCAGGTTTATTCCCGTCTCCTGCCGGCTGATTAGTTGCATAAACTAAATATAATCTCCCTCTGTAAGGTCCGTAACTGTTATCCGCTGTAATAAATGGATATGGACGGGTTCTCATATTTTGTACGCTGTTTCTGCCCCCTACATTCGTTCCTACATAACCCACAAAATTCTGCTGTGATTTCATAGTAAATGATGCACCTCCATCCGTTGATACAAAAAATGAATATACCGCTGCGAATGAATTTCCTGAATTCGTAACAACATAAACACATCCGCCGGGTATATCTCCGCTTATTACATTAGGACCGACACACGGCATTGCACCGGGCAAATTGTGCGGCGTAAGAGTTTGAGCATAAATAAAAGTTTGTCCTCTGTTTGTACTTCTGAAAACATTACATGACAAACCGCTTGTCATTGTTGAATATACATAATTTGTATAAGGTCCCGCACTTTGGTCTGCTGCAATCCAGTTTTTGTCGTTGCCGGAATTACCACCCGTTATTGACCACGTTAAACCGTTATTCGTTGATACCGCGATTTTAGTACCTACAATAGAGGTCCCGCTTTCATACATGTTCTCATAATATAATGTTCCTAAACTGTCGTATGCTGTTACTGGGTCACCTGCCATTGAAAAACCAAAAACGGGATTGTTAGTAAACCAATTCAGTCCATTCATTGTATAGTATGTAGCATTTGTGTTAAATGCCGCAAAATACTGAAGCGGATCTCTTGGATTGATAGACATATGAGGTTCAGCAAAATCAGTACCTAGAAAAAAATTGTCATATCCATCGACACCCGTATTAATAATTGAGTTTACCGAAAAAGGTGAATAATTTTGCTGATTCTTTGATTGTAATAGCAAATTCCGAGGAATCCTGTCAAGATTAGGGTCATCCCACCCATTATTATTTTGCGGAAATATCGAATTCGCAATAAATACTGTGCCCGTGATAATTAATACGGCAATTGAGAGTTTAAGTGCTTTCATTTTTGTTTTATTTAATTAATAACATTTTTTTAATATCTTTAAAACTGTTTGCTATAATTCTGTAAAAATAAATCCCGCTCGTATATTTTGATGCGTTAAACGTTATATTGTATTTGCCCGGTGTTAATCTTTGGTCTAATATATCTTCAACTTCCCTGCCAAGCACATCATAGATTATTATTCTTACATTCTCATTTCTTAATACGTCAAAAATAATTTTTGTTTCAGGGTTAAATGGATTAGGATAATTCTGATATAACTTCCATTCACTCGGAACTACCGAACTTATATTATTAATCCCTACAACAAGCTGCCACCTTGCTGTTTCTGCAATTGGATTTGCTAAAGACAACGTAACAGTCGTATCGTTCCCCGTACTATCTGGACTTGTGTATGAACCGGTTCCTGACCCTGACCATCCTCTGAACATGTACGTCTGGCCATTGTAATTGACTATTTTAGAATTCACTCCAAAAGTTAAGCTCGCTGCTGAGTCATAAAACAACCCGCCTCCGTACGTATTCCCCGCAATGGAATTCAAAATTAGCTTGTATGCCACTTTATAATTTGCAGTTAAGGTAAATGGAGAGTTTACCTGTATGTTGTGAGATGTATCGCCTCCGTCTGACCAGTTAACAAAAGTGTAAAAATATCCTCCTGTTGTTTTTGGTCCGAATGCCTGAACGTTAATAGTGGTACCGTTTGAAAATATCAGGTTTTGTCTCGTGTTGTACAATGTTGAGTTTACATTAAAATCACAAATACCCTCTCGGTTCGTACCTATACTTATTATAGATGAATTGACTATTAAATCTAAAGTCCTTCTGTGGACAGGTATTCCTGTCACACCACTTCCGGTTATGTTAAGCTTATACCTTCCCGGTGTTACCAATCCTGTTGTTTTAATTAAAACCTTTACAGAATCCGGAAAAGTCGCAATTGAATCTTTACCGTTCCTGAAGCTTAATTGAATCGAACCACTGGTAGGTAAAGTATCAAGTTCTAAAACAAACTTCACCCTTTCATTAAAACCCCCTCTAACAGATGGTACTCTAACTGTTACAATAAGTGAATCATTGTTGTTTAAATATTTTTGAGTAATATCTGATTCCATCGCAAAATCTGCACTGTACGAAACAAAACTTGCCATAGTATTGTATCTTGCATCCATAAAAGAATTCAGTGATGTGCTTGCTGTTACAGTTGAGTTTCCTATATAATCACCTATGTACTTCTCACCACCCGGCTGACCTACTGCCATTGAGTTTGGGTTCATCTGTGAATTGGATATTTTATAATTTGTAACAAAGCTTACACCTCCGTTTGTTGAATGTGTTCCGTAGATTTGTGTCAGTATATTTCCCGTTGGGTCATTTCTTGAATCATACCAGCAAATAAAAATCTTGCCAGTTTTCTTGTCTATTGAAATTGCAGGCATCCATTGGTCTGTAAAAGTCGCATCATCATTAATCCTCAGTGGTGTACTCCAAGTTGTTCCGAAATCAGTAGAACGCACAAGAAAGATATCTGCCAGGTCTGTACCCGCTGGATTTGCGGCATAGATAACATATACATTTCCTCTTGATGAAGTAAAACTGTTGTCTGCTGCCATTAAAGGAAAATAATTTGTTCTTATGCAGTTTTTCATTGTATATCTTCCTGCACATATAACTCCCGGCCCAACAATACCTGATACAGCAACCACTCCGGTACTGAAACTTGCTCCCCCGTCAGATGAACGGTAAACCCTTATCGTATTGCCTGATGTACAACCAAAATATACATTTCCTCCCTGTATATTTCCGTTTGCACCAACTGTAATATATGCTCCTTGATCTCCCGATAGTGTTAAAGGTGTAGACCAGTTCAAACCACCGTTTGTGCTCCTGACAAACCGCATACCGCTTGAACCAAACTGTCTCCATCCGATATATACATAATTAGAATACGGTCCTCCCGTTTGGTCGGCTGCTATCCATTGTTTATCCGCTAAACCTACTGTTGAAGAATGTGCACTTAACGTTGTTGAAAATGTCTGCCCTTTGTCGGTTGATTTGGTTACCCAAATACCGTACAAAGAACCTGACTGATATAACTGTGTATAATATAAGTTTCCAAGACTATCGAATGTCAAAACCGGATCGCCAATTTGTGATGCACCGGGAAACGAAACTCCTTTTTTGACCCAGTCAATTCCGTTTAATGTAACATAATAATTATTGATGTTGTATGCTGTTGCACTGTTTCTGAAATCGTTTGGATTCGTTACAATATAGGGCTCTCCAAAATCCACACCAAGATAGAAATTATCAAATCCATCGGATGATGTAATAACACTGCTTTCAGTGTTAAAAGGAGTAAAATTGTAATTTGAGGGTAGGATAACCCGTGATTCAAACTTTGAATAATCGGGTTGTTCAATCAACTGACTTTTAACATTCGTGAACGAATAAAATAATAAAAATAACAGTAAAACAACTTTCATTAATTATATTTATTTAGAAAATTAATTTAATTAAAATATCGAATTATAATATGATATGCAAACACAATTGGTGCAAAATTAAAGGGTAAACCTCCCCATATAGGCTTACCCTCGTGAAAGTAAATACGATAGGAATCGTATGATTGGATATGTAAGAAACTATTTATTCAATTTCTACTAAAATATCACCCTCCAATATATTATCACCGGGTTTAACTTTCAAGGATTTTATTTTTCCCTCTCTGTCGGAAGTCAAGTTATTCTCCATCTTCATCGCTTCCCATGTTAGCAGATTCGTACCGACCTTAACCTCATCACCGACTTTTACGAACACTTTTATTATAGTTCCGGGTAACGGCGCCTTTATTATACCCGCACCTTTTTTCTCAGTGGGGGAGCTTGTTAATGCTGTAGATTTTGTCGAGTCTCCTCCGGTGCTTGCTTTTTCCCTTACGAGTGTTGGCGTCTTTCCCGTGGCTTCAGGTTTCTCAATTCCTACCTCATAGGGTTTGCCGTTTACTTCAACTTTTACTTTTGTGTTCTCAAATGTTAGAACGTTGATATCGTAAGTATTATTGTTGACTGTTATTTTAAAATTCTTCATCTTTATGTTTTATTAATTTTTAACGGGGCCATTTTCTCATCATGTATATCTTCTGACTCCATGGTGTATAAGGCCTGTCTGTTCTTTTGATTGTCATTTTAAGGTCTTGCTTTTCCGTAAACTGCTGCTGTGTGTAAAGAAATATTGCAGTTCCAATCGCAATTGCAATTTCATCCTCATTAGATTTCTTCGCCGTCTTTACAGCAGGCGGCTTTACTTCGGTCTTTGCTTTTGCTTGTGGCGTCTTTTTTAATAATCTCATCCTGTCTCCTATAATGGTAAATTAGAATGTTTTTTCGGAGGATTCGTTTCTTTCTTCGTCACAAGTGACTGAAGTGCCTTAATTATTCTGAACCTCGTATTCTTTGGCTCAATAACATCATCTATATATCCGTATTTTGCAGCTTCGTAAGGTGTTGCAAATTTGTTCCTGTATTCTGCTTCTTTCTCTGCTATGAACTTCACTTTTTCCTTCTCGTCCGTTATTTCTTTCAGCTCACGGAAATAAAGAACCTCAATTGCTCCCTTTGGTCCCATAACCGATATTTCTGCTGATGGCCATGCATAGTTTAAATCTCCTCTTAAATGCTTGGATCCCATAACGTCGTAAGCACCGCCGTATGCTTTTCGAAGTATAACTGTCACTTTCGGGACAGTCGCTTCAGCATAAGCATAAAGAAGTTTGGCACCGTGTATTATTATTCCGCCGTATTCCTGAGCCGTCCCAGGTAAATATCCCGGAACATCGACGAGTGTTATTATAGGTATGTTGAATGCATCACAAAATCTTACAAACCTTGCCGCTTTTCTCGATGCCGCTATATCAAGAACACCCGCAAGATATTTTGGCTGGTTACCGACTATTCCAACAGTCGAACCGTTCATTCTTGCAAAACCGTTTACTATGTTCCTCGCAAATCCTGCCTGTACTTCAAGAAATTCTCCGTGGTCGACAATTGAATCTATTACATCTATTATATCATACGGTTTGTTTGGACTGTCTGGTATAACTTCATTTAGTGAGTCTTCTATTCTGTCAATCGGGTCTGTGCATGGATATGTTGGAGGATCTTCAAAATTATTTTGTGGTAAATAGGAAAGTAATTTTCTTATCAGCATTATACCGTCTTCTTCGTTGTTAACGGTAAAATGCGACACTCCTGACTTCGTCGCGTGTATATATGCTCCGCCAAGCTCTTCATCTGTCACTGCTTCACCTGTCACTGTCTTCACAACCTTCGGTCCTGTAATAAACATGTATCCGGTCTGCTTTGACATTATAATAAAATCTGTTAAAGCAGGGGAGTAAACCGCACCGCCTGCGCATGGTCCGAATACCGCTGAAATCTGAGGTATTACACCTGATGCCAACACGTTTCTTTGGAATATATCCGCATATCCGCCGAGTGATTTTACGCCTTCCTGTATCCTTGCTCCGCCTGAATCATTTATTCCAATAACAGGTGCGCCTACTTTCATCGCCATATCCATAACCTTGCAAATTTTCTGGGCATACATCTCTGATAGTGAACCGCCGAAAACTGTAAAGTCCTGCGAAAATACGTAAACAAGCCTTCCGTCTATTGTTCCGTATCCCGTTACGACTCCGTCTGACAAATAAGTTTCTTCTTCTAGTCCGAAATCAATACATCGGTGTGAAACAAACATATCAAATTCTTCAAAACTTCCATCGTCGAGTAAGAGGTCTATTCTTTCTCTTGCCGTTAATTTGCCCTTTCTGTGCTGGGCTTTTATCCTTTTCTCACCGCCCCCTAACCTCGCTTGGTCTCGCAGGTCAAATAATTCTTTTATTTTCTCATTGATTGACATTGTAACTCCGTTAAATTAAAATATATTTTAAAATGTTCTTTCTACCAGTTGTTGTAAAGCCCTTCAAGAAGTTTTGTCTTCTTCGCATCATCGCTTAGCGAATTGTATATCTCTGCTTCCTCATGTATTTTTCGTTCTTCAATTTCTTCTAATGCTCTTAGCTCTGCCAAAATCTTTTTATATTCTACTTCTCTCTTGTTTCTTAAAAATCCCGCAGCAACTGCTGGGAAAAGCTCAAGAAGTAGTTCCTCTTTCTCATTCTTTGCTAACTGTACATCCTCGAATTCGGGCAATGTCGGATTGTTCTGCTTTTTGTACTTCGAGACATCGTAAGGAATTTCTTCTCTGTTACCGCAAATCATTTCTCTGAAATCAGGATTAACCGGATACGGTGTCTTACCGTAAACACCCTGAACAAGATTCACAAATTGTGTTGACTTGTTGCTGTAAAATTCTTCTCCCTTGCTCTCCGAAACTATGCTGTAAACTGCCTGTACGCCGACAATCTGACTCGTCGGTGTAACAAGCGGTGGTAATCCTGAATCAAGCCTTACTCTTGGAACTGTCTTTAATACCTTCTCAAGTAGATGGTCAAGTTTCATTTGCTTTAACTGAGCTAACATATTCGTGTACATTCCGCCCGGTATCTGTGCAGCCTTAACTATCTCATCTGGTTCGCAGAAATTGTACATCTTTTCTATTTCCTGACATAAAGCTGTCGTTTCTTCAATCCTATCGTGCTTTGCCGCATCAATTGCTTTGTTAAATAAATCGTTCTGCTCGTTCGTTAGTGTGTAATTTGCTATATCAATTTCTATCGGAAACTTTTTCATCTCGTCAAACTTATCGAGTTCTTTTCTTATAGTAAATAAATGTTTGTTGATTTCTGTTACCTTGTTCAGATTAACTCCCGTATCTATGCCAAGCTTATCACAAAATATCTGTACAAGCTCAAATGCTGGTGCAGCTGGTCCGCCCGCAAAGTTTCCTATAACGGTATCCACTATATCAACATCATTTACTATCGAAACTATTGCACATGCAAGCCCGTAACCCGGTGTGCAGTGCGTGTGCAGGTCTATAGGTACTTTTGTCTCCGCTTTCAACCTCTTTATTAATGGCGATGCAACGTCAGGCGGAATTAATCCTGCCATGTCTTTTATCGATATTATATCAGCACCCATCCTTTCAAGCTGCTTCGCTTTTTCCACAAAATAGTCAACCGTAAAAATCTTTGGCGGTATCTTGGTCCCTGAAAACATTCCTTTTAATCTGTCAGCAAAAGTAAAATGAGGATCAACCGTGTAACAAACCGCACAATCCGCAAGACCGCCGTTCGCTTTTACGTAGTCAATCGTCGTCTGCATATTATCAAGGTCATTCAGTGCATCAAATATTCTCATTATATCTATACCGCTTTTTATAGCTAACCTGTTGAATCCTTCAATTACATCCTCGGGATAAGGTGAATATCCAAAAAGATTTCTACCTCTCGAAAGGGCAGTCAGCTTTGTCTTTGTACCAAATCCTGCTTTTACCTTCTCAAGTCTGTCCCAGGGGTCTTCGTTCAAATATCTCATAATTGAGTCTGGCACGGCTCCGCCCCATACCTCGGCAGCATAAAAATCCGCATCTTTATAAAGAGGCAGCACCAAATCGATTTGTTTCTGTGTCATTCTCGTTGCGAAGGAGGATTGTTGTCCGTCGCGAAGTGTTAGATCTCTTATTAATAATTTCCTTTTCATGGTTTTATTTTATTTGTACTTTGATGAGTGAATAGTATTTGCCTTCGATGCACGGTCTATTCACTCCGGATAACGAATTTGAATTGTAAAATATATTGTCAATATGTTGCCTCGTATGGGCGTGGAATATCATAAAATAACTATACAAAAATAATCTTTATACTTCTTAAAACAAATGCACATTTTTTTCACTTTATCTTAAAGTTTTTTTAATTCAATGAATATTCTGGATTATCAATATAATCAATATTTTGCTTGCTGGTTTGATTCATATCTAAATACTCAATAACTTATCCCCTTGCTTAAAAATTTTTCGGTTTATTCTAATTTTCTGCCCGCTATCGATTTGTTGTTAATAAATAATTAATTTAAAAGTGCGCATAAAGTACGCATAAAGTGCGCATAAAGTGCGCATAATTTTGTCCTCCATTACTCTGACCTTGGAATTCATCCATTATGATGAGGGTATTTTTAATAGATTCAGTAATTCTGCATTGTTAGTTACTATATTCTAAAACTTTTTACGTAAATTTTTCAAAGTGAAACAAATATTGAATTTCTCCGTTATATTTATTAAGTTTTAGATGAAAAACAACAACCCTTTTGAAAAGAGGAAAGGAGAACACTATGAAAAAACTTTTCAAAATTCTTTTATTTGTATTCATGTTTCTTGTCGTAGGAGCTGTAGCAGGATACTTTTACATTATGAGTGCATTGCCTAAAATAGCTGATGCACCCGACCTTAAGATTGAACCCACACCCGAACTCGTAAAACGCGGTGAGTACTTGTTTCACAGCGTCGCTGTTTGTGCCGATTGCCATTCCACTCGGGATTACTCCAGATTTTCGGGACCCTTAGTCGAAGGAACCGTTGGTAAAGGAGGTTTCGAGTTTAATGAAGAGTTCGGCCTTCCCGGAAAATTTTACGCTAAAAATATTACTCCTGCTGGTTTAAGAGGCTGGACTGACGGAGAAATATTCAGGGCTATTACAGAAGGCGTTAATAAAAACGGCGAACCGTTGTTCCCTTTAATGCCTTACCTTACTTTCGGCAAAATGGATAAAAATGATGTTTATGCTATTATTGCATACATGAAAACTCTGCCGCCGATTGAAAATAACGTTCCCGAAAGCAAAGCAAAATTTCCGGTTAATCTTATTATGAGATCTATGCCGCAAAAAAGCGAGTTCAGAAACATTCCCGATAAATCTAATTCTAAAGAATACGGGAAGTATCTGACCGATATAGCAGGATGTAATGATTGTCACACTCAGCAGGTGGACGGTGAATTCCAGATGAATAAATATCTTGCAGGTGGTCAGGAATTTAAGCTCCCCGGTGGTATAGTTCTAAGATCTTCGAATATTACTCCCGATTTAGAATCTGGTATCGGAGGTTGGACAAAGGAAATGTTTGTTCAGAAATTCCGTTCGTATAGTAAATCTAATTTTACGCCTCCTTCAGTTAAACAAGGTGAGTTCAATACTATTATGCCATGGACATTCTTCGCAAATATGACAGATGAAGACCTTGGTGCAATTTATGATTATTTGCGGACTATCGTTCCCATTCCTAATAAAGTTACAAAGTTCGAGAATAAAAACTAATATTTTAAGTTTGCAATCAGGATTTATTCCTGATTGCAGACATTAAATTCACAATAATCATCAGCAAATTATTTCCTTTCGCATCACAGGCAAATCACCCATAAAATTATTTGTGCAATTATAACTTTTATATTTAACAATTATTAATGATTTTTAATCTAATAAAATATTATTATGAGTTTACTTTTTACTCCCTTAAAGATTCGGGATGTTGTACTGAAAAACAGGATTGCCGTTTCTCCTATGTGCCAGTATTCAGGTGTAGAGGGTTATTCCGCACAGTGGCATATGGTGCACTATGGTGCCCGTGCCGTTGGCGGTGCAGGGCTTATTGTGCAGGAAGCTACATCTGTATCTCCAGAAGGCAGAATCTCTCTCGGAGACCTTGGCATCTGGAATGATGAACACACCTATGTTTATAAGAAATTGACAAATTTTTTACTCTCACAAAACTGTGTCCCGGGAATTCAGCTCGCGCATGCGGGAAGAAAAGCTTCTGCAACTCGTGGATGGGAAGAGACACGTTCATTATCACGTGAAGAAGGCAATTGGAAAACTTACGCTCCTTCAGCTTTTCCTTTTTCAGATAAGTATTCCAATCCCGCCGAAATGAATAAAGATGATATCCGGAAAGTAGTTACTGATTTTAAGCATGCAGCTCAAAGAGCCGTTTTAGCTGGCTATAAAATAATTGAACTTCATTATGCTCACGGTTATCTTATAAATGAATTTTTGTCTCCGCTAACAAATCTTAGAAAAGATGAATACGGTGAAAGTTTTGAGAATCGTTGCAAACTTGCAATCGATATAGTTAAAGTTGTAAGAGATGTTATACCCGATTCAATGCCCCTTTTTGCACGGTTGTCTTGTACAGAATGGGTAGATGGCGGATGGAATATTGACGATTCTGTTCAGCTTGCAAAAATACTAAAAGATAATGGCGTTGATTTAATAGATTGTTCAAGCGGAGGAAATATTAGTGATGCAAAAATTCCTTTAGCACCGGGCTATCAGGTTCCTCTTGCTTCAAAAATCAGAAAAGAAGCAGAAATGATGACGGGTGCTGTAGGGTTAATTACGGATTTCAATCAGGCAGATAAAATTGTAAGTAATAAAGATGCAGATATTGTTCTGCTCGGCAGGGAAATGCTGCGAAACCCATACTGGGTATTGCATGCGGCAAAAGCATTAAATGCCGACATTGAATACCCAAATCAATATTTGCGCGGTAAAGTATAAACTTTATTTTAACCTGTACTCAATCGCCTTTATGGGCTCGGGCACGTGATGCCCCATGCTTCCTGCTTTTACATCATTAAAGGTTGTTGGAATATCTCCCATCTCAGTCCTTTCCTGCCATGTCAGGAATTCCTCGCCAGAGTCTCTTCTAACCATTGAAATACAACTCTCAACCGGACATACAAGCGAACAAAGATTGCAGCCAACACAGTTCTCTTCAATTATCTGAGGTATTCTGCTGACTCCGTTTTCTGGCAGTCTTATAGCTTGATGTGCGCCGTCTTCACACGCAATATAACATAACTGGCAGCCAATGCATTTATTATCATTTATTTCAGCAACAATCTTGTATTTTAGATTTAAATCTTCCCACTTCTTTATGTTTGGGAGTGCAAGTCCTACCATCGCATCTATTGAATTGAATCCTTTGTCAGTCATATACTGTTCAAGTCCTGAAACCATCTCTCTTATAATCCCGAAACCGTAATGCATAACAGCTGTGCATACTTGTACGTTTTTTGCTCCCATTAAAATAAATTCAACAGCATCCCTCCAGTTTTCTATTCCGCCTATCCCTGAAATTGGAAGATTGTAATCTGGAATCTTTGCTACATTCTTTACCATATTCAATGCTATTGGTTTTACCGCAGGTCCGCAGTAACCTCCGTTCGTGCTCTTTCCGTCAACAGTAGGGTAGGGCACAAAATTATCTATGTCAACACCTATTATGCTTTGAATTGTGTTAATCAGTGATACCGCATTTGCTCCTCCGAGTTTTGCAGCTATTGCAGGGTCCTGTATATGCGAAACATTCGGCGATAGTTTTACTATTACAGGCACTTTCGCTACTTCCATTACCCAGGAAGTTATTAGTTCAAGTACTTTAGGATCCTGTCCTACTGCCGAACCCATTCCTCTCTCGCACATCCCGTGAGGGCAGCCGAAATTCAGCTCAATCCCGTCAACACCTGCGTTTTCAACATCCTTCACGATTTGATGCCATTCCTCTCTTGATTGAACCATCAAGGAACCTATAACTGCGTTATCTGGAAAGTATTTCTTTACTTCTTCGATTTCCTTAAGATTATCTTTAAGCGGTCTGTCAGAAATAAGTTCAATGTTATTGAATCCTGACATCCTGTTTCCTTTATAAGTAACACCCCCGTATCGGCTCGAAGTGTTAACAACTGGAACTCCCATCGTTTTCCATACAGCTCCTCCCCATCCTGCATCAAAAGCCTTCATTATCTGGTATCCCGAATTCGTCGGTGGTGCTGATGCCAGCCAGAACGGATTCGGTGACTTAATCCCTGCCAGATTAGTCGTAAGCTTATCGTTTTTAGTTCTTAGGTTTTCTTCTCGATTGTTCATAATACAATTTTTCTTGAATTTATTCTTTGAATTATTGACATATCCTGCCTTTATTTTTGATTAATTTCTCATCAGTGTTAATCATATTCATTCAGTGTTAATCTGTGTGCAAATCTCTTAACCTAACAACGAAATAATTGCCTTGGCCGCTGCTTTCCCCTCAGCCGCTGAGTTAACGACTTCTTTACCCCCGTTAACAGTGTCACCCGCAGCAAAATATTTTGGATTAGTTGTACGAAAATTTTCATCTACAATAATTCTTCCAAAATCATCTATTTCGAGATTACTGATGTTCTGAAATAATTCGAAATGCCTCGATTGCCCCGTTGCCTTAATTACCATATCGCATTCTTCAGTAAATTCCGTCCCTTCTATAGTTCTGAGCTTTCCGTCTCTTACTTCTGTCTTTATAAATTTCACGCCGGTAACTCTATCATCACCAAGTATTTCAATTGGAGCTGCATTAAATAAAGCTTTTACCCCCGCGCTTTTTGCAAGGTCGTATTCAAATTCATATGCACCCATGAATTCTTTAGAACGCCTGTATGCTAACAGTACATTCTCGGCACCCATTCTTGCTGATTCCGAGGCCGCATCCATAGCAGTATTGCCCCCTCCAAAAACTATTACCTTATTCCCATAAACAACATTACTTTTATTCAACCTTAATTCTTCTATTATTTCAACAGCCCCAAAGACATTCTTTTTATCCTCACCCGGAATATTCAATGTCGATGTGCTGGCATTACCAATTCCCAAAAGAATAAAATCATATTCCTTCTCTATCTTCTCAATATCTTTTTTGGACTTAATGAATTGCCCGTACTTAATGTTGAATTTAAACTGGTTTTGAAGATAGTTTAACTCAAGAAGTACATCCTCGTTTGCAATTTTATACGGTGCAATTCCGTGCAATGCAAGACCTGTTGCCATCTTGCGTCCTTCAAAAATATCCACGTCAATACCCGCTGCTCTTAGCTCACTCGCACATGCAAGCCCCGCTGGACCGCCGCCTATTATCGCTACTTTACCTTTTTGTTTTTCACCTTCTGAAAAAATCCTAATATTATTTCCGAGAACTTCATTTGTAGCATAATTCTGTAATCTGCCGATTTCAACTGCTTTAACACCTTGATTCACATACACGCAAGAACCTTCGCATAAAATTTCCACAGGACATACTTTCCCGCAAAGGTTCCCGAGATAATTTGCAGAGTATATTGTCTTTGCTGCACCCTTAACGTTCCCGCTGTTTATTTGCCGTATAAAAAGAGGTATATCAATGTGAGTGGGACATGCTTTTGTGCATGGAGCATCATAACAAAACAAACATCTTGAACTCTCAAGAATTGCTTCCGTTTTGTTCATCAAAGGTTTTATCGGAGAAAAGTTTTTCTCAAATTCCTGTTCGTTCGTTGGTCGCTTGTACTCAGCCATTACAACTCCGTAAGTTTATTGTACGACTCAGGTCTTCTGTCCCTGAAAAATTGCCAGGTTGACCTTACCTCTTCAATCATGTCAAGGTCAAATTCAGCAACCAGTAGCTCGTCTTTTTCTTCAGACGCTTGTGCAAATATCTGACCTCTTGGGTCAACGAAATAAGATGAACCGTAGAACCTGCCTATATTCCATGGCAATTCTGTACCAACTCTGTTAATGCATCCCATGAAATAACCATTTGCAGCCGCATGTGCTGGCTGTTCCAGCTTCCAGAGGTATTGTGAGAGTCCCGCTACCGTAGCCGATGGATTGTAAACTATTTCGGCTCCGTTTAATCCCAGTATTCTCGCACCTTCAGGAAAGTGTCTGTCGTAACAAATATAAACACCTACCTTACAGTACTTTGTTTGAAACACTGGGTATCCTAAATTACCCGGTCGGAAGAAAAACTTTTCCCAGAATCCTGATGTGTGAGGTATGTGATTCTTTCTGTACTTGCCCAAAATTGTTCCGTCTGCGTCTATCACTGCCGCAGTGTTATACAAAAATCCGGCTTGCTCTTTTTCAAATATCGGTACAATTATCACCATACTGTATTTCTTCGCATATTCTTGCATTCTTTCAACTGTAGGACCCGGCATCGGCTCTGCTGAAGCATACCATTTTGCATCCTGACCCGGACAGAAATAAGGAGTGTTGAATATTTCCTGCAAACAAAGAATTTGTACACCCTTTTTCCCCGCTTCCTCAATAAATGGAATGTGTTTCAGAACCATCGCTTCTTTTATCTGTTCTATCGTCCCTTCGCCTTCCGTCATCGGAAGCGACATTTGTATTAACCCTGATTTTATTCTTCTCGCCATAATGTTATAATTAAAATTTATAAATAATTTCTTTCCTAATAATAACCATGTCTTGTCCTGCTAAAAGTTTACAGTAGTAGTAGTTCTTTTTTTCTTTCTTTT
>CAZVCC010000035.1:0-35172 GCA_964626015.1 uncultured Ignavibacteriaceae bacterium
GCTCTTCTCTGTGCTCTCTGAGCTCGAGTCGAAGATCCGCCGCGGCGGATGGTTAGAAGCTCTTTGAAATATTTTCATGTTCTTCTCTGCCTAAAATATCTTTAGTGTTTTTGTGCTTTGGTGGTTAAAAGCTCTTTGAAATAAATTGAAGCTCTTCTCTGTGCTCTCTGAGCTCGAGTCGAAGATCCGCCGCGGCGGATGGTTAGAAGCTCTTTGAAATATTTTCATGTTCTTCTCTGCCTAAAATATCTTTAGTGTTTTTGTGCTTTGGTGGTTAAAAGCTCTTTGAAATAAATTGAAGCTCTTCTCTGTGCTCTCTGAGCTCGAGTCGAAGATCCGCCGCGGCGGATGGTTAAAAGCTCTTATCAATAATTAAACTTTCTTAAATCATTGTAGATCATAATCAAATCAGTTTTAATCAGTGTGCGTTTTTGATCTACACTTTTGTGCACAAACAGTTCTCGGCTGTCTGTCCAAAACAGCCGGGGAGAGTTCCACCTCTTCCTGATTCCACCAAAACATTTTTTTCTCCTCCTTCCTAAGCTCTCAGCTTGGGAAGGCACATGAGAATATCAACAAACATTTTTCTAAACTTAAACAATTTAATCTATGGGATTTCTAAAAAAATCTGTTCTCGGGAAACCGAGCGGCGCAGTAGGCGACATACTGTTCCGTTACAAAGACGGCAAGACCATAATCGGTACTCGTCCCGTCTCTTTCATGCCCGGCACCGACACCGCTGCTGTTAACCGCAGAAGCCGCTTTGGCATTACCGGCAAATTCGCCTCGGCTGTAAACTCGATTCCTTCCTTTAAAAGCCTCTGGGACGGCGTTACTCCAAACAACATCTCTCCCTACAACGGCATCTTTAAAGCAAGCTATCCGTTTATCACGCCGACCGACGTGTCAGCATCGGCAGCTATCGTTCCGCTTCTTTACGGATTCGACGTTACCACTACTGATGTCACAGTCGACGAAACAGAGGTAAGCGTTTCAATCGACCCAATCGGTACGAACGCTGAAATTGATTTGAATGTCGAAAAGTTCATCCAGCTCGGAACTGTAATAAAATGCAGCGACGGCACATTGGACACTCTTCCGGCATTGCTCTTCATTCCTCTGAAGTCCGCAAACGTAGTCCTGAACCTCGCGAACCCGCTCACGTTCTCGATTACGCTCTCCGACCAGGACAGCGACCTGTACTCCATGTACGACACCCACCTGTCTTACCTCGCTCTCGTCACCCTCGACGAAAACGGCAAGGCAGTCCATTACTCCTCCGGCTTCACCGCCTAATATTGCAGCAAGAAGTGAATGCAATTGCTGTGTGATTAGTGATAAGGGGGAGGGCGCCCTCCCCCTCTTAATATTATGTACTATGCGCTCTTTTAGTGATTTAGTGTTTTGGTGGTAAAATGTTTTTTTGAATAATTATCCGTTCTTTATCATTGCAAATCATAAATCAATCATAAAAATCAGTGTGCAAATCTCTTGTTCTTTACTTTGTCACTGCTCTTAAGCTCTTAGCCCTAATTAAATCTCTTATTTGTGATAATTTGTGGGCAAAAATCTCTTGCTCTATCAGCGTGCATCATAATCAAATCAGTTTTTTCAGTGTGCGTTCTTGCTCTTCACTTCCTCACTCTGTCACCTTGTCACTGTGCGCTCTTTGCATCCCGATGCTCTTTATCGGGACTCTTAAAGCTCTTAGCCCTAATTAAATCTCTTAATTTGTGTTAATCTGTGGGCAAAAATCTCTTGCTCTTATGTTCTTTGCTCTTAATGTTCTTAGCAAATAATAAACGTTCTTCTCTGCGTCCTCTGTGTCCTCTGTGGTAAAAAAAATAATTAACAATCTTTTTAATTCTTTAACTAAATAAAAAACATGAAAAACTCACAACTAAAATCTGCCTTCGCCGACTCCATCCTCACCATCGCTCCTCTCAGCGATGCATGGGAATGCTTCAGCGAAATGTTCAACCACCAAAACCCCCGTCAGGCAATCCTCGACACAAACCGCGGCAACTTCCCCGGCGATATCTACGACGCCAGACCAATACTCACGCCCTCCGAAGACTTCTTCCCCGTTCTAACCAAAATCGAGCTCTCGGAAAAACACTACAAACTCGACGTCGATAGATTCATCTTCGACGGTGACTATCCCCAGCCCGGGTCCGAAGAATTCTTCAGACTCGTTATCATTCACACACTCGTCAGCCCTGACCAAAAATGCAAACCGAAGTTCCTCATCTTCAACACCCTGTCCGAACCAAAACAGTTCGTAAAAGGCAAGAAGTATAAACTCCGTGTTCCCGTTCCCCTCCATCACCTGAACGATGTCGACTCCTACAAACATCAGTGCATACACGCATTCTTCATGCACCTCCTTCCCGAATGCGAAGTCAATGCAAACGGCTCAATCAGCTACCACGAAACCGCACTCGGTTTCTCTCCCTCCGAATCATTAAACGTCATGCGCCTCGACGACTCCGACATGCACAAAATCCTCCCTCCCAACTTCTAATCCCCCCTCATCTTTTTCCCGCCTCAATATTCTACCCACCATAAAACAAAAAGCTCCTTCCCGTCTCACGGGAAGGAGCTTTCTCTTTTGAAATATCTCATCTTTATCTTTTAACCTACTCACTTGTTCACTTACTCACCTATTAACTTTCTCACTCTTTTAATTAACACTCATTTTCTGTTATTCCAATAGCATAATATTAAGATATTCTGTTATTCCACTATCCGAATATCGCATCTTTTAGACTTTACAATATCATATTATTATTCTATTTTGTAATATGATTACCAGAGAAATTGAAAATAGTTTGAAAAACAAGCTTTTTAAAGGAAAGGTCATTATTCTTTACGGTCCGAGGCAATGCGGTAAGACAACACTTGTTAATAATATTCTTAAGAATATAAATAAGAAGGTTCTCATTCTTGACGGCGAGGAATATAATGTAAGACGGCAACTTGAAAATCCTTCTTCAGAAAAGCTGAAATTAATTTCTTTAAATAGTGAAATAGTTTTTATAGATGAAGCGCAAAAGATTCCTGATATAGGCAATGTTCTTAAGTTGTTTCATGATAAGATTCCTGATGTGCAGGTTATCGCCACGGGTTCTTCGGCTTTTGAACTTGCGGGCAAAACAAGCGAGCCGTTGACGGGCAGAAAATTTGAATATACTTTGCTTCCAATTTCTTACGGCGAACTGCTTAAGCACACAAACTTTATCGAAGAAAATAGCAAGCTCGAAACAAGATTGATTTACGGATCATATCCTGAAGTCATTAACAATCCGGCGGATTCAAAAGAGCTTATAAGACTGATTGCGAAAAGTTATTTGTATAAGGATTTGTTCTCTCTGGAAAAAATAAACAGCCCCGACCTTTTTGAAAAGATTGTGTTCGCATTGGCTATGCAAATAGGCAGCGAAGTTTCCTATAAGGAAATTGCAGTAACTGTTGGAGCAAATCATCTAACCGTAAGCAAGTATATCAGCCTGCTTGAAAAAGCTTATGTGGTGTTTAAACTTCCTGCCTTCAACCGCAACGCACGGAATGAAATTCGCAAAGGGAAGAAGTACTACTTCTATGATAATGGTATTAGAAACGCAGTGATAGATAATTTCAGCGTGCTTGAAAAACGGAATGATAAAGGAGCTTTGTGGGAAAACTATCTGGTAAGCGAAAGAAAGAAATTCCTTTTGTTTCACGGATTCGACAGAAAGAATTATTTCTGGAGAAATATTCAAAAGCAGGAGGTTGATTATCTCGAAGAAGAGAATGGAGAATTATCGGCTTATGAATTCAAATGGAACATAAAGGCAAAAGCTAAGTTTACGAAATCGTTTGTTAACAGTCACTCTCCCGTTACAACGGCTTTAATCAATCCTGATAATTACTATGAGTTTTTAACTCTCGATGCCGAACGTGGTTAACAGGTGGTCTCAGTTCTTCCATGCTTAACCACGCACTATACGGCTATAAGCTCTTAGCAATATAATGACCTACTTCTTTTATCAGTGCCTTTTCTTGCTTAGTGATGAAAGGTTCTTACGCTTTAGTTCTTCAAAACACACTGTTTACAGCGCGTTCTGTGCTTCCGCCGTAGTAGAATTACTGTTTACTGTTTACAGTTAACTGCCCTTACTTCACAAGTATCATGCGCCTTGTGGATGTGAAATCGCCCGCGTACATTCTGTAGAAATATACACCGCCGGATAATGATGCACCGTCGAAGTTTATTTCATAAGTGCCAGGGTTCATTTCTTTGCTTACGAGCGTGCTGATTTCTTTTCCTGTTATGCTGTATACTTTGATTGTTACGAATGATGTTTTTGGAACCGCGAAACTTATTTTCGTTACGGGATTCCATGGGTTCGGATAATTCTGTTGGAGACTATAATTTGTTACAACGCCGGATGCGTTTGCGATTGACGTTGCAGATTCGAACGTAAACAATGAGTACACGGGTAAATGGTCTGATGTGTAATGCAAGGCGTTTGCGATTGCCTGTGTTACGGCTGTATTCGGGGGTCTGTTAATTGAATCGTTAAAATGGTTTCCGTCGTTTCCGTATGCAACGAGTGAATTTGTAACGTAGGTTATACCGCCCGGATTCTTTACTGCGTTTGAGTACAACATCATGTCAAACCTGTCGTCCATTCCGCCCGTAGCACCGCCGCCGAAAGACCTTACCCTCGGGGATTGCGTGTGATACTGTGCATAAGCGGGGCTGTTCCACGTGCCTGTTAATGTTAGCGGGTCGTTGAATTTGCCGTCATTGCCCGATGTGATTTCCAGAAGCTTCTGGTATGCAAGTTCGTTTGAGCCGTATATGTTGAAATCGCCGCAGACTATAAAATTAGAGCCGTGCGGGAGAGCGTTTGTTACTTTTCTGAGGCTGTCAACTTCGGCAGCTCTTTGAAGTTCGTTTGCAGAGCCGGTGCTTGCTTTCAGATGAACTGAATAAATACGCAGTGTATCCCTCGTAAAGATGTGCACGAGTTTAAATTCGTTTATGTCGCGCAGTGCCGTTTGTATGGGCGTGTTGCTGAGAAATATGAATATGTCGTTTCTGTAGTAAATGCCGTTGTCGGTATCGGGACCGTTTATGAACGTACCCGCACTGTAATCGGTTCTGCCGACGTTCATGACGTTGCTTAAATATCCGTCAACTCCCGACTGCGAGGTTATTTCCTGAACGACGAGTATGTCGGGGTTTAAAGAGTTTATGACCGTTCTGAAATTCGGATTGCGCGCCGCTGTGTCTGAACCGGGATAGTTCAGAAGGTTGTATGAAACTATTTTTACCTGTGCGTATGATACGCCCGATAAGAGCAGACATACTAATACTGTTTTGAATATATTTTTGACCATCATATAAGGTACTAATCGCACGTAGGAATTTCAATGCTATTAGCAATAAATCTGGCGTTTATGATTTATAGAACACTGATTTCGCGGATTTGCACGGGTAGAACAAGAGAGCAAGAACGCACACTGATTTACACAGATTTATTTATGATTAACGCTGATAGAAACGTATAATAAAATTTTAACCGCAAAGGACACAAAGAAGAACGAATTAGGATAAAAATATACATGTAATAAACTATTGTTTTAACAATATATTTAAACGGTTGCCCTTACTTTGTGACAATTCTACACTCTAATTGCCCTTACTTTGTGACAATTTCACGCTATAATTGCCCTTACTTTGTGACAAATCTTTACTTCATCACTCTTACTGCTCTCACTGCTTTTTACTGCCCTTGACTGTGCGTTCTGTGTCGTAGATTCGCCGCGGAGAACATCCCGATGCTTTTTATCGGGACTCTTTACCTGTCCTTTTCGTTAAGGGGTTCGGAGATGATATGGTGAACTTCTTTGGTTTTGGGGTTTATTACTGCGGCGGTGAGCTTTCTGCCGTAAACACAGCCTGCGTCGATGTTAATGAAATGGTTTTCTACGTGGTATGCATCTATTATTGGAGAGTGTCCGAATACCTGAAACTGGCGGAGCTTCTTCGGAGGTCTTCTGTTCCAGAGGACACTGTCACCGAGAATTCCGCCCGCTATCCCTGCATGCGTTATAACAGTGTTTTCTATCTCTATCATTAAGGGAAGTTTTATCAGGAATTCGTAATGCCCCGCTTCTTCAAGTTTCTCTGTAAAATTTTTTAACGGGTCGTACTCATCAAAATCACCGTAGCTTCTGATTGTATCGAGCCCGCCGTTTACCCGCCACATATCAAAACCGAGGTTTATTCCAAAGGGTGATGCTGAGAGATATTTGTTGATTGACTTAAACATCATCTCTTCGTGGTTTCCTCTTACGGCACGGATATTTCTTTCGATGCAAAACTGCACGACTTGCTTTGAGTGTCTTCCTCTGTCAATAAGGTCGCCTACGCTGTATATTTCAGAGGTATAGCTGCTTATCTTTCCGTAAAGGTTTTCAAGTGTGTGGTAACAACCGTGTATATCACCTATTACTGCTATCATGTTAATTTATGCTTTCTAAAATATAAACAAAATTGTTCTTTGTTGTTCTGCATAAATGTGTCCTTTCAAGGTATAATTTTAAATATATAATGTTTAATCAGTAGTCTCTTCGGGGAATGTGCGGCAACGATAATCCTTCAATTGAATATTAAATAATTTATGCTTTTATATTTATCTTTATCAGCTCCTGAAACTTTTCGAATACTTCATCAGGGGTTATTGACTTCATGCATACGTGCGTTCCAGTGTGACAGAGAAAATTGTTCATATGCCAGAATTTTTTGTTTGATTTATCGATTGCCGTATCTGGCAAGTAACATGGACTGCATTCCGCTTTCTTCCATATTGTTATATGCTTAACTTTTGAGGATGGGTCGTTCTGAGGTGCAAGAAGGTTTGGGTCTGACGGTCCGAAGATTGAAAGCGTCGGAACCCCCATTGCTGCTGCTATGTGCAGTGAGCCCGTATCTCCAGATATGAAATAATCACAGCAAGATATAAGGTCGTTGCTGATTGTTTCCTTTAATACCGCGAGTCCATCGGGAATCATCAGCTTTTCATGCTTATGAATTCCCTCAAACATTATCACCTTAATCGCTGGCAAGGTTTCATTTATAAGCTTTATCAGTGAATAAAAGTTTTCTATTTCCCATCTTTTTATATCCATGTTCGTACCCGGGTTTACTCCGCCCATTGGGTATATACCAAGAAGAGGCTCTTTGCCGCTGCTTATCTTCTTTCTTGCAGTGTCCTTTCGCGGTGTTTTTAAAGCAGGATAAAATTCCTCTGACTCTATGCCGAAAGACGATAAAACATTCAGGTATCTTTTAAACTCGGTTATTTCTTTATCAAACTCGGAAGCATGCGTCAGAAACCATGTGCCTTTAAACCCAAGTCTGTATCGTATTCCGCACAGCATAAGTATGAATGAAAAGATGCTGCTGCGATGACCATAAAAGACCATATCAAAGTTCTTTTTCCTTGCCTCGGAAATAAACTTTAATGTACCTTTTAGTTTTATCATGGGGCTGCTGCTGTACACCTTGCCGAAAAGAATTTTTCCGTTTATGCCGGGTACGTATTCCATCAGGGGGGTTACCCATTCAGTATGAGCAAACACGATTTCTGCATCCGGGTATTTTCTTCTTAATGCGTTTACAGAAACGGTTATAAACACGATATCACCCAGACAGCACAGTTTAAACACAAGTATTCTCTTAACATCTTTAAAAATCCTGCCGCCGGTTATTTTTAAATTAACTCCCGATGAAGAAAAGAATATCACTGCTATGATTAAATAATATTTATAGTAGGGTGCGAAATTTGATAATGCAGATACAAACAGAACAACTCCGAGAAAAAGTAATGATAGTATATTTTGTTGTTTGTAAAATCCGTATGCAAGCAGGGCTATTAAAGAAACAAATATTACAAATCCGATTAATCCTGTCTCAGCAAGCATAACAAGAAAAATGCTGTGCGGATTTAACCTGTCAACACTGTGGTAATCGGGAAGTTCCGGATTATCGATGTTTATATTTTTATTCTCTTTCAGAATTTCCCTGATTTTTGTTTGGCTCATTTCAAAAAACACTCCGGGTCCGGCTCCTGCGGCAGGGTTATCTTTAAACACTTCCCATGCAGCTTTCCAGATGACAGGCCTGCCGACTGCATACTCTTCTGCGGCTTTCTCGCTGCTGACGTATGATATAAACCTTCCGTAAGACTGGGGTGTTGCAGACTGAAACAGCAGGAATAATACAGAGAAGATTATGATTTCTTTTCTTTCAGTAATTTTAAATACAAAGAAAACTGCCAAACATACGGCTGCAGCAATTAGAGATGCCCTTGAAGTCAGCATCCCCAGCACGTATGAACCCGACAGATAGAATATATACCTGAATGCCTTACTGAATGTACCGTTATTCAACAGTAAAAGAAGCAGAGAGAGTGTCAGGGAGAATGCTGTCAGGTTCGAGTCTGTAATAAATCCCATGGGACGCATGATTTTCTCACTGCCGATTTGTATGTATGAATGTATTGCTTCAGGTCTGTCGAAATTGTTTATTAACAAACGGTGAAATTGCGGAACGTAGAAGTCGAGAAGCGAACCGGTTATTATTAAGACGTTTGCATATATGAATGATTTTAGCATAAAGTCTGAGGCGCTTTCAAAATAACGTACAGCAGCGGTACAGATAAGCAATACGATTGTATAGAAAGCTATTCTGCCACATACTTTCAAGGCTACAGAAGAATATTCAGAGATGTATGCTGAGATGTATCCCGCTATCAACAAAACAATCAGAAGTATAATGCCCGGACCCGTGTATTTTTCTTTTATTATAGAAGCATATTCCTTATACGGTATTAGCAGCAATCCGAAGAGTAATGCAAATATGAACTTCAAAGCCGGTATGTCGGATACGTGCACGCCGGGTATCAGGTCAATCTCTGCCGTATGCCTGAAGTCTGCTATGGCTGATATGAATACAAACAAGAATAGCAAACGAAACAATAAGTATGCGTTGTTTTTTCTAATCATCGTTCAGGCAGTAATTGTTTACAAGGTCGACTATTTGTTCAGCTTTTATGCTTGCAAGACAGGGTCTTTCTTGGCAACCTACATCAAAGCAGGGACGGCACCAAATTGGAAAATAAATTACTGTGTGTTTGTGTTTTCCATCTGATATTTCTGTCTTTACGCCGTTCGCAAACATTTTAAGCGGTCTGTATTCCGAGAAATCATTGGGCTTCCACAATGCTACCGAACCGGGCCCGAATATTACCAGAGTCTTTACGAACTGCGAAATATAATGTGCCTGCCCGCCGTCATAACAAATTAAAAGCTTTGCGTTATAACAGTGAGAAGCAAGTTCTTTCAGTGTGGGAAATGTATTAAACTCTATGTTTGTGCTATGTACAAACTCTTTCTTCAGTTCTTTGAATCTCTCCGATTCGCTTGAGTCTGTTATCAGTAATCTGTACCGTGATAGTTTTGCAATCAGTTTCTTCTCTGTTTCAAACGGCAGCTTTCTAAGCTCTGAGGTTCCAATATGCACAACTACATCGTGCTTCTGAATGCTGTTCGCTGGAATCTGAAAGCTGACAAAAGGTTGCGATGTATTCCTTGTTGCAAAACTAAAACCGAAAGCATTAACAAAAAGTCTTTCAATTTTTAAACTCATTGAAGCGGTGTCATTCGGAGAGACCCAGTTGGAGTCAATGTAGTAATTATAAAGTATGCATACTCCGAGCTTACGGGGACCCGCTGTGTATTTTGATATAAGTTTTCCGAGAAAGATGTTTCTCTTCATTCCTACGAGGTCAATAACGGCATCATATTTTCTATTTTTAAGATATCTGATTTCATTACGCCTTGCAGATGAATAAAGCAAAGGAAATAGTTCGTAAAACTTGAACTGAAGAACCGAACCAAGAAAAGGAATTTTGAAGAATGGGTTAAGTTTGGCGGGCACGTGATTGTATTCAATTACATTATCAATGTAGTCAAGTTCATCAAACACAAACTTATTCACGTCTGAAACAAGCACATCTATCACTAAAGAAGGATAGTTCAGCTTTAAATCTCTTATCACCGGCAGCGTAACCGCTGCATCCCCTATTCTGTCATTGCGAATTAGAAGTATCCTTTCAGGTATGCCGTTAAATTTTTCAGGGGGTTTACGCATCGAAAGAAAATTATTCAGCGACTCGGCATCGGCAGAATTCTTAAACCTCTTTAGTTTCAGCAGTAACGGTATTTTATGCTTTCTGTGCTGCATGCCCCGTATGTTTTCTTATGAAATAATACCCTGCAAAGAAGATTATCATCTCGCAAATACCTATAGATATTGCCGAGCCCGCCGCACCATACAGCGGGACGAGATAAAATGACATAGCTACGTTTAGTAAGAGTGCCGCGAAAAGTATCTTTGCAAATATTAGGTTTTTATCGAGTGCAATTAACCCCTGTGTTATGAGAAAATTCGGGAACAGAAAAAGCAGGGGAAGTGTAAGATACCTGAGTATCACATGAGAATTGATGTAATCTGAGCCTATTAGCGCAAAGATGTACTCCCCAAGAAACCAGCTTCCCGCTCCTGCGCATGCGCCTGACAGTATTAATATAATAAGTATTCTGTTAAACTGAAACCTGAACTCTTTTGTGTTGTCAACCGCAAGTTTTGCGAATGCAGGAAACAAAACAATGAGGAGTATTGACGGAAAGTTTATGAAGACTTCTACGATTTTATGTGCTGCTCCGTAAACACCTACCTCTTCAAATCCCCTGTAGTGTTCAATAAACACCTGATTCAGTCTGTAATACAGATTGCTGAAAACATCAACAAGCGCAAGAGTTAGAACATCCCTGAAGTAGTCTTTGAAGCTTATTTCCTGCCTGTTGTCCTGTGCTGCGTAATGACTGCGGTTTTTTAAAAATATTACATAAACAATAATAAATCCTGCAATCATGCTCAACATAAACGCAAGAACTGCTTTGGAACCCGATTTATCAGAAATTAAAAAGACAATGGCAAGTACCACGAACAAGACTTTCTGAAGTATAAGCGTAAAAGCCTCATAGTTCATCTTTCCTGCACCGCGAAAGAAAGCGAAGTATAGGTTCATCATCGAACTGAAAGCTATACCGATACTTGCATAAGCGATGTATAACCTTATATCGCTGTATAAATCAAGCAGGAATAAAACAGAATAAAATAAAACAAGAGCTGTAAGTATGCTAATTAACCTGATTTTTACTGCATGGTAAATACTCGAATAGAAATTCCGTGCAACGTGTTTTGTGAGTATCATATTGCCGCCAAGTTCAAAGAACATACCGACAAGATAACCCACTGAGACTGCAAACTCATATTTACCGTATTCGCTGCTGCCAAGGGCTTTAGCAAGATACAAAACAAATACAAACATTACAGCACGCGGAATTATTTGCGCAACGGACTGGTAAGCAATATTTTTTGAGTTTTTTCTTAACAAAAATGCAGATAAGGAACTTAAAAACACCGTAAATTACTCAAAATAATAATCTTATTAAACATACAATTATTGTTGCATCTTAAGAGAAACCCCTTAAATTATTTTATCATTAGAGTAAATATTTTTACTTTGATTTGTATATGCTTTTGAAAATGTTAATTTTAAACGAAATAGATGGCTACTGATTTTATGAAACAGATGAATACCGAGTTATTCTAGTATTGAAAAACTCTGCCGCTGTTGATAATATAAATCTATGGAATTTTTTAGCTTTTTACGAATAAAGAACAATAAATTTAGCTACATGAAGAAATAATTAAACTATGAATTTGAAGAAGATATTTTACATTCTGCTGATTCTCTTTTTTAGTGCGGCATCAGTTTATGCACAAGAAGAATCATTAAATAAGGGACCTCATAAATACAAACTTTTCTCATCTGTGGGTGTTTTTGCGGGTGGAGACCTTACCAGTCTTTCGGGCGACTCGCCTAAAGATGTTTCATACGGCGGTAAACCAGGGTTCCTTGGCGGTTTATCGGTTGAGTTCAACATTACGGATGACGTAAAGCTTCTGCTGCAGCCGATGTACAGTTTAAGGAATACAAAGCTGCTTTTTGATACTGGCAAAGAAGAACTTGTATTTATTGTTAAGAACAAGTAAAGAATAAAAGATGTTTAACGCAAGGATCGCAAAGATGGACAAGGGGCGCAAAGAAGAACTTGTATTTATTGTTAAGAACAAGCAAAGAATAAAAGATGTTTATCGCAAGGAGCGCAAAGAAGAACTTGAATTTATTGCAATGTTCTGCTTATAAAGCTTGCACATAATTCAATACATGATGAACATCTGCTCCCTTATTCTCTACCACACTCCCGCGCCAAGCTCTACTGTGTAATTCAAATTCTTTATGAGCGGGAAACCCGTGTTTTTAACGCCCAGTCTTAATCCCCAGAAGTCTGTCAGAAAGCTTAAAAATTTTAAAGGAGAAAATAATACGTTTGCACGGAACTTAAGTCCGGTCTCAAGTACAAATTCTGTTTCCCTGTGGGAATTTCCCGATTCATCAATGTGATACTTCGATTCTGCTCCGGCGGAAAAATACGGGTCAATAAATCGCGATGCTGATGGGGTGATTAAAATATTATAACCAATATCACGAAGCTTTTCGCCCTGAAGGTAAACTCTGTTTACCATCCAGCCGCCGATTAACGGTGTCTCAACATTCTTTACTATTAAAAGCGGAAATGCGAATGATACGCCCCAATCATTGTTATCATACCTTGCGTTTACGGCAAATGACCTTATCAGTAAATCTGTTTCTATCCATGAAAAGAATTTTTTCGAATCAGTGTTCTTCGATACCAGCGGCCAGCGGTCTGCGGCATAACCCGACATGTCGTGTTCAAGTTTTTTATCGGGAAGTGCTAATATTGCATTGGGCATAGCACGCAATTCGTATATTGCATTATCGGACGCATAAACACCATTAACTTTATATTTTTCTCTTAACGGACTATCTCCGGGTAAAGGCGGAAATACACGGTGTTCGGGCTTCCGGTTCTTTGCCATGTAACTCTGAAAGTCTGCCGTGAATAATGAACCTGTTCTAATTATATCCCGAAGCCCCCATGCGTCGTTTGTCCTGACGTTTACATCATAACCCGGAGTGTAAACTCCGTCTCCGTTAATATCCGTGCAGCTCGCATGTTTTCCCTCTTCTACGAGTATGTGAAAAGGAAGCTTTAGCTCTGTCGAGTTTGTATCAAGGTCGTATATGTTATCGTACCAAGGAAGTGCGTGGGCTTTTGCCGTTACCTGTATTAATATCAATTTATAAAGAAGACTGTCCGCGTGCCTGCTTTTATTAACGTAAATCTTAAACTGTGACTGCTCTGTATCGTGCATGTGCCCGCCGAGACCGGCTTCGTTCCTGTAGTAATGCGAATAATCTATGTCTATTGCCGCAACTTTTGATAAGTCTATATTAGAATTATTTTTATCGGTTTTATCCTTCTTGATTGCGTCCCCCGATGCATTCTCTAATTTTAATACATTTCTGAACTGGTAATATACAACGGGTTTATCCGATGCTTTCTCGAACGGAAAGTTGGTGGGTATGTTTATTTTTTTCCCCGTTTTATTCTTCAGTTCAGGTTCATCCGGAGAGAACCAGAATATAGGCGCACAGTATGAAGCGAGTTCTTTGAACGTCATTACAGGATTGCTGCCGGTCCAGAAGACGAAAGGCTCAAGGGATGCAAGGCTGTCTCCCTGCTGAGCGGAAGAAATAAACGGAATAAAAAGCGATGCAAACAAAAGATAGATTATTCTTTTCTTCATTATTTAATTTTGTTTTAGGAGTACCTTTAACTGTTTGTTTTGCAGCGTTTGACAGAATTAAATTCCCGCTTCTGCGGGAATTTAATTCTATTTATGCTGGTTTAAAACGGTGCTTTCCACCCGTACCCAAGTTTTATCCCTATCCAAGATTCTGTTACATCTTTGCCTGTTATATCGCTCTTGGTCGGTGTTCCGTAGTTGTATGTTACTCCAAACATTAAATCAGAATACCTGTCTATTTCTAAAAGTATTCCTATTTCGGGCTGCACCATAAAATGCCAGCTGCTTTCTGTAAGGTCGTAAACACCTATTTGCAGCCTTCTTGTAAGATACATTGCTCCTGCGTTTATACCCGCATACGGACGCATGTTGTTATTATCTTTTCCAAAATAATACTGTACACCCGCAAGCAGCGGTACCGTGTTTATGTACCTGTTCTGCAATCCTGAAACGTCTGCGTTAGGCAGCGATAAAAGCTCGGTCGTCTCTTTGTAGAATATGTTCCAGCTCGCCAAAAGACTGAGGCTTATATTCTTCTTTAAAAAATATTTGTAGTTTATTTCTGCTCCTATGTAACTTACTGTCGGTACGTATTCTTTCGAGTTTGCAAGCGGTACACCGAAGTTGTAACTAAGGAAAAACTCGTTTCCCGACTGTGCTTTAGCACCCGAACCCGGAAGCAGCAAAAGTACAGTCATTATGTAGAGAATATATTTTATAGTTTTCATTTTATTCGGTTTAAGTTTAACATTTTTAATTTGCAGCTTTTAAATACTGCGACTGTGAAAAACTTTTATCTATTCCGTTGGATATCCTTGTCGATGCGTCTGTTCCGTTTAGTGCTCCGTTTAAGATGCCCATCCAGACAGCTAATCTCTGTGTGGTTCCCGTTTTGAACTTGTTCTTATCGTACATTGTCGTCAGAACGGAACCAGTCGTTACGGCATAAGCCGCCGTCCATGGATAATAACCGGGGTCGTATCCCCAGAACCAGTAAGGGTCGGGATAGTAGCTGCTGATGTACACGGATGTTGATTTCGCGACTGCGAGGGTAATTATTACGTCAGCTAATGCTGTATCTGTAACACGCGTGTAACCAAAGCATGTGAGGTTGTTAACAACCTTAGTGCGGATTAAATTGTCATACTCCCTTGTAACCGAACTGCTGCTCGTTCCGTCCGAGATGTGTGCAATAGAATCTCGCATAACGTATTTTTTATACTGACCCCTGAAGTTGCTGAGGTCATCATGCAGCGTTACGACAACATCAAACTCCGATGGGTTTGTGCTGTTGTAAGGATAGCATGAATAAAGCGTTAATGATGCGGTTAAAACCGATAACACAAGCATCATACTTAATAGTAATTTTCTTTTCTTCATGATTTAAAATTTTTTATTTATGAAGGTTCTTTGTTCGCCAATGTTTAATATTCTTGTTTTGTCCTGTATGTTGTATTCCTTAATTAATTTTTCAAGTTTGTATAACGGGTCGTTAACGTCAGCAAGCCTGAACTGAAAGACACCGTAATGCGCAGGCATGAATTCTTTTGCTTTCAAATCAAGAAATATTTTTATCGCTCCCTCGGGATATACGTGTCTTTTGTTTCCGCATCCATCGCATTCTTCGCAGGGTCCGATAGGTATTATTGCAAGGTCTATTTCAAACCTTTCGCTTAGTTTCTTGAATGAGAAAGGGTCGTATCCTGTATCGCCGCCAAAGTAAACTGTCATTCCGTTATAACTGAATATAAATCCTGAATACGAATGCTCACCCCAGAGGAAACCATCAAGTCCGTACCTGCCGCCCCAGTGACGGGAATATGCCGTGTAAACCGTGAGTCCGTTTATTGTTACCGAGTCCCCTATCGGATTAATGCTTTCATAGCCGTTGTTATTATCCAATCGTATGTAGTTATAATCATACCCGGGGAGGTAAGATTCCACGCCGTCCGGAAAAACGAACGGCACTCCTTTATTCCTGTCCTGCATAACGTCAATCGTTCCTAAACTTAAATGGTCTATATGCGGATGAGTAACTGCTATCAAGTCCAGCCTGGGAATATTTGATACTTCAATACCAGGTTCAACAAGTCTCTTGGAAAATATCCCGATGGATGTTGTCAGCACGGGGTCGGTTAATATTTGCTTGTCATCCATCTGTATAAGGCATGTCGAATGACCTACCCATAAAACAGCAAGACGTGCGCCGGGTAAAACGGGATTGGTCACTTTATTCTTTACTTCTTTTGGCGGTTTAAAAGAAGAAGGACCGTTGCCCGCTATTTCCTGAAATATCGTGCAGCCTTGAAAAGAAACCGCAAGAATGACAATTAATATTAATCTTAGTTTGACCAAAATATTAATAGTACTTTATATAAAATCCTATGTTATATTTGCTTAATGCATTCTGTTTGTATGCAAACTTTAATCCGAACATCCCGAAAACTGAATACAATCCAGCTTCGTACATAATCCCCTCAACTTTGCTGTTAAACTCATTCTTCTGGCTGTAATAACCCGCACCAAGCGAAAAACTCAGGTACTCTCCTCCCTGTGCTAACGGAAAATAAACCCTCGCACCGGTGTTGTACATGTACCTTTTTGCTTTTGTGTTATCAAAGCCTCCGGTGACAAACTGAGGAGTGAAAAATATCTCTGCAGAGCCAGAGAACTTTTTCACCGGTTTCACCATCAGTACGGAAAAATGCCCGAGATACTTATTCGGTTTAAACGTGTAAGATAACGGAGTAACCTGCCATTCAAAACCAAACTCAGTCCCGTGCCTCCCGTTCCCGTTGTCTTCAAAGAATACAGGCGAAGGAATCAGCTGCATTAATGCCCAGCTTGGATATTTTATAAAAATATTTTCTCTCTCTGCCTGTGCATTCACGCTAAACGTAAACAACATGTTAATCAAAAACAGTATGACTAACCTGCGCACAGCGTTTATTTGTGCCAATTGGTGTGAGATATCTCCTACTCTTTTTCTCCTGCTGTTATTTATATTTACGTTTATTTGTGCCAATTTGCGGGAGATATCTCCTGTTTAAATTTTTACTTAAGTACATCAAAAACTGTTTGCAATGAACAATTTTAATTCATAAACATTTCTCGTAACATCATCAAGTTTCTTGTATCGGGACGCTCTTCTGTAGTAGTTCACTTCAAATCCAATATCAGTTGACTTTGTAAGCTTGATACCTACACGAGGAGAAAAAACAATCAGATTGTCATTTCCGTCAGCACCGTCAATAGTGTATATCATGAAATTGTACAACCCAAGAAACAAGTACCCCTGATTCCTGAACCCAAGGTACGTTTCAAACTTATTTGCGAAACCCATACCGAAATTGTAATCGCGGTATGCAGTACCGTCTGCTTCATATTTATAAGCTTCAGGTACATTATTACCTCCTCCGAGTACTATTCCTGCAATATGCAGGCTTGATTCAAAAGTTACATCGCTTACAGTCGGAAACTTATACACAATGCCGCCGCCAAGACTGTTTGCTGCAATTTCGTAGTATGTATTATTGTAATAATCAAAATGCTGGAACATACCAATTAACAACTTTTGGTCTGCTTTGTATTTATAGTTTTTTCCGAACAACAATCCGTAAACACTCACCTGGCTTATAAGCGGCTGTGTTCCTATGCTGAATAGCCCTTTGAAATTAAAAAAGTCATAAGGCTTTCGTGATTTATCTGTAAACGGATTTCCGTAATACATATCGAGCCGAAGCGAAAGATTCCCGTTTCCTCTGTAAATATTCTTACCCTGGTAAATGAAACTCGGACCGACTTCAATCGAGCTTGTAAGAGGCTCAATTTCGTATATACTCTTCGAACGGACGCGCGTGACATCACCCTTAAAAAGTCTGTTTATCCCTCTCGTTGGAGCCAGAAGGAATGCTCCTATCTCACGCCAGAGTCTTTCGGAACCTGTTTTCCTTTCGTCAATGATAAGTGAGGAAAGACGGTAAGTCATTTCACCAAGAGCTATACCTCCTAAAGTTGTAGTAATAAAATCATTAATAGACGGATAGTTAACTTCCATGAAAAATTCCCACATAAAACTTCCTGCCATCGAATAAGGCGCAGACTCCCAGAAAGTAAGCCCGCTTGAACGTGCAAAGTTAAAATATGTGTTCCCGTGATACGGGTGCATTAACTGGTTTGTGGAGAAATGGTCTGAATCAAAAACAAATGCATGGTTAAAATTTGCTTTTACAGTCTGTGTGCTGATTACAGCCCACGGCTGAGGTACTATGTATCTGCTGATTGACCAAACCCCGATATTAAGAAAGAATATTTCAACGAGCGGCAGCCAGTAATTTTTCTTTGCTCTGAATGAAGAATCAAACTGTATATTTTTTGATAATGAAGAATATCTTTTTTCAGCACCGAAGTAGGATTCATCCTGTCCTTCTTTCAGCGTGTCAAGCCTGAAAAGAGGCTCCGAGAATACTCTGCCAAGGTTTACATCGTTTTCTATTACAATCGATGAAAGCTTAAGTTTAGCATCTCCATTTATAGTATAAATATCATCCTTCGGCTCCTGAACGCTGACCGCTGATACAAAAATACCTGCATCGGCTCTTTCTATGACTTCATCCGTCTGAGAAAAAGCCGACTGGGATAAAAGAACAATTATAAATATAATGAAAATGTTTTTAATCATAATAATACTACCCCCCCCTCTATGATAAATTTGTTCGTGAAATGAGGACTGTAGTAGCTGTCCGCATAAAACGTGTAGCCTCCGTTAACAAAGAGTCTAAGTTTTTTGTAAACATTTCTCTCTAATCCTGCTCTCAGAGTTATTGCAAACTGATGGTCACTCTTTTTGTTAGCGACCTGGTCTTTTTCGTTTGAAATGTGTGAATAGCCAAGGTCGGTATTGATGTCGAAATGCTTGAGTCTAAAAGTATAACCGGCTCTGTATGACACAAGAATTGATTTGTTTGTGTTCGATGAAACAACGGGACCGCCAATTTCAAACATAGAATATATGTTGTTGGTTCTGAACCTTGCACCGAGTGCTGCGTAAGACAGATTGCCAGCCGACAGCAGTAAGTTTATTTTTGTGTTGTTATAAATGTAAACAAGTCCGAGAGTTGTTCCTTTTTGTTTCTTTGTTACTGCATTAAAAATACCAATCTGCAGCCCGAAATTGTCCTCTACAGCATTCACCAGCCCGATTTGAACACCCTTCTGGTACTTGGTTATATTCAGTGACGATAGCTGAAAGCCCATGTTTGAATAACCGGCAAGGTTGAATAGCAAAGCCAGCTGCGCCCCGTACAGCTTTTTACCGGTTATGTTTCCCGCAAAGGCTGATTGCAGTAAACTAATGTCTTTGCCGTTTGAATTGTATATCCCGGCAAGCTGTATTCCGTTTATGCTTTCAAAATTTACATTGGCAATGCCTGCAAGCTGAACTCCCTGAAATTCATCGAATGAAAGGTTTGCTAATCCGCCGAGCAGAAATCCCCTGCCTCCGGTGGTTAAAACGTTAGCTCCTCCCGAAATCTGCATCCCCCTTAGCTTTCCCCTTGTTTCAGCATAAAGCCCGTTTACCTGCAAACCGCTTAAATCGCCCTCAAGAACAGAAAAGACTCCGTTTAAAGAGGCTCCGCTGAGTTTGTTAAATCGCGAACCTATAATCCCAAGATTGAATCCTACGTTGTCTCTTAATGACTGGTTAATACTAATCGGGTAAACAAGGGATAGGTTAAACGGTATGTGCTTTCCCTGTGCCTGCAGAATTGAGGCATAAAGCAGAAAGACACAAACCGACAAAAATATTCTGTAAATTTTTGTCATAAATATTTAGTAAGATTTATAAATTATTTCGAGATAAATGTCATTATTTTTTCACTGCCTTTAAGAAGCTCAAGATTGTTGTTCCTGATTTCAAATCCTGTTACTTTTTTTAACGCATCAAGGAATTCTATTTCAATGCCTTCACCGCAGTATATCTTCGTGATTGCACCCGGGTCGAGTGTAAGTTTTCCTGATTCATACTTGTAAGATCCGGTAAAGCTGTTGCATCCGGTAAACCCTGAAAAAACATTATCAGGGGTGAATCTTATGTAAGGATTTTTATAATCGGGGGAATTTGCATCCGGAATCTTACCGTTTAGTGCGTTCAAATTCCACTGCTTGGATGTTAAGTCGCTAATTTTATTAACAGATTTTGATGAGTTACAGGATAGACAAACAGATATAATCAAACAAAAAATAACCGCAGTAGTATTTTTCATAATTTTATTTTCAATAATATATTTAAAAAGTCACAAATATAATATGATAATAAATTTATGCATAATCGTTCAGTTTTATTACCATGAGTAACTATTATTTGATTGGCAGTGATTGAAACCTCGTAATAGAATTTCATATTTTAGAAAAATACTTTAAATTACTACAAAAAATATAACAATACTTACAAATAATTAAATTATGTCTGACCTTACATCTACGAACACAACGCTGGATAAATTCAGCTACGACAATGTTATTGTCAAATATTTCGCGTACGCTGTAATGATCTGGGGAGCGGTGGGAATGCTGGTCGGCTTGCTGATTGCCGGACAGATTATTATTCCCGCTTGGAACCTGAACTTGCAATATACTACGTTTGGAAGAATCAGACCACTGCACACAAACGCTGTTATTTTTGCTTTTGTTGGCAATGCAATTTTTATGGGTATCTATTATTCCCTTCAAAGACTTTTAAAAGCAAGGATGTACAGCGATTTGCTCTCTAAGGTTCATTTCTGGGGATGGCAGCTTATAATAGTTCTCGCCGCAATAACACTTCCGCTTGGACTTACTACAAGCAAAGAATACGCAGAACTTGAATGGCCTATCGATATTCTAATTGCAGTTGTATGGGTGGTTTTTGCTATTAATATGTTCGGCACAATTGCAAAAAGACGCGAACGGCACATGTATGTTGCAATTTGGTTTTATATCGCAACGGTAGTAACGGTTGCCGTTCTTCACATATTTAATTCATTAGCAATTCCTGCCGGTCTGTTTAAAAGCTATCCGATATACGCAGGCGTTCAGGATGCCCTCGTGCAGTGGTGGTACGGACATAATGCTGTTGCATTCTTCCTGACAACACCCTATTTGGGACTGATGTACTATTATCTTCCGAAAGCTGCGGAAAGACCCGTCTATTCTTATAAACTTTCTATTATACATTTTTGGACTCTAATATTTCTTTATATTTGGGCTGGACCGCATCACCTGTTATACAGTGCACTGCCTGATTGGGCACAATCACTCGGTACGGTTTTTTCAATCATGCTTATCGCGCCTTCATGGGGCGGTATGATAAATGGTCTTTTGACTTTGAGAGGCGCATGGGATAAAGTAAGAGAAAGCGTAGTGCTTAAGTTTATGGTTGTTGCAGTAACAGCTTACGGAATGGCAACGTTTGAAGGTCCAACATTATCACTGAAAAATGTAAATGCAATCGCACACTTTACAGACTGGATTGTTGCCCATGTTCACGTCGGAGCACTTGGCTGGAATGGATTCCTGACCTTTGGAATACTATACTGGCTTGTGCCGAGACTCTTTAAGACTCAGTTGTTCTCAAAGAAAATGGCTAACTTCCATTTCTGGATTGGATTCATTGGAATCATATTTTATGCTGCTCCTATGTACTGGTCGGGAATTACTCAGGCGTTAATGTGGAAGCAGTTCACACCGGAAGGCGTTTTGCAGTACCCGAATTTTCTTGAGACTCTGCTTCAGATTAAGATGATGCACATGATTAGATTTACAGGAGGATTATTCTATTATGCAGGATTTATTGCTATGCTGTATAATCTTGTAAAGACAATTAAAGCAGGAATCTTTATTGGTGATGAGAATGCTGAAGCACCTGCACTTGAAAAGAATGTACACTTCGAACCGATTAAAGGCGGTGTGATGAAGAAGCATAGACTTATTGAAAGACGTCCGTTTCAGTTTACCATACTTGCAATTGTTGCAATTTTAATCGGAGGATTAATTGAAATAATACCAACGTATTTAATTAAATCTAATATACCGACTATTCCAAGCGTTAAGCCTTATTCAGCTCTTGAGCTTCAGGGAAGAGATATATACATAAGAGAAGGATGCGTTAATTGCCACTCTCAGCTTGTGCGTCCGTTCCGTTCTGAAACTGAACGTTATGGAGAGTATTCCAAAGCAGGTGAGTATGTTTACGACCATCCTTTCCTGTGGGGTTCTAAACGCACTGGTCCTGACCTACTAAGGGTCGGAAAGAAATATCCGAACTTATGGCACTATCTGCACATGGACGATCCGACGACGGTTTCGCCGGGCTCTCTAATGCCGAGATATCCATGGCTGAAAGAACAGGTGCTGGATATTTCAACCACAGAAAGCAAAATCAGTGCAATGAAGACTCTTGGCGTGCCGTATCCAGAGGGATATGAAAAGATTGCCAACAACGATCTGCAGAAGCAGGCGGAAGAAATCGCACTGGATTTACAGAAACAGGGAATCGATGTTACGAGCGATAAGGATATCATCGCATTGATTGCTTACTTGCAGAGGCTCGGAACAGACATTAAAAACACAACACAACAAACAACAAAATAAATTATGTTCAGTAAATTTTTTGTTTCAGTAGAGTGGTTAGGTGTTTTCGCAATAGCAACAATGTTATTGTTCATTCTGGCATTTATAATAATAATGGTCTGGGTTGCAAGACTCGATAAGGACCAGGTTGAAGAACAAAGAAATCTACCGTTAAAAGATTAAAGATTATTTATTATGAATAAAAAAGTTTTATTTAGCATCATAGTTAGCATCCTCGTTACTACGTTTCAGCATAGTAGCGCTCTCGCGCAGACCGCAGAGAAAGAACCTTATTCAGACACGTATGTGTACATGATACTGGCTGCATTGTTGTTTACGCTTGCTGTACTTTTTGCATCGCTAATGATATTTGAATCTGCAGAAAGAAGGAAAAAGGTTAAAGTTGCTGCTGCTGTGATTACAGGGAGTATAATGCAGGACCATGAATACGACGGCATTCAGGAACTTGACAACCCTGCGCCCGCATGGTTTCAGGCATTGTTTTATATAACAATAGTGTTTGCTATCGTTTATATGATACAATATCACATGATTGGAAAGTCAAATTCTTCTGCTGACGAATATCTTCAGGAAATAACAATTGCACAGCAACAAAAAGATGAGTTATTAAGAACAGGCGGACTAATAAACGAGACAAATGTTGAGGTTTTAACAGATGCTGCTGATATAAGTAAGGGCAAGGAAATATTTACTGTTAATTGCGTCAGCTGTCATAATGCAGACGGAGGAGGAGGTGTGGGTCCTAATTTAACAGATGAATACTGGATTCATGGCGGCGGAATAAAGAATGTATATGGAATTATAAAGAACGGCGTAACGGCTAAAGGAATGATTGCGTGGCAGACACAGCTGAATCCTAAACAAATGAATCAGGTTGCAAGCTATGTACTAACCCTGCAGGGAACAAAGCCAGCAAGTCCGAAAGCACCAGAAGGTAATATATGGGTTGATACAACAGCAACAACTCCCAAAGACACATTAAAGAAATAGATTATTTAACTCTAAAAGCAAAAGCGTGGTAATACAAAAAACTTGTTACCACGCTTTAGTCCGCTGTGGCTGACAAAAGTCAACGGATATCATAATAACAAAAAGCTATCATGGAAGACGAATCATTCAGAGATCATCTCTCGACAGTAACACAAGAAGGTAAAAGAATCTGGATATATCCCAAAAAGCAAAAAGGAAGATTTTACACAGCAAGAACTATCGTCAGTTTCTTCCTGCTGGCATTTCTATTCATAACTCCATGGATTAAAATCGATGGACATCCGTTCATGCTTTTTAACTTCTTTGAAAGAAAGTTTATAGTCTTTGGATTAGCTTTTGGACCTCAGGACTTTTATATATTTGCAATAGGATTTATTTCGCTCTTAGTATTTGTTGTATTATTCACCGCAATATACGGACGAATATTTTGCGGATGGATATGTCCACAGACTGTTTTTATGGAAATGGTATTCAGAAAGATAGAATACTTTATAGAAGGGGATGCGGCAAAACAGCGGGCGCTCAACAAAGCACCATGGAGCGGCAAGAAGATATTTAAGAAGACGATAAAGCAATTAATATTCTTTGCAATCGCGGTGCTGATAGGAAATACATTTATGGCTTATATAGTGGGGATAGATGAAACGCTTAAAATTATCACGCACTCACCTTTTGAACATCTCTCGGGTTTTATTGCCGTAATGGTTTTTTCCGGGGTGTTCTATTACGTCTTTTCGCAATTCAGGGAACAGGCTTGTACAATCGTATGTCCTTATGGAAGACTGCAAGGGGTCTTGCTTGACCCGAACACCGTAGTAGTTGCTTATGATTACGTTAGAGGAGAACCCAGAGGAAAACTTGATAAGGAAAATCCGAATAAGAACGGGGATTGTATTGATTGCCACCTTTGCGTAGCGGTTTGTCCTACGGGTATTGATATCAGAAACGGTACGCAGCTTGAATGTGTTAACTGCACGTCTTGTATTGATGCCTGCGACTCGATAATGGACAAGATAGAAAAACCAAGAGGGCTTATAAGATATGCTTCGATGAAAGGAATCGCCGAAAAGATTAAGTTTAAGATATCACCAAGAATTATATTATACAGCGTACTTCTTGTGCTGCTGCTGACAATATTTACAACACTATTATTTACAAGAGAAGATATAAAAGTAAACGTCCTTCGTTCACCGGGGAAGATATATCAGGAAATGCCTGATAACAAGTTCAGCAATCTTTATCATGTTAAACTTGTGAATAATACATTTGATGAAATACCTGTGGACATAAAACTGTCTAATCCCGATGCGGAATTCCTGCTGATAGGAAAGAGTATAAGTCTTCCATCTTTAAGCGTGCAGGAATCGGAGTTTATGATACTACTGCCTAAAGAAAAGATTACGACAACTGTGATGCCGATGAATGTGCAGGTATATGCAGGCGGGAAGCTTGTGGGAGACATTAAAACAACTTTTATCGGGCCACCGAAAAACTAAAAGGAGAATCTGAAATTGAACTGGGGAGTTAAAATAGTTATAGCGTTTTCTGTATTTTGTCTGGCGACAATCGGAATGGTTGTATTCTTTATGAACCAGAAGGTAGATGTAGTAACAGAAAATTATTACGAGAAGGAGCTGAAATATCAGGAGCAGATAGATAAGATTGCAAGAACAAAAGCCCTTAAAGATACGCTTAAGATTGAAAACACGGGTAAAGAACTTATCGTTAAATTCCCTAATGTGCCTGATAAAGTGAAGGGAAAAGATTTCATACACATGTATCGTCCTTCAGACCAGTCGATGGATGTAAAGATTCCGATAATTACTGACTCAACAAATTCTCAGGTTGTCAGTACTGAAAGGCTTCAGAAAGGATACTGGAAGGTTCAAATAAACTGGACTTCCGGGGGAAAAGAATACTTCCATGAGAGTGCTTTCAACTTTTAGTGTTGCCCGCCAAAAGGAATTAAAATACCCTTCTGATGTGTTAGATTACCTGATAAATAATTTTAAACAAAGAACGAAATGAAATTAATATATGCATTATTACTGACTATAATTATATGTTTTAACACTGCAAAGGCAGACTTCACGGTTTCTGCGGAAGTAACAAACGGGGCTGTGTTTAAAACGAGTCTGGCAGAACTTTCGGATTACTTTAAGAATATTAAAATCTATGAAAGATACTTTCCGGGAATCATATCGGTAAAAGAACTTGGAAATAAAGAGAGTGAATGGGTGTATGAAATAGATGCACCGCTTGCTTCACCTGTAAGGATGCCGTTTACGCTTATAGAGAAAGTCTCGTCAGAAGATTACATTGTGTTTGAGACGAAGAATAAAACACCCGACTTTTTCAGATGCACGGCAAGACTTGTATCGATGGGAGAGAACGAGACGAGAATCAGCATATCAATAAAGATAAAGATGGTAAGGGACAGCGGGGGTGATGTCCATTTTATGGCTCCGATACTCGGCGAGAAGTTCATAAGTAAAGAGATGAAGAAAGACCTTAGCGAGGCGCTTTCAACATTTCTATCGAAGTGCAAAAAGGACTTTAAATAAACGTACATGGGTATACTTGCGGCGGTTACTATAATAACCTTGTGGGCATCACATCTGCTCTATTCTCTTAAATATTCTGAGGTGAATTTTACTTCACCTCTTTTTTATTTACATGTTTTAATTCAGGGGTATCTGTTTACGGGGCTGTTTATAACGGCGCACGATGCAATGCATGGCACGGTATCACGAAACAAAACCATCAATAAATTTACGGGTGTGCTGACGACATTCCTGTTCGCGGGATTGTCTTACGGTAAACTATTGAAGAACCACAAGCTACACCACATACATTCAGGTACGGCAGAAGACCCTGATTACAGCGGAAAGAGCCAGAATTTCTTTGTATGGTTTGCGAAGTTTTTCATGAAGTATGTATCTATATATCAGATAATAATAGTTGGTATAAACTTTAACGTACTTAAATATTTCTTCTCAGAAATTTCAGTATGGTTTTATTATGTAGTGCCAGCTTTTCTGGGGACGCTGCAGCTATTTTATTTCGGAACATACAGACCTCACAAACTACCTCACACAGAAGAAATGATGCCGCACAATGCAAGGACGCTGAAAGCAAATCACTTTTGGGCTATGCTTTCTTGCTACTTTTTCGGATACCACAGCGAGCACCACGCCGGACCACACATACCCTGGTGGCAGTTATACAAGACAAAATAAGCATATTTTTGACCTATCAGAAGCCGAGCAAGGTACTGTTGACCTAATTTTAGGGCTAATTTAAGACCAAGATGAGCGCAAGATAACTGGGTTTGTAGTGGATTTAGACTGGGTTTTATCCGAAAAGAAAATAAAGGCGTGTTATTATATAGAGTTATAACCTTGCAGTTAACGGGGGGCATAGAGCAAACTGATAATGCGGGTTTTATGCCGTTAAAAACAAACCTTTTACAATATCTCAAAAATATAAGTTAAAGTAAAGACAACAAGAAATAATAATTTAATATTTTTGACAACAAAATACTTAAAAAGAATTCGAAAAATTTATAAAAGAGAAAAGATATTTAACGCAATGGTCGCGAAGAAGGCCCCGAGGTCTCGGGGTAGACGTCGGTTGCAAAGAAAAAAATGTCTTACCACTGAGGACACTGAGGTCACGGCGTAGCCAATGGCTACAAACAAAATAAAGACAAACATTAACAAAGAATTTAACCGCAGAGTGCGCAGAGAACGCAAAGAAAAAAATCTATATAATTGTTTTAGTAAATATTTAAAGCAAGGGTCGCAAAGAAGACCCCGAGGTCTCGGGGTAACGTCGAGCGCAGAGAACAGATACTGAAACAAGAGAGAGAATTTTTAACGCAAAGCACGCAAAGGAAGCCCCGAGGTCTCGGGGTAGACGTCGGTCGCAAAGAGAGCATAATTGTTTTTATTTTATAATAATTTGTTTTTATTACACATTTTAAAAAGATAGTTACACAAAGAAGAGAAATTTTTAAAGGATAATTTTTAGGGGGGGGGGAAATGAATTTTAACTGCACGGGAGGGGGCGGAAGAATTGGAAGATTGATAATACATTTTAAATTAATAAAATTTAGAATATTTTTTGAGAAACATTAGAATATTTTTTAGAAACAAAGATAAAACATGAGAGAATTTGTAAAACAAGGATTAGTACTTTTACTTTTCATACTATCTGCAACGGCGGTTATTTCGCAGGACAAGGAAATAACGCTTGAAGCAATTTTTATAGACTCAGAGTTTACGCCTGAAGGGGCGGGAACATACAATTCGATGAAGGATGGTAATTATTACTCATCGATGGATAAAGACAAGAACATTAATGTGTATGATTACGAAACGGGAGCTTTAAAGTCCAAAGTAATGGATGGAGCTTCATTTATAGCAGCAACGGGAAAGGAAAAGATTTCAATAAGGGACTATAAGTTTTCGGCGGAGGAATCGAAAATTCTTGTGTCGGCTGATATGGAAAGGATTTACAGAACATCTTTCATTGCTGATTATTATGTTTGGGATGTTAAAAGCGGAAAGACGATTAAAATTACGAAGGATGCGAAGGCGCAGTTAGCTGAATTTTCTCCTGACGGGAATAAAGTGCTTTACATACAGAACAACAATATATACATATACAATATACAGGATGGAAAAATCACGCAGGTTACAAATGATGGAAAGAAGAACGCAATAATAAACGGAACGTCGGACTGGGTTTACGAAGAAGAGCTGGGACTTTCGAAAGCATTCAGCTGGTCGGCAGACAGCAGGTTAGTTGCATACATGAAATTTGATGAGTCGAAGGTGAAGGAGATGAACCTTACTTTTTATAATGATTTATATCCGAGCGAGTTTTCTTACAAATATCCAAAAGCGGGAGAAGAAAATTCCGTAGTGACAGTATGGGTGTATGAGGTTGAGAACGGCAAGACTGTGAAGGCAGATATAGGAAGCAACACAGACCAGTACATTCCGAGAATAAAATTCACGCCTGATAACAACACACTTTCGATAATAAGACTAAACAGATTACAGAATAAGCTTGACATACTTTTTGCGGATGCGAGAACAGGAAAGTCGGAGGTTGTATTTACGGAAGAGGCGAAGTATTACATAAGCGAATCATATGACCTTACATTTTTAAAAGACGGGAGATTTTTAAGGATGAGCGACAAAGACGGGTGGGCGCACATATACCTTCACGAAAAGAACGGACGGATAAAGAATCAGGTTACGAAAGGAAATTTTGAAGTATCTGAATTAAAAGGAGCGGATGAAGAAGCGGGAACGGTTTACTACACGGCGTACAGTGCTGACGGAATAGATAGAGACCTCTTTATTGTAAACCTTGACGGAACGGGGAAGAAGCAGCTTTCGTACAAAGACGGGTTTAACAATGCGAGCTTCAGTTCGGAGTTTAAGTATTATATTTTAAGTCATTCGGATGCGAACACACCGGGTTCATATGAGCTAAAACGAAAAGACGGGACGCTTGTAAAAATGCTTGATGACAATCGGGCGATGGCGGACAAGATGAAGGAATACAATTTTGTGCCGATGGAGATTTTTAAATTTAAGACTTCGGATAATGTTGAGCTAAACGGATGGATAATGAAACCGCATAACATTCAATCGGATAAGAAGTATCCTGTTTTAATGTATGTTTACGGAGGACCGGGTTCGCAGTCGGTCAGAAACGGTTTTGACGGGTTTGGAAATCCATGGCATCAGATGCTTTGCCAGAAAGGATATGTGGTTGCCTGCGTTGACGGGCGGGGCACGGGCGGAAAAGGAACAGAGTTCGAGAAACAGGTTTACGGAAAGATGGGTAAGCTTGAATTAAATGACCAGATAGAGGGTGCGAAATATTTAGCAACACTTCCTTATGTTGACAAAGACAGAATAGGAATATGGGGGTGGAGTTTCGGAGGTTACATGTCGGCGCTGGCGATTACAGCGGGTGCGGATTATTTTAAGACAGCGGTATCGGTAGCACCAGTAACAAACTTCAGATATTACGACAATATTTATACGGAAAGATATCTTGGGTTACCAAAGGACAATCCGTCGGGATATGATGATAATGCGCCGACGAGTCATGCTGATAAGTTAAAAGGCAATCTGCTGATTGTTCACGGTTCGACAGACGATAACGTTCATTATCAGAATACGATGGAGTTTGTGAATGCATTAATAAAAGCAAATAAGCAATTTGAGATGCAGATATATCCGAACAGAAATCATAACATAGGCGGCGGCAATGCAAGGTATCATTTGTTTAAGAGAATAACTGAATATCTATTAAGAAATTTATAGGAAGAAATGAGAGAGGCGGCTTTTTATATAGCTGAAACGAGCGGAAGAGTAAGGTGTTTGCTTTGTCCGAAAGAATGCAGCATATCCGAGAACAAGACGGGAGTTTGCGGAGTAAGGGAAAATGTAAACGGGAAACTGTACACGTTAGCTCACTCGAAGCCTGTAGCGATTCACCTCGACCCGATTGAGAAGAAGCCCTTGTACCATTTTTATCCCGGAGAGGTAATACTATCAGTCGGGACGTACGGGTGCAACCTTGACTGCAAGTTCTGTCAGAATCATGACATCAGTCAGGATTTCGGAACGGAATCGTTTGAAAGCATAAAAGAGGTTTCGCCGAAGGAGATAATTAATCTGTGCAAGGAACGGGGTTATAAATTTTTAGCTTTCACTTACAATGAGCCGACGATATTTTTCGAGTATATGTTAGATATTGCGGTACTTTGCAAGAGCAACGACATTAAAACGGTGGTGGTATCGAACGGACAAATAAATCCAGAGCCGTTTGAAATACTTGTTGAATACATTGATGCGTTTAACATAGATTTGAAATCGTTTAATTCTGACTTTTATAAGAAAATATGCGGAGGGGAAATTGAAACGACGAAGCAAACGATTGAAGCGATAGTGAGGCACGGGAAACATCTTGAGGTAACATTTTTGCTGATAAAGGGATTGAATGACGACGAGGAAGAGTTCGGGCAAATGTGCGGCTATCTTGCCGGGCTTGATAAGAATATTGTGCTGCATATATCGAGGGCGTTTCCGAGGTACAAGCTTGATTTTGAAGTGACGCCGAAGGAGTTGATGAATAGGTTTTATAAGATTGGGAAGATGCATTTGAATTATGTGTATAAGGGGAATGTATAAGAGGTGCACACAGATTGCAGAAAGGGACACGGGGAAGAAAGAGCGACAGACAAAGAAGAACATTAGAACAGATTTAACCATTCGCCGCGGCGAATCCGCCTCGGCGGACTCGCACACAGAGGGCACAGAGAAGAAATGCTAAAACAAGAAAGAGAATTTAAACGCAGAGGACCCAGAGAGCGCAGAGAACTAGCTCTAAAATACGAAAGATGAAATGAATTTAACGCAAGGGTCGCAAAGAAGGCCCCGAGGTCTCGGGGTAGACGACGAGCACAGAGAACAAATGCTAAAACAAGAAAGAGAATTTTAGCGTCTGCCAAGGAGTTTGTCTTAGAACTTAGATTTTGTAACAAAAGCAAATAAAGAACATTGAAAACGGGTTAGATCCCCGCCAAAAGCACGCGGGGATGACAGCGGGGGGAATAGAGAGACTGCTCCCACAAATTGCACAAAGGAGCACAAATAAAATAAATGAGAGAAAATAAATTGGGGAAAATTAAATTGGGAGAAATTAAATTGGGAGAAATAATGAGAAAATATTTTAGAGTATTAATTACGCTGCTGTTTGTTCCGCTGCTATTATCGTTTAACTGCGGAGAGACAAACAGCAAAGACAATAAAGTATCGGGAAATGCAGAGCGGAAGCAGGATTCCACGAAAAAGGATTCGGGGCTTCAGAAGCTTGTGAAGGCATATCCGGACTTTTTGGAAAAGGGTGAAGATAATAAGTTATACTGGAAAGACGGGACGGTAATGACGTATGATGACGGAATTGAAAAGGACTTTGAAGAAATGCTTGACAATCCTGATTTAGAAGATATGTTTACACCGGAGTATATAGCGGGACCGGATTGGGGAGAGCCGCCGCCTGTTAACAGCGACCCGGGAAGAATAAGGTACGAGCCGTTTTTTGCGAAGATGTACGGAAGTTCACAATCGGAAGTTTCGAAGAGCTTAACAACAATCAGCTGGTTCGGAACAAGGGTGCAGGTCAGCACGGTAAATAATGTTGATGAGAAATTAACGGCAGTTATGGAAGACCTTGAAAAGCTGCCCGAAAAATTTCACAAATATTTTAAGAAGACAGCGGGTACATTCAATTACAGAAAAATTGCAGGTACTAACAGGATGAGCACCCACTCATACGCGATAGCGATTGATATCAACACAGATTACTCAGATTACTGGCGCTGGGACAAATCGATGAAATACAAGAACAGAATACCTTATGAAGTGGCGGAGGTGTTCGAAAAGCACGGGTTTATCTGGGGAGCAAAATGGTATCACTACGATACGATGCATTTTGAATACAGACCAGAATTATTAAACTAATATGAAAGTAAGAGAACCAAAATTTGCAGGAAGCTGGTACAGCAGCGATCCAAAACATCTTTCGGATGAAATAGATTCATATTTGATAGATGCCGAAAATCTTAAACTGAACACAAAGGCAGTAATAGTTCCTCATGCAGGGTACCTATATTCGGGAAGAACGGCTGCACACGGGTTTAAGCAGATTAAAAAGGACACTGACAAAGTTATAATTCTCGGAACATCGCACAGGTATCCGTTAAGAGGTGCATGCGTTGTGAATTACGATTATTACAACTCTCCGCTCGGCAGGGTTAAGGTTTCGGCTGACGTGAAAACAATCACAGATGAAAAAAATGTTGTAAGCATAAACGAAGCAGATACGGACGAGCATTCGATAGAGATAGAGATACCTTTTCTTCAGAAAGTACTGACAGATTTTGAGATACTGCCGATAATAGCCGGGAAGATTAATCCGTATGAATTTGCAGACTTGATAGATAAATATTCAACGGATAATTCAGTGATTGTAGCATCGGTTGACCTGAGTCATTTTCACGAATACAACGAAGCTATAAAACTTGATAATTTTACCGTCAACTCAATACTTGAGCTGAACTCATTAAACATAAAGAAGGCGGAGATTGACTCACCGTATGCGATTGAAGCCTTACTGGAGCTGGCGAAAAGAAAGAACTGGAAAGCGAAACTTCTTGACTATAAGAATTCGGGAGATATAATTGCAGAAAGAAAATCTGTGGTAGGATATTCGGCGATAGTATTTTACGAAGATGAGAACGAGCTGTACTTTACGGAGGCAGAAAAGGCAGACATGATAAAAACCGCAAAGAAGACGACGGAGATGTACGTTAAGACGGGAGTGATAAACAAGGGAGAATACCATTCGAAAAAACTTGACAGAAGGCTTGCCTGCTTTGTAACGATAAAAGACGGAGACGAGCTGAGGGGATGCATAGGAACGATTGAGCCTGTTGACACGCTATACAACAGCATAATCGAGAATTCGATTTCAGCTGCGACGAGAGACCCGAGGTTTAAACCAATAAAGGAAAGGGAATTGGTAAATCTTAAATATGAAGTATCGGTGCTTTCGGTGCCAGAGCTGATTAAACCTGAATCTGTAGATTCGCTTTTCTCTGCAATTAAAGGCAAGGGTGTTATAATTAATAAAGATATGAGAAGGGGTGTTTACCTGCCGCAGGTATGGGAGCATTTCACGAAAGAGGGAGATTTTCTGAGCAGTTTATGCCAGAAGGCGGGTTTATTTAAAGAGGAATGGAAAGATTATAAAGCGATGAAGTTTTCTGTGTTTGAGCTGGTGAATTGAGATTTAACGTACGAGTGAACAGAGAAAAACAATAGAACGCTGATTACACGGATGAGGCGGATTTACACGGATAAGGCGGATCTGCCGAAGAGAAGCAGACAGGTTAGCACTGATGAAAAGAAATATGAGGTTTTTACCGTCCTCCACGGCGGACGAGGAGAGAATGGAGAATTATTAAACCGGTTATTTCATGGCGGGTTTTGTGGGGTTTTATCAAGTTTATAAATGAGTTGGCAGTGAGATGGAATGCAATAAATAATATTTTTTAATATAATATATGAAGACCAAAAAGGAAATAAGAGAAGAGTATAAATTAATGAAATTTAGGGCGGGTATTTTTCAAATTAATAACAAAAAGGATAATAAGGTTTTTCTTAAAACTACTTCTGATTTAGACAGAGCTTTTAATTCTGACTTGTTTCAACTTAAAGCGGGAATGCATTCAAACCTTGAATTACAGAGGGACTGGAATAACCTTGGGGCAGAAAATTTTGAATTTAAACTTTTTGACGAACTAAAAATAAAAGGCACCGAGACACCAGAAGATATCAAGGGAGAGTTAAATGAATTATTGGAAATGCATTTAACTGAATTGAAAGGTAATGGACAAAACTTATACTAATGTTTTAATGATAAAACCCGAAATAGTTGTGTGGAAAGGGGCAGAATAAGATTTTACTATCTGATTTGACATTTAGGTTTAAATTTTGCATTTTTGTATAAGTTGGAATTTATATTCAGTAAATATTGCAGAATTAAAACTATAACGGTAGCGATTATATTGTTATCGTTTAGTCTTGTTTCGTTTGGACAGGACATTCACAACTGTTTGTGCATGCCTGAAAAGCCGAAAGTTGAAGAGAAGAAGTCATGCTGCAGCAAGGAAGAGACGACGACGGTACAGAAGGAGTCTGATGATTGCTGCTCGACAAACGGAGCATCTTCCTGCGATGACTGCAAGACCTGCAGTTTTGAGAAGAGGGTTGAAAAAGAGCAGGGAACGCTGAACGAGAACAAAATCACAAAGACAGAAAGCAAGACAATATTCAAGGAAACACAAAACTTATTTTATAACACTACATTAAAATCTTATCGGTCAGACGATTCACCGGGAAGCAGGGTGAAAGTCTTTCTTGAAGTCTCTAACCTACGAATTTAGAAACAGGGATTACTACATCCGTTTTTAAAAAGTTTCTAAATAAATATCAAAATGAAAAATATATTATTGTTCGCGATAATGCTTGTTTTTATAACAAGTGTATCAAGAGCGCAGCTAAGTCCAGAGCTCCACGGTATTACAGGGATTGTTTACGGCGTAACCGACAAGGGGAAAGAGCCTCTTGAGGGTGCAATCGTAAAATGGATTAATACCAAAAAAGGAGCTGCGACAAACTCCGAAGGAAAGTTTGAAATACATGACGACGGCATAACCGACAGAAGGCTTGAAGTGTTTTACGTCGGCTATACAAAAGACACGATTGAAGTTGAGGATAAAGATTATGTAGAAATCACGCTTCAAAGCATTTTTTCTACACAGCAGATTGTAGTTGAAAGCGAGCAAAGCTCTTCTTACATAGAAAACGGCAACACAAAGACGGAAGTGATTTCGCAGACGGAGCTGAAGAAAGACGCATGCTGCGACCTTTCGGGGTGTTTCGGGAAGAATGCTTCGGTTGACGTTGCTGTTACTGATATACTGACAAACACGAAGGAGCTAAAAGTGCTCGGACTTGACGGTGCATACACGCAGATACTTGTGGATAACATGCCGATAATGTCGGGATTAGTGACTAAGTATGGTGTAACGAGCATGC
>CAZVCC010000036.1:0-34951 GCA_964626015.1 uncultured Ignavibacteriaceae bacterium
AGGCATATCGCAGGCATATCGCAGGCATACATAAAAAAGCTACTTTTGAGGAGTTCGGAGTGACAAAATTATGAAACGCTCTTTGATTATTCGTTTTGCTTAATTTATGAATAACTTTTGTATTTCAGGATAGTAATTTGATGGAAGAACAAAAAGAGTAATCACTGTATAGTCAGAGAAGGAGTAACCTGGGTATCAACAATAATCTAAGTCCTCAAAAATAATTCCTCACATTTCGAAGAAATCTGTTTGACTTTAAATATAATTTATGTATTTTTGTAGTGGGATAAAGTGGGACAAAGTGGCTTTAATTCCCAATTAAATTTAAAATAAAGTAAAAAAAATTGTTTCAAGGACATTCAATAGTCGTATTAGATTCGAAATCGAGGATTGTACTTCCGACGAAGTTCAGAAGTAAAATGTCTCCAGAATCAAACAATAAAATTGTTCTAACCAGAGGACTAAACGGCTGTCTTATGTTATATCCACTTGATGAATGGGAAAGGGTAAAAATAGGTTTAATGAAATACAACGTCTTCGATGAAGAAGAGAGAAGTTTTATGCGACAATTCATGATGTATGTTCATGAATGTGATTTGGACTCCCACAACAGATTTTTACTACCCTCCCAACTTATCGAGTTTGCTCATATCAAAAAAGATGTGCTACTTCTTGGAATGTTACAGAACATTGAAATATGGAATCCGGAACTGAAGTCAGAATATGAAAACAGAAATCCGGAGACATTTGAAAGTGTTGCTCAAAAAGTAACTGAAAAGTTTTTGAATAAAAGCAATAATTAATTTTTAAAATTACATATTTCTTTGAATTCGGTTTATCATACACCGGTCCTTTTGGACACAGCAATATCTTATTTGATAAATCCACTTATCAAGGAAGAAATTATTGTTGACGGTACATTAGGCGGAGGTGGTTACACTGAGTCTATTCTGAGAAAAATTTCAGACAAAGGGAAAGTAATAAGCATAGACAAGGATTTAAATGCACTTGAATACTTTAAGGAAAGATTCAAGAGCAATAACAAAAATTTGTATATACTGAATGAAAATTTTGCAAATGTTAAGAAAGCTGCAGCAGGACTTAATCTTAATACAATAACGGGTTTGGTTTTAGATTTAGGATTATCAACATATCAACTTAACAGTGAGGATGGATTTAGTTTCTTAAAAGATACTCCTCTGGATATGCGAGCTGATAAAGATTCCGAGAAAACTGCTTCAGAAATAGTAAACGAATACAGCGAAAGAGAACTGATTAATATATTTGAAACATACGGAGAAATAAAAAATGCAAAAAGACTTGCGCGCGCGATCATCGAAAGCAGAAGAAAAAATAGGATTACAACTACAGCCGAATTAGTCAAGTTAGTGCAGAGAGAATATGGAATGAAAAAGGATATACCCGTAAAATTTTTCTCAAAGATTTTTCAGGCATTGAGAATTGAAGTAAATAATGAGCTGAGTGATTTATCAAAAGTGCTTGAAGATGGATTTGATATGATGCAAGACGGCGGCAGGATAGTGGTTGTTTCATATCATTCTTTAGAGGACAGAATTGTTAAGGAGTTTTTTAAGAATCAAAAGCGAGATGACAGAGAGATTAAAATATTAACTAAGAAGGTGATTAAGCCAGAATACAAAGAAGTAAAAAACAATAATCGCGCAAGAAGCGCAAAATTAAGAGCAGCTGAGGTAGTATTGAAATGAGGCAACACAGAGAGAAGAAAATATCTATATTTATGCTGATAATCTCATTTCTGATTATTTCTACGCTCTCGGTTGTATTGATAAACACCATTATTTCAGTAAATAATTTAATACAAGATGTTAGTTCGGTCAAAGAAGAGCTGAGTTTAGCTACTGAAATAAATAACACACTAAAAATAGAAATCGAGAAACTGAGTTCTTTTGACAGAATAAGAAAATTAGCGGAAGACAGAATTGGGCTTAGATTAAATGAACATTCTTTTGTAAATGACAGATACTTTAAAATTCAGAGCAAAGAAGATTGAAATATTTAAACTTAAATAAAGACACAACCAGATTCAGAAAAAGAATTAACATTACTTTAGCAGTAATTTTATTGATGTTATTTATTGTTATTGTAAGGCTCATTACTCTGCAAATAGTAGATTCTGAAAAATACGCAATAATCGCAAAGAAGCAGTCACAGACGAGGGAAATCATATCACCTTTAAGAGGTATAATATTTGACAGGAACATGAATCCATTTGTTTCGAATATTTATAAAGTATCGGTAATTGTAGATCCTTACAAGTTGAAAAATCCTGACACAGTTGCAACATTACTTTCCGGAGTATTTGGCAAGACCAAGCAAGAATATTTAGAAAAACTTATTAACAGGAATGAATCATCATTTTATATTGAAAGAAAAGCTGCGGTGAATGATTTAAAGGGACTTGATACTATTAGAATGGAAGGTTTTGAAGTATTTAAAGAACCCTCAAGGTATTACAATCTTGGACAAACCGCTGCACAAATTGTAGGATACAATGATATTGACAACAAAGGAGTGAGCGGAATAGAGCTCTCATTCAATAAAGATATGACCGGAAAAGATGGGTACATGATATCGAGAAAAGACGGAAGAGGAAATAAGAGACAGGATATTAATTATATTCAAAAAGAACCGGAATCGGGTGCAAACGTTATTTTAACGATTGATAAAAACATTCAGCAAATAGCGGAAGAGGAGCTTGCCAGCGGAATAAGTTTATATAATGCGGCAAAAGGAAAAGCAGTAGTAGTATCGGTAAAAACAGGTGAAATATTGGGTATGTGTACATATCCAACTTATGATCCAAATAATATTAAGAGGGAAGATACTGTAGGGATGAAAAATGCAGTAATTTCAGATATATATGAGCCGGGTTCAACGTTTAAATTAATAACAGCGGCAGCAACGATAGAAGAAAAGCTAAGTAGTGCAAACAGTGTGATAAATACTGAAAGCGGGCGATATAGTGTTTATGGGATGGAGATAGTTGATTCTTACTCAGCATCATCCTTAACTTTTCAGGAGGCGGTGGAAAAATCCAGTAATATAGGATTTGTAAAAATGTCACAGAAACTTGGTGCAGAAAGATTCTTTAAGTATGCAAGGGATTTTGGTTTTGGTATATATACCGGTGTGGAATTAAACGGTGAGAACAGGGGATATTTAAAGAGACCAATAGATTTTACAAACGGTTCTCTTGAATACATGTCAATCGGTTATCAAGTATCGGTAAATGCACTTCAATTAACTATGGCTTATTCAGCGATAGCAAATAACGGGATGCTGATGAAACCGTATATTTTGAAAAAGATTGTTAGTCCAGACGGCAGGATTTTTCAAGAAAGTATGCCTTCTCCGGTAAGGCAAGTGGTATCCGTTGAAACGGCGAAGGAATTGACCCGACTACTAAAAGGGGTAGTTGAAAGAGGAACCGGTGTCGATGCAAAGTTAGAAGGAATTTCGATTGCCGGAAAAACAGGAACGACGCAAAAATTGGTAGATGGTGAATATTCGAGCAGTTCACACATTTCATCATTTGTAGGTTATTTTCCTGTAGATAATCCGGAAATTATTATTACAGTAATAATAGATGAACCAAAGAATGGGTATTACGGCGGAAAAGTAGCTGCACCGGTATTTCAAAGAATAGCATCAAGACTAATAGATTACGTTGGAAAATCAAACGGATACAAAGATGAATACATGGTCAGTAATAAAATGCAAAACAATACAATCGAAGCTGCAGGAAATACAAAAATAATACCAAATCTCGTGAATATGAGAGTTAAAGATGCCCAAGAAATTCTTAATGAAAGAAATATTGAATTTGTATTGAATAATGAATTAAGCAAAAATGTTTCAGGCGAACAAGTTGTATATAATCAAGAGCCATCATACGGTAGTGTATATAATAATGGAACCGTAGTGAAGTTATTTATATCAGTAAAGAATAATTCAAATGAAGCAGGCTACATAATACCAGATGTAAGGAAAATGAGTCTTAGAAAAGCAATTAATAAACTGGTGTCAGAAGGATTTATTATTGATGTAAATGGCAGCGGAGAAGTTGTCGATGTATTCCCAAAAACAGGGACGAAAGTTTCTTCAAATAGTAAGGTAATTATATTTTGCAAAGAGGAAAACTGATGTTATTAAGTGAGCTATTAAATATTAGTGGTTTAAGAAAGCCAGATTCAATAAAAGATTTTGGAGTTCAGGGTCTAAGTCTTGATTCAAGAGATGTACAAAAAGGGTTTATCTTTTTTTCAATAAAGGGAAGTAAAGCAAACGGCAGACAATTTATTGAACAAGCAGTAAGTAATGGAGCCGAATTAATTATAGCTGAATCAGATTACATGAAAGACTATGAGGGCATTGAAAATATTATATTTGTTGATAAGATAAGAATATCAATGGCAGAGATTAGCAGTGCATATTATGGTAATCCATCGGAGAAGGTAAAAGTCATAGGAATTACAGGTACAAACGGAAAGACGACGATATCATACATTATAAAGAGCATTTTAGAAACTGCAGGTTACAAATGCGGATTGCTTGGAACAATAAGCTATATAACAGGTGATAAGAAGACAGAAACAGCTAAGTTAACTACGCCGGATTCAATAGAATTGAATAGAATGATAGCAGAAATGGTTGACAACAAAATAGATTATTGCATAATGGAAGTATCTTCCATTGCACTAACAAATTACAGAGTACATAATATTAAATTCGATACTGCAATATTCACTAATCTTACGAGTGAACATATGGATTTACACGTTAACATGCAAAATTATTTTGAAGCAAAAAAGATACTTTTTGATAATCTTAAGAATGGAAATCTGGCAATATCTAACTCTGATGATAAATATGGCATAAGGATACTGGAAGATTGTCAAGGTACGAAGAGATTTTATTCTATAAACGAAGCTTCTGATTTGCCAGCAAACGATGTTAAAATTAATTTAGACGGGCTTAAATTCAGCATAAAGTTTAACGGAAAAACTTATTTAGTTGAATCGACTCTTACAGGAAGATTTAACATATATAATTTGCTAGCAGGAATATTGTTTGGTTTGGAAAAGAAAATACGTATAGAGACAATTCTAAATGCAGTAAAAACTTTTAGAGCTGCAAAAGGCAGGTTTAATCGTACAATGCTACCAAATGGTGCATGTGCAATAGTAGATTATTCTCACACATCTGATTCTTTAAAAAATGCTATTGAAGCGGCTATTGAGATAAGGAATGCAGGTTTTTCGAAAGGAAGAATTATTACGATTTTTGGTTGCGGAGGAGACAGAGATAAAACAAAAAGACCTATTATGGGTAAGATAGCAGCGGATTTATCCGATGTAATCATAATTACCTCTGACAATCCACGCACAGAAAATCCGGAAGATATTGTGAGTGATATATTAGCCGGAATCAAAGGAAAGAACAATTACCTTGTAGAAGTTAATAGAGAAAAAGCGATAATAAATGGTCTTAGTATGTCAGAGAAAGGTGATATCATTCTTGTGTGCGGAAAAGGGCATGAGACGTATCAAGAGATTAACGGAATAAAAAGTCATTTTGATGATCAGGAAATTATAACTCAAAATATTGGTACTGCGAAAATATGATATTGATAGATGACATATTGAAAGTAAAAGGAAGTTTAAAGAATTTTAAGAATACTAATAATAAAAAGTATAACAGAGTCAGTATTAATTCTTTAGATGTAAAAAAGGGTGAGATATTTTTTGCGATAAAAGGCGAAAATAATGACGGGCATAAATATATAGATGATGTAATAAAGAGAAAAGCAGGATTGATTTTTGTAAACAATAGTTGGTACAACAAAAACAAGAAAGAACACAAAGATAATGTTTTCTATGTAGTTAAAGATACTACTATTGCTTTAGGAGAGTTAGCTCATCATCACAAGAATAGAATGGGTATTCCAATTCTTGGTGTAGCGGGAAGCAACGGCAAAACAACAACAAAAGATATTATAAGCAGTGTGTTATCGAGCAAATTTAAAGTACTGAAAACTGAGGGAAATTTTAATAACCATATTGGTTTACCATTGACTTTATTAAGGATACAGGATACACATAGCATTTGTGTTGCAGAGCTCGGCAGCAATCATTTTAAGGAACTTGATTATTTATGTAAGATAGCTGAACCAGATTTTGGATTAATAACGAACATTGGTAAAGAACATCTTGAATTTTTTAAGAATATTAAGGGAGTCGCCAAGGAAGAATTTACTTTATTCGATTATGTCGGTAATAATGGTTCTGTATGTTTCTACAATTTAGATGATGCAATAATAAAAAATTATAAAGAGACACACAATTACAGTTCGTTTACTTATTCTTACAAATACACTTCAGATGTTAAAGGAAATAACTTAGGTTATGACAAAAAATTTAGTCCTCTTATTGAATATAAGTTCAGAGGGAAAAAATATAAGGTTCGAGTAAACACCTTCGGTAAACACTCATTCTATAATGGCTTAGCTGCAATAGCAGTAGGATTATACTTTGGAGTCAACCCAAAACATATTTCGAATACACTTAGTAATTTAGAAAGCATAAGCCAGAAAAGAATGGAGTATTTTGAGTGTTCCGGAATAAAAGTAATTAATGATACATATAACAGTAATCCATGTTCCGTAAAACTAGGACTTGAGACGGTTAAAGAATTTTTTACAAAAGGGAAGAAACATATTGTGATTTCAGATATGCTAGAAATGGGAAACAATTCAATAAAGGAACACTATGAGATAGGGAAATTAATCAATAGGAATAAATTTGATTTTGTGTATACATACGGAGAAATGTCTTACCATACGTTCAAAGGCTGCAAAGGAATGAAAAACAATTTTTATTTTGAGGATAAAGAGGACTTAGCTGTATTTGTAAAGCATAATTTAGTAAAAGATGATATTGTATATTTCAAAGGCTCAAGGGGAATGAATATGGAAGAAGTTGTCAACAAGGTATTTAAAAATAAAAACATAAGCAAATAATGTTGTATCTATTAGCAGAATATATAGAATCGCATTTTAGTCCACCAGGTTTTAATATTTTTAAATATCTTACATTCAGGTCAGCATTAGCTGCTATAACCGCATTACTTCTTACGTTTTATGTGGGTCCAAAAGTATTAAAATTACTGAAGAAAAGGCAAATTGGAGAAGCAAAGAAGGAAGACGGACCGAAATTTCACTGGTCAAAAGCCGGTACCCCTACCATGGGTGGTTTAATTATACTAATGTCGGGTTTGATACCTGTTCTATTGTGGGGAGATTTACGTAATATCTACATTTTGCTCGTGTTGTTTACTACCATTATTCTCGGTATGGTTGGATTTTTGGATGATTATTTGAAAGTAGTGAAGAAGTATAAAAAAGGACTTGTAGCAAAATATAAATTAGCAGGGCAGGTGTTCGTCGGATTAGTTGTTGGTTTAGTAATTTATTTTGCACCCCAGTTTGAAGGAATAAACACAATCACTACAATTCCATTTTTAAAGAATTACCAATTTGATTTTGCTTATTTATACGTTCCAATAATAATATTCATAATTACAGCTACTTCTAATGCTGTGAATCTTACAGATGGATTAGATGGACTTGCAACAGGTACAGTAGGAATCGTGATTTTTACTTTAGGAATAATTGCGTATATATCCGGAAATATAGAATTATCAAAATATTTGAACATTATATACTTAAGAGGAAACGGAGAGCTTGTAGTTTTCTGTACAGCATTTGCAGGGGCGGCTATAGGATTTTTGTGGTACAACTCTTATCCTGCACAAATATTTATGGGGGACACTGGATCATTAGCATTAGGAGGTGCAATAGGGATGTTAAGCATTCTTGTTAAGAAAGAATTTCTTTTACCGCTCCTCGGCGGAATTTTCTTTGCCGAAACAGTATCGGTTCTAATGCAAAGATATTATTTTAAATATACAAGGAAAAAATATGGCGAAGGAAAAAGGATATTTCTTATGGCACCATTACATCATCATTTCGAAATGAAGGGGATACCTGAGCCAAAGATAGTATTGAGGTTCTATATAATTGCTGTGCTTTTAGCAGTGATGACTTTAGCAACATTTAAAATCAGGTAATGAAAATGATAAAGGATTTAATAAATAAGAAAATTACGGTATTAGGGGCAGGCAGAAGCGGTATTGGTATTGCAAAACTACTTAAGAAAAGTAATGCTAAGGTTTTTGTGAGCGATTCTTCTCCAAAAGAAAAGCTTATGTACTTTGATGAGGCGGTTTTCCAAAAATATTCAATAGAATACGAAATAGGCCGAAATAGTGATAAAATCTATGATTCTGATATATTTGTTGTGAGTCCAGGAATTCCACCAAATTCGGAAATATTAAAAAGAGCTGCTAAAAAGAATATTAAAATAATAAGTGAGGTTGAAGTATCGTCCTATTTCTGCGAAGTACCGATAATTGCAATAACAGGAACAAACGGAAAAACTACAACCACAGAATTAACCGGAGCAATACTCAGGGAAGCAGGATATGATGTTCATGTTTGCGGTAATGTAGGGCTAGCATTTTCAGAAATAATACCAAAACTAAGTTCTGATTCAATAGTTGTGTTAGAGGTGAGTAGTTTCCAACTCGAATATACAGATGACTTTAAACCACGAGTTGCGATGTTACTCAACATAACTCCAGATCATATAGACTGGCATCTTAGTTTTGAAAATTATGTTAATGCTAAATTTAAGATTTGTAAAAATCAAAGTACTGATGACCTTACAATTATTAATTTTGACGATAGCATTCTGAAGAACAGGATACATGATTTGAAATCTACTATTGGTGCTTTTAGTAAGGATAAAATTATTGACGATAAAATAGCGGTGAAATGTTTTCTTGAGGATAGTGAAATAAAATATATGCATGAATCAATAGATAACATTATAAGAAAGGATGAAATTAAATTAAGAGGGACTCATAATGTTATGAACTCAATGGCAGCTATAATTGCTGTTAAGAAATTTAATGTGAATAATGATACGATTAAGATGGTACTCAAGAATTTTAAGGGAGTTGAGCACAGAATCGAATTTGTGAGGGAAATAGACGGAGTACAATATTACAATGATTCGAAAGCAACGAATTTTGATTCACTTTATGTAGCACTCGAGAGTTTTGACAAAAATATAATACTCATAATGGGTGGTAAAAAAGGTGCTGACAATTTTGAGACAGTAGATGCTTTAATAAAAGACAGGGTTAAGTTTATTTGTGGAATAGGTCAAAGTTGCGCGTCAATAAACAACCACTACAAGGATATTAAAACTGTTCACAATTTTGATAGTTTAGAAGAGGCAGTTAAATTTGCAAAGAATAATTCCGTTAAAGGGGATTATGTTCTTTTTTCTCCCGGCTATAAAAGCTTTGATATGTTTAATAATTTTGAACACAGAGGAGAAGTTTTTAAAAGTATTGTAAATACGCTGAAATGAAAAAAGTTAATTATAAAATTGATATATATATCCTGATACCGGTTTTATTACTGATTTTTTTCAGTATTGCACTTGTTTACAGTGCAAGTTCTGATTATGCCTCAACCAAATTTGCAGATTCGAGTTATTTATTGAAATCACATTTGTTCAAAGTTTTAATATCACTTGTTTTATTCTTTTTTGCAGTCAAAATAGATTACAGGATATATCAAGATACGAGTAAGTTTGTTGTAATTGGTTCAATTATATTATTGATTATAGTTCTTTTTACAACTTCGTCAGTAAATAATGTTAACAGATGGTTGTACATAGGACCATTAAGTATTCAACCATCAGATATTGCAAAATATGCATTGATATTACACATTTCGTCATTGTTAGTAAAAAAGGAGACATATTTAGGTAATTTGTACAGAGGGTATTTACCAATAGTTTTTTATGTATTATTAGTATGCGGACTTATTGCAATCCAGCCAAATTTTTCTACTTCGGCAATTGTTTTCATGTCAGCCATTCTGCTAATGCTTACATCAAAAATAAAGTTTAAGCATATAGCAGTTACAATATTAACCTTGATACCGTTCGCTATTTTATTTGTGCTATCAAAATCTTACATGCTTGCACGTATTGAAAACTTTGCAGAATACAGTTCTAAAGGCACAGCCCAGCATCAGTTAAATCAAGCAATTATAGGGCTTGGAAACGGCGGATTGCTTGGAGTAGGTATGGGCAACTCAGTGCAAAAAGAGTTTTTCCTTCCAGAGTCATACGGAGATTTTATATTTGCCATTATGGGTGAAGAGTATGGTTTTATCGGGACATTATTTGTGGTGTTACTTTTCATGTTAATACTTATAAGAGGATACAAGACTGCAAAAGAAGTAACAGATCCTTTTGGTAAATATCTTGCCTTTGGGATTACTACAATAATATTACTTTACGCTGTTGTAAACATGTCGGTTGCAAGCGGAATATTTCCTACGACAGGAGTCCCAATACCGTTTGTAAGTTTTGGCGGTACTGCTTTGATATTCAATTCGATAGCAGCTGGTGTCTTAGTAAATATTTCTTCATTTCGTGATAGAAATATCAATTCAGTTCAGATGAATGAGGTAAGGTTATGAGGGTAATAATGACAGGAGGGGGAACTGGTGGACATATATTCCCTGCATTGGCAATTGCAGACGAGATAAAGAAAAGAGAATCAGATTCATGTATAAAGTTTATCGGTGCAAAAGGTAAGATGGAAGAAGTAGTAGTACCTGAAAATAATTACGATATAGCACTAATTGAAGTAGTAGGGCTTAATAGAAAGAACATGCTCAAGAATATTAATTTTATAATGAAATACTATACTTCATTAAGCAAGTGCAAGAAGATAATTAAAGACTTTAATCCCGATGTTGTTATTGGAACGGGAGGATACGTCACGGGTCCGGTTGTGTCATCTGCCGTAAATCTTGGTGTTCCCAGTATTATTCAGGAAGGTAACTCGTATCCCGGTAAAGTTATAAAATATTTAGCACCAAAAGTAAATAAAGTTATAGTAAACTTTAAAGAAACGAAGGATTTTCTAAAAAGGAAAGACAATGTTGTTCAAATATCCTATCCTGTAAGGAGTAGAATAAAATCAATTAATAAGGAAGATGCATTGAAATTCTTCGAAATAAATAATAGGGATAAAACAATTTTTGTTTTTGGGGGTAGTCAGGGTGCAAAAGCGATTAATGAAGTACTGGAATTGAACATAGAAAGTTTATCTGATGAAAATATAAATATTATATGGCAGACCGGAAAAGCTAATTATGAAAGAATTTCAAATAAGTTTAGAAATATAAGTGATAGAATTAAAATATATGGATTTATAAATGATATGGATAAAGCCTATGCAGCATCGGATTTAGTGATTTGCAGGGCTGGTATAAGCAGTATAATGGAACTTAGTCTTACTTCTAAACCAGCAATACTAATACCATATCCATACGCGGCAGAGAATCATCAAGAACTAAATGCAAGGTCTTTAGTTGAGAGGGATTCAGCGGTAATGATAAAAGAGGACAATATAAGAGAAACATTAATTGAGAAAATCAAATCTTTGTTGTTTAATGAAGAGAAGTTGAGAATGCTGAGTAATAACATATCAAAGATATACGATACTGAAGCACTTTCAAAGATTTACAAAGAAATTAAAAGTATATTAAAATGACTGAGCAAGTAAAAATATTTAAAGCAAGATTAGATTATTATTATAAGCTTCTTGTAATATACTTTGTTTTCCTTATTGCTTATGCGATGTTAAGAGGTACCATTATTGCAAAAGAGTTTACAATAGTACTGCACGATCCAATACTATACATTACAGCATTCTTTGTTGTGTATACATTTCTTGCTTATCTGATAAGTGTAATAAAATCAAAGGAATTACATTTCTATGACAATAGATTTGAAATCAAGAACAGGTTTGGAAGAAGGGAAATATTTTTTAAAGATATTGTCTATTTAAAATTCTCAAGAGAGAGAAGAAAATACAAAGCAGGAAAAAGCAGTGTAAAAAGAGTCAGAATAAAATTAGTAAATAGAAAGAAATTATTAAGAATAAGATTAAGCGAGTTTAACGATGAAAAGAAACTTTATGAAGAATTTCATAAACTTATTAAGCATTCATAATGCATTATAAGTATAAATATTTGAAAGAGAAAGTAAATCAAATACACTTTATTGGTATTGGCGGAATAGGTATGTGCGGACTGGCTGAATATCTTTTAGATAAGGGATATAAGGTGACAGGTAGTGATATAACCCGTACATTTATAACTGACAGATTAGTAAAAAAAGGAGCAAAGATTTATTATGGTCATAAAGCTAGTAATATAAATACTAAGACTGATTTAGTAGTTTATACATCTGCTTTAAAAAAAGAAAATCCAGAATATAAGAAAGCAAAGAATTATAGAATAAAGGCAATAAAAAGAGCGGCATTACTGGGAGATATAGTAAACGGCAAGTACCTTATAGCCGTATCCGGTACTCACGGAAAGACAACTACGACATCAATGATAGCAAAAATTCTAATAGATACAGGATTTGATCCGACTGTATTTGTAGGCGGGAATTTAGATATCTTGGGAGGTGCTTCATATAGGAATGGTGAAAGCGGATTTGCAATTGTAGAAGCAGATGAGTATGACAGAAGTTTTTTGACTTTAAATCCAAATGTGATAATTATTAATAATATTGAATTAGACCATGTTGACATATACAAGAACGAAGATGCATTACTAAAATCATTTGCTGATTTCATACTCAAAATAAAACCTAATGGGACCTTTGTAATTAACTGGGATGACAGAAATATAAAAAGTTTATTCAAATCGCGAAAGAAGAACATACTAAAATACGGAATAAAAGCTACGGGATTGGTTACGAAGTTAAGGAACAATTATTTCAAGACAGAATTCACTTATAAAAACACGAAGATTAATCTAAATGTCCTAGGTGAGCACAATGTTTATAATGCATTAGCAGCTCTTAAAGCATCAAGTGTTGTATGTGATGATGCGAAAAGTATTTTAAAAAGCTTAAGCAGCTTTAAAGGAGTAAAAAGAAGGTTAGAATTGAAGAGCAGCAAACAGTACAAGATCTTTGATGACTATGCACATCATCCTTCGGAAATAAAAGCAACATTACAAGCCCTAAAGGATAATGATGGAGAGAGAATAGTGGTAGTGTTTCAACCGCATACATTTTCAAGAACGAATATGTTCTACAAGGAATTTGCTGAATCGTTGAATATTGCAGATGTAGTTTACCTTCTTCCGATATATCCAGCGAGAGAAAAATCATTAAAGGGGGTGAACTCAAGACTGATATTCGAAATATTGAAAATGAATGGATGCGAAAGTTATCTGTTTGAGAATAAGGATGCTCTATTTAAACATCTAAAAAAATCTTTAAAGAGAAATGACAGAGTAGTATTTCAAGGAGCAGGAACAATATCGAATTATTGTGATGAATTCATAAAAAAGATAGCAGTCAAATGAGTAAAGGCAGAATAATATTAATGATTGCTTTTTTATCTATAATTACTTTATTAATCATCATTCTAGCGAATAACTGGAGAAACAAAACTTATATCAGCAAGATTACAATAAAAGGTAACATAACAATAAGCGAGAATGAAATACTGACAGCAGCAGGGTTGAAAGCAGATTCAACATTAAACCTTGATGGATTAAATGAATTGTTCATACGTGACAGAGTAGCAAAACATCCTGAGATAAAGAAAGTAGTTGTGAGCAAGGAGCCTCCCTCTGAACTTATTATAGAAGTAATTGAGAAAAAACCAATAGCAATAGTTATTAGAAGCAACGAGATATATTTGGTAGATGAAGAGCAAGAAATATTTCCTATAAAGAATTACGATAAAGCATTTGATTTGCCTATAATTAACGGGCTCGGAATTGATGACAGGAAAAATAAAACTGATATCAATGCGGCTATGAATTTCCTAAAGGCGGCGTATGAAAAGGGTAAATACATACAGAATCTTATATCTGAAGTGAATATGAAGGACAGTTCAAAGATAATTGTAAAAACAAATGATAAATTAACATCATTTTATTTTAAAAGAGTTGATAAGAACGCAAAAGAGTATTACAAGACGAGGCTGGAGCTTTTTAAAAGATTTATGGATGAGGAAATAACGTTACGAAGTTTGAATTGTGAATATGTTGATATGAGGTTTTCAAATCAGATAATTGCAAAAATAAACTAAACAAATATGGTGACAAAAAGAAGTAAAAAATCGGATGACGAGATTATTGTTGGGCTTGATGTAGGTACGACAAAGATATGTGTAATTGTAGCACATAAAAAACCTAACGGAGCTGTGGATATTATTGGAATTGGGAAAGCTCCTTCACACGGCTTAAACAGAGGAATAGTAGTAAGTCCGCAGAAGACCATAGATTCAATAAAGATGGCATTGGATGAAGCAGAACTTAATTCTGGTATTCCAATAAAATCAGTATCTGTGGGTATTGCAGGACATCATATAAGATGCATACAGACAAATACTATTATTGGAATACAGAATCCAGACAGAGTAATTCAGGAAAGCGATATACAAAGGCTAGTTGAACAGGCGAGTCTGTTAAAAATTCCCAGTGATACACAGATAATTTCTGTGATACCACAGGAATATAATATAGATGGAAAAGACGGCATATTTGAGTCACCTATAGGAATGTATGGAGTAAGACTTGAAGCAAAGATGAACATAATAACATGCTTAGTCTCGTCAATTGATGATTTGTCAAGTTGTGTAACTAACTGCGGTGTAGGTATAGATGATATTGTTTTAGAGCCGATAGCATCTTCGCATGCAGTACTTGAAGAGGGTGAGAAGAAAGTAGGTGTAGCAATGATAGATATTGGAGGAGGAACCACCGACATAGCGGTATTTAAAAGAGGAGCTTTGAAATATACTGCCGGTATTGGAATAGCAGGCAGTCTTGTAACTAAGGATATATATGAAACACTGGGAATATCAGAAGAAGAAGCTGAAAGAATAAAAAGAGAATATGGATTTGCGTCGGTATCTGAAATACTCAACGATGATGAGATAATGATAGAATCAATTAGCCGTAAGATACCCAAGAAAACAAGAAAGAGCATACTAGCCAGAATAATACAAGCAAGGATGCAGGATATATTTGAACTTGCGGCAATTGAACTTAAGAACTCACAAATATATGATGAATTACCAGCGGGTGTAATAATAACTGGAGGGGGTTCGCTAATAAAAGGCACCAAAGAACTTGCTGAGCAGATATTAGGACTTGAGGTCAATCTTGGGTCACCGAGAGGATTATCCAGTGGATTATCAAAAGAAGTTGAGAGTCCGATATATGCAACCGGAGTTGGATTGATATTACACAGAGCAAAACAACTAAACGCTTACGATAAAATATTAAAAAAGAGCAGAACTTCGGGAAAGCCGAAATTAAATGCGAAATCAATATTTAATACAGTAAGAAACTGGTTTGATGAACTTTAAAACAAGAAATAAAAGAATTTTAATAATATAAAAATAAATGAAAGGGTAAATTAATGAGCATTCAACTATTACCACACGAGCTAAATGGCGCAAGGATAAAAGTAGTCGGCATAGGGGGTGGCGGCGGCAACATATTAAACTCGATGGTGGACAGAGGAATTGAGGGAGTCGAATTCATAGCAATAAATACCGATTCACAGGCACTGGACATTAGCAAGGCTGACGTGAAGATACAAATTGGAAAGACGATAACAAAAGGTCTTGGTACAGGAGCCAACACAGTGCTTGGAGACAAGGCAGCAGAAGAAAGCCGGGAAGAAATAGGCAGAGCATTAGCGGGCAGTGATATGGTATTTTTAACTGCAGGAATGGGCGGCGGTACAGGAACAGGAGCATCTCCATTGATTGCAAAACTTGCAAAGAGTCTTGATATTCTGGTTGTTGCCATTGTGACAAAACCGTTTGGTTTTGAGGGTAATCCGAGGATGCAGGCAGCACTTGATGGTATTGAAAAGCTAAAGAGAGAAGTGGACAGTTTAATTGTAATTCCAAACCAGCGTATTCGTGAATTAATACATGAAAAGGCAACAAAGAATCAGGCGTTAGCACTAGCGAATATTGTTTTATATAATGCAACAAAGGGAATCTCACAGATTATTACAAAGACAGGCGAGATAAACGTTGACTTTGCTGATGTCAAGACGACTATGAAGAACACCGGGGACGCAATAATCGGTACAGGAATTGCAAACGGAGAAGGAAGGGCAATGAAAGCAGTAGAAGAAGCCTTGTCGAATCCGATACTTGAAAACATTGATTTATCAGGAGCAAAGAATGTACTGGTTAACATTGCATCAGACGGAAATATAGGATTTGATGAAATTGACATAATCAATAGTCAAGTACAAGATGCGGTTGGAGAGAAAGCAAATTACATATTTGGATTAATGGATGATAAGGATATGGACGGAGAGGTAATGGTAACGGTTATTGCAACGGGATTTAAGAAAGATCAGATAGAGATTACAATTGAAAATAATCCGGGAAAAGAATACGGAAATGTCATTGGGATGGATAATATAAAAACAGCAAGGGGAAGAATTGATGAAATACCAGATGACATAAGGAAATTAGACATACCTGCTATCGTAAGAAGACAGTCGGATGTCAAAGATGTGATAAATGATGATTTAAGCGAGAAGGAACCAAATACTTTTAAACGGAGTATAGATAAATACGGGTTTGCAAACGAGGAGCTAAAGAATGTAGATACACCATCATTCATGAGAAGGACGTTAGATTAATAATAAGTTATATAATTTTGAATATATTTGAGTGACTGTCTTGACTGCCGAAAAGACAGGACTACAAGAAGCGGAGCTAATAGCTCCGTTTCTTTTTAGATTGAAAAAGTTCATTATTATAACAATCTTTAAAGATTAATCAATAAATAAATACCATATATTATGAACAGCACAAGTAAGTTATTACTATTATTATTTATATTTCTAACTCCTATGTATATTTTCTCGCAAGGTACTTACGGAGTAAATTTAGATACAGTAAAAGCACAGAAGTTTGATAACGGTAAAATGTGGACTTTTGATTTTCCACCTTTAGATTATTTCCAGTCGGAATACGGGTTCAGGCCTACACAGGAATGGCTTGACAACGTAAGAATGTCAGCATTAAGATTTGCCGATTACTGTTCGGCTTCATTTGTTTCAGAAGATGGTCTTGTGATGACGAATCATCATTGCGGCAGAGAATCTGTATCACAAGTTGAGAAAGAAGGAGAAGACCTTCCTAAAGATGGTTTTTTAGCGATGAAAATTGAGGATGAAAGGAAAGTACCTGGATTGTTTGTAGATCAGCTAATAAAGATTATTGATGTTACAAAAGAGATGCAGACAGCGATAGATCAGGGAAAGGATATAGAAGAGAGAGATGATTTCAAGTTTAAAAAGACTACAGAAATTGAAAACAGGTATAAAGAGGGAACAAGTGTTGTATGCCAGGTAGTTACTTTATATAATGGAGGAGTGTATTCAGCTTACATATACAAAAGATACAATGACGTCAGGTTAGTATTTGCTCCTGAAGACAATGCAGGATTCTTTGGCGGAGATCCTGATAACTTTACGTATCCAAGGTATACACTTGACTGTACATTCTTCAGAGTGTATGACGAAGCAGGAAATCCATTGAAAGTAAATAACTTTTTCAGATGGAGCAGTAACGGTGCAGTTCCGGGAGAGCCGATATTTGTTGTTGGGAATCCGGGTTCAACGTCACGATTATTAACTGTATCACAGCTTGAATTTAAGAGAGATGTTACAGATCCTTTAATATTAAACTATATTAATAATTTTGTTGACAGTTTATATAAAGTAATAACTGCAAATCCTGATAAGGAAAAAGAATTAAACAATGAATTGTTTAATTACACTAACAGCCAGAAAGTCTATAAGGGAACATTGAAGGGACTAAATGACGGTGTGTTGATGGCAAGAAAGAAAGATTTTGAAAAGAATTTTATACAGGCAGTAAAAAGCAATGAGAAATTGAAAGCAAAGTACGGAAATATATGGGATGATATATCAGCTTTAGTAAAACAGAAGAGAGAAGTATTTGAAAAGAATAAGAACGGAGATTTCAGAACATTATACAGAAAGCTTCAAGAGCTGGGAGCTAAAGAAGACTATTACAATCAGATATTAGGACGAGCAATTTATGATGTTTACGGAACTAAGATACCGCCTGATGCGACGTTTACATTAAGGATATCAGACGGAGTTATAAAAAGTTACAATTATAACGGGACGATAGCACCTCCTAACACGACGTTCTACGGGATGTTAGACAGGTATTATTCGTTTGACAAAAAGTATCCATGGGAAGTTCACAGCAGATGGCTTAATCCGCCTGCGGACTTTGATTTTGGGACACCGTTTAATTTTATATCAACAAATGATATTATCGGCGGTAATTCAGGTAGTCCGATGATTAACAAAAATGCAGAGATTGTTGGTCTAATTTTTGACGGAAATATTGAAAGTATGCCGGGAGAGTTTATTTATTCGAGTGATGTACCAACGACGGTTTCAGTTGATTCAAGAGGACTTCTTGAGGCAATAAATGACATGTACAATCTAAAAAGGATTGGTTCTGAGTTAGTAAATGGTAAGATAACAAATAACTAATTTCAAAATAATTAATAATATTGATATGTTTAAGAGAGTAATAAGTGTTTTAGTATTAATGTTAGTGGTGTACTCAAGTACTTCCTATTCGCAATATTACGGAGTTAATCTTGATACAGTAAAGTCATCAAAGTATGATATGGGTAAGATGTGGACATTCGATTTTCCACCCGTTGATTATTTTAATGAAACATATGGTTTTAAGCCGACTCAGGAGTGGCTTGATCACGTACGTATGTCGGCAATCAGATTTGCGACATACTGTTCGTCATCATTTGTATCGGGTGATGGGCTTGTTATGACCAACCATCATTGCGGACGAGAGTCTGTTTCACAAGTTGAGAAAGAAGGTGAAGATCTTCACGGTAGTGGTTTTCTTGCGATGAAGCTTGAGGATGAGAGACCTGTACCGAATTTATTTGTTGATCAGTTAGTAAACATTATTAATGTAACTGAGGAAATACAAGCTTCTATAGAGGCAGGCAAGACTAATGAAGAGAAGGTAGCAAACAAGACAGCAAAGGTTTCTGAAATTGAGAAAAGAATAGCTGCTGAAACAGGTTTAAGATGTCAGGTGGTAACATTGTTTAACGGCGCTGTATATTCAGCATATGTTTATAAGAGATATACAGATGTGCGTTTAGTAATGGCACCAGAAGATAATGCAGGATTTTTCGGAGGTGATTATGACAATTTTACATATCCGAGATACAATATTGATATGACATTCTTTAGAGTTTACGGAGATGATGGTAAGCCTTTGAAGACAGAGCATTATTATAAATGGAGTCCGGGTGGAGCAAAACCCGGTGAGCCAATATTTGTAGTGGGTAATCCGGGAAGAACGGAAAGACTGAATACATACTCACAGCTTGAGTTAGCGAGAGATTACACGAATCCTGATGTAGTTTCAATGCTGAATATACTAGTAGATACTTACACAGATATTATTGCAAAGAATCCGGAGAGAGCAAAGGAATTAACCAATACATTATTCTCGATGGCAAACTCACAGAAGGTTTATAAAGGAATGGTAAGGGCATTGAACGACCCAGTATTAATGGCAAAGAAGAAGCATTTTGAAAAAACATTCAGAGCTGCGGTTGATGCTAACCCGACTTTAAAATCTAAGTACGGAAAAGCATGGGATGAGATAGCAGAAGCTAACAAAGAAATGAGCCAGCTATATCCGGAAATGTATTCATATCAGACAAACCCAAGAATGTCGTCAGTTCAGTTTATTGCAGCTGAAAGGCTTGTTAATTCGGCATTGACAAAGGAATCGCTTGAACCTGCAAAGATTGAAGCACTTTACAAAAATTACGATGCAGAGATGAACAATGTTTTAATGAATTTCAAACTGAAAGCAATTAAGCAGAAACTTGGTAAAGACAATAAAGCAGTGAAGATATTCGGGGAACAATCGGCGGAATCTCTTGCCGGTTTATCGGTTCTATCTACGAAAGATGGTGCATTAAATCTGCTTTCACAGGGACCTGATGCAATTTTGAAATCCAGCGATCCATTTATAAAGTTTGCTTTGGAAATTGCTCCGAGAGCAGCAGAATTAAAGAAGAAGAATGAAGAATTAAGAAACAAAGTACAGGTAAACAAAGAGTTAATAGGAAGAGCAGCTTTTGAAGTTTATGGAACTTCAATTCCTCCTGATGCGACGTTTACTTTACGAATATCAGACGGTATAATTAAGAGTTACAACTATAACGGAACTGTTGCACCTCCAAAGACAACATTTTATGGTTATTACGACAGGTACTACTCATTTAATAAACAGTATCCATGGACATTACCAGAGAGATGGGTGAATCCGCCGGCAGAATTTGACAAGTCAACACCGATAAACTTTATTTCAACGAATGATATTATCGGGGGTAACTCGGGAAGTCCAGTTATTAATAAAGATGCTGAGATTATCGGATTAGCTTTTGACGGCAACATTGAGAGTCTTGATGACAATTATATATATAATACAGACGTACCGCATACAGTTTCGGTCGATTCAGAGGGTATGATTGAAGCAATTAAAGATCTTTATAAGCTCGAAAGGATTGCTAAAGAGCTGAGAGAAGGAAAAATAACAGAATAAAAATGAAGAGTTTTTTAGAACTGCTTAAGGATAAGGTATTAGTTTTTGACGGTGCAACGGGTTCAACGCTGCAGACATTCGGGCTTACAGCCGATGATTTCGGGGGAAAAGAGCTCGAGGGCTGCAATGAATATCTATGCAAGTCAAAGCCTGAGGTAGTTACTAAACTTCACAGATATTTTCTTGAAGCAGGAGCGGACGTAATTGAGACAAATTCGTTCGGTTCTGCTTCAATAGTTTTAAACGAGTACAACATTTCCAACCTTGATTACGAACTCTCGCTGAAAGCTTCACAGCTTGCGAAGGCAGCGGCACAGGAGTTTTCGACGGATATAAAACCGAGGTTTGTTGCGGGCTCAATTGGTCCGACGACAAAGCTACCATCTTTGGGACACATCACGTTTGACGAAATGGAGGAATCCTATTATCGCCAGATGAGCGGATTGTTTGACGGGGGAGTTGATATATTCTGCATTGAGACATGTCAGGATTTGTTGCAGATAAAGTGCGCATTGTCAGCGGCTGAGAGATTATTCCGTGAGAAGAAGAGAAAGTTACCTGTTATAGTATCTGTAACGGTTGAGACTATGGGCACAATGCTTATGGGCAGTGAGATTTCGGCTGCCTTGACCACGCTTGAGCCTTATGATATGATTGATATTATAGGAATGAACTGTGCTACAGGACCGAAGGAGATGGAGGAAAACATACGTTATCTTTGTCAAAATTCACCCAAGAATGTGTTCTGCATGCCTAATGCGGGAATACCAGAGAACGTTAGCGGGAAGGCGCACTATCATTTAACACCTGAAGAGATGCAGAAGTGGGCAAAACTTTTCGTTAGTGAGTTTGGAGTAAATGTGGTAGGCGGGTGCTGCGGAACGAATGCAAATCATATTAAGCTGCTGAATGAAGTTGCAGAGCATTACACTCCGACAGAGAGGAAATGGAATTACACATCGTCTGTATCATCTTTGTTCAGCATATCGCCTATGACGATTGACCCTGCACCGATACTTGTCGGCGAGAGGTGCAATGCGAACGGTTCGAAGCAGTTCAGGCAGCTGCTTGAGAAAGAAGATTACGATGCCATGGTGAACATGGCAAAGGAGCAGACTAAAGAGGGGGCACATGTACTTGATGTATGCGTTGCATTTGTAGGCAGGGACGAAGTAAGGGATATGACAGAGGTGATAAAACGATTTAATACTTCGGTTACACTTCCTCTTATGATTGACTCTACTGAGGTAAATGTGATAGAGACAGCTTTAAAGCTTTATGCAGGACGTGCAATAATCAACTCTATTAATTTTGAAGAAGGAACGGCGAAAGCGGATAAAATACTAACGCTTGCGAAGAGGTTTGGCGCGGCTGTAGTAGCTTTATCTATAGATGAAGAAGGTCAGGCATACGAGTTAGACAAAAAGGTAGCTATTGCAAAGAGGATAAGAGACCATGCAGTAGAGGTTCATAATTTCAGGGAAGAGGATTTAATCTTTGATGCATTGACATTTCCACTGGGTTCTGGGCAGGAGGATTTACGAAAGAGCGGACTGAACACAATTAATGCCATACGCGAGATAAAAAAGATTATGCCAAAGTGCAAAACGATACTTGGGCTGAGCAACTGTTCATTCGGATTAAGTCCGCACATACGCCACGTATTAAACTCAGTATTTCTCCATTACGCAATAGAGGCGGGGCTTGACATGGTGATTGTTCATGCGGGAAAGATAATGCCACTTTATAAGATTGATGAAAGAGGAAGAGAAATATGCAGGCAGTTGATATTTGATGACAGGAAATTTGAAGAAGTTGAGAAGTAGTATTGAAGTGAGAGAATAGAACACAGATTTACACTGATTAATCGGATTTACACGAATTATTATTATATAATATAGAAAAGATTTAACAATGAGATTTACCCTATCCAGCAAGTAGTAACATTCCGAGAATTCATTCCATTTTTTTACATAATTGGCTAATTTCTGGGGAAACTATGTTTTTTGGGGGAGTATTACCGTTATATAGAAATACGAGGAAAACCTCTTAGGAATACCTGAGGAGAGGCTTAGAGCACCGTATTATAACCGCAATATTATCGTATTATTATCGTACTTTTACTGTGAAATCATAAAAAGATTTGTATTATTAGTATTTTACACTGCTTTTTGCTGATTGGTAGGAAAGCAGTAGTCTGAAATACTAAATTTTCTTTAGTATTTGCATTATTCTAAATATAATATTATTTTTTGAGAAAGTCAAGCTATTAACCGAATAATATTGAATATACTACAGGCTTCAATAACATATTCGAATAATTTAGGATTTGAGGAGGTAATAATTTACGTTATCAGGAACTTATGAGGGGAAAAAATGATTTTAGAATATGGAAATTAAATGTACATACATGAAAATATATAAATATGTTGTTATAATAATGGTCCTGATATCTGCGAATTTATATGCTCAAGAAAAAGGAGGGATTTCGGGAAAGGTAGTTGACAGAATAAGTCAGCAGCCAGTAATAGGGGCAGTAGTCGAGGCAAAAAACTCACAGACTGAAGAAGTAATAAAAACAGGAACTGACGACAACGGTTTCTTTTATTTTGAAAGTTTACCTGCGGGCAGGTATGGATTGAGGTTCAGTTCGATAGGTTATATAGCGCTTATAGTAGAAAATGTTATTGTCAATTCGGGTGTGATAACCGACAGAGTAGTTGAACTTGATATAGTAGCAACGGACGAGATAGTTGTCGAGGATGAGAGGTTTACGAAACCGAATGATATTTCAACTTCGTTGAAGAATTTAAACACGGAAGAAATAAGAACAACGCCGGGTGGTTTTGAAGATATAGGCAGGGTAGTACAGAATTTACCCGGTGTATCGTTTGTGAATGACGGAAGGAACGATTTGATAGTAAGAGGCGGAGCACCGACGGAGAATCTTTTTATTGTTGACAATGCATACGTACCGAACATAAATCATTTCGGTTCTCAGGGAACGACGGGCGGACCGACGAGCATTATCAATCTTGATTTCATACGTGACGTAAGTTTTATTACGGGAGGGTTTTCGGCAAAGTACGGAGACAAGTTATCGTCAGTACTTGAGATTAAGCAAAGGGAAGGAAGCAGGATAAAATTCATGACAGACCTAAATCTTTCGGCTACTGGTTTTGGTGCGGTTTTAGAGGGACCGATAGGTTCTGAGAAAAAAGGTTCATGGTTGATATCGGCGAGGAGGAGCTATCTTGATTTTATATTCAATGCAGCAGGATTCGGGTTTGTGCCAGAATATTACTCATTTCAGGGAAAGGGAGTATATGACCTGGACAAGAACAATTTTCTAACTTTAAATATTATAAGCAACATTGACAAGGTTAAGTTTAACAATGACGATGAAGAAAAGAAACAGGACAACTCTGTAATACTTGATAATGACCAATGGGGGTATGTTTTTGGGGCTGAATGGAAGTCGTTGTTATCTTCAAAATCGTATTCAGTATTAAATCTTACGAGGACTTTCACTAATTATAATTACAGCGGCAGGGATATTAATCAGGTTGAGTATTTCAAGAATCAATCAAAAGAAGGCGAGACGAGTTTAAAAGGGGAGTATAATCTTCAAGCGATAAAAACAGGACAGTTGACATTAGGGTTTGAGGGAAAGCTTGTGAATTTCAGGAACGAAATCAAGAAAGACCAGGATACTTTATATTATATAAATCCTGCAACCGGCAACAGGTACATACTTGATGCGGTGAGCCTAAACGATGAGCAGAATACTTTTAAGGGAGCTTTGTTTGCACAATGGACGCAGTATTTTTTGAACAGGATAAAGCTAAATGCAGGTTTGAGGTATGATTATTTTGATTTTATTGAGAAGAAGAATTATGTATCGCCGAGAGTATCAGCTCAGATAAGCATACTTCATGACCTTTATTTAAATTTAAGCTACGGAATCTTCTATCAATCGCCTTCATACATCTGGTTAGTTGGAGATCCGAGAAACAGAAAGCTTGAGGATATGCGGGCAGACCATTACATAGCAGGGCTTGAGTACATAATTTTGCCCGACCTTAAAGCAAGCGTAGAAGTGTATTACAAGAAATACTCCAATTACGCAGTAAGCGAGGAGAGACCGTATTTCATACTTTCGAACAACGGAGGAAGCTATGAGAACCAGAATAACTTTGGATTGGAGCCTTTAACATCGGCAGGAACGGGTTATGCAAACGGGATAGAATTTTTTGTGCAGAAGGTATTTTCGAAGAATTATTATTTCAATTTAAACCTATCAATATTTCAAGCGAAATATCAAGCACTTGACGGTGTTGAAAGGAACAGCGACTTTGACAACAGGGTACTTTTCACAACATTCGGCGGATATCAGTTCGGAAAAGGCTGGACGATAGGAGGAAAATTCAGGTTTGTCGGGGGAAGACCGTACACGCCAATTAATCCGAATGACGGTACGCAGCTGGTATCAGATTACAACATATCGAAGCTGCCAGATTTTTATTCTCTAGATTTAAGGCTTGACAAGAAGTGGACATTTTCGAGCTGGACACTAAACACGTATATTGACGTACAGAACATAACGGGAAAAAAGAATGTAACAGGATATAAGTGGAACAAATACACAAACAAAATTGAAGCAAACGAAAGCATAGGAGTACTGCCAACAATAGGAATAAATGCCATGTTTTAATGGTATAATGACTTTTAAAAAAGTATAAAAATCGGTAGCTTATAAGTTAAAATTAAAAAGAAAAAATGAAAAAGATATTTCTGGTACTTATTGTAGTTTTTATATACAGTAACTCTTATTCACAGCTTTTTAATAAATTTTCTATAGCTGCCGGTCCTGTTTTCGGATGGAATATTCCTTCAGTTACAGATTTGAATGCAGAAATGAAAAAAGCAGGAATTCCTGAATTTTCAACAAGCGGTGTGTTTGGTACAGGGGGCAGTGTTTTTATAGATGTACCAGTAGTTAAGGGATTAAGAGTTGGATATACCGGATACGGTTTTACAGAAAGCAAGAAGGGTACATTTACGAATAACTCAAAGGTAGCTGAATTATCATATTCTACAAATTCGTTATCAGTAGAGTACGTAAAGAAGATTGGGACGATAATAGACTGGAGCATAGGCGGTCAGCTGGGAATTGGTTCAACATCATTAAAGCTTTCGAATTACTCTCATGCATTTAAGGAATGGAATATAGGAAACTATATGGGAGACACGAATTCAACGGGGCATAATACAGTGTCTTTCAAAACAACATCTTTTTCTATCATACCTCAAACAGGAATTGGATTACAAATGAGCAGATTTTTGTATGTAAAGCTTAATGCAGGGTATCTCTTTACGGTGAATTCAAAATGGAAAGCAGATGATATAATAGAAGTCAACAATTTTCCTACCGGGATAAAAGGTGATGGATTTATGTTCAATCTCGGAGTTTACGTCGGATTCTTTATTGATTAAAACAGGTTAAAATAATAATGAAAACAATATTAGTAACCGGCGGTGCCGGTTTTATAGGGAGCAATTACGTAAAATACTTACTTAAGCACTATGATTACAAAATAGTTAATTTTGACAAATTGACTTATGCCGGAAACCTTGAAAACCTAACCGATATAGAGGATGACAAGAGATACAAGTTTGTAAAAGGCGACATTTGCAGTTCTGAAGAAGTTGAGAAGGCATTAAGAGAAAACAAAGTTGATACGATAGTAAATTTTGCTGCTGAATCACATGTTGACAGGAGCATATTAGGTCCGAGAGAATTTATAGTTACGAATGTTATCGGTACACAGACGCTATTAGAGGCAGCAAGAAAGCTTGGAACAGAAAAATACTTACAGGTATCAACGGATGAGGTTTACGGTTCATTACCAGAGGACAAACCAGAAATTAAGTTTACGGAAAAGACTCCGCTAACTACAAACAGTCCATATTCAGCTTCAAAAGCATCGGCTGACTTACTCGTGAATGCGTATTATCATACATTCAAGATGCCAGTTTTAACGACAAGATGTTCGAACAACTACGGACCATATCAGTTTCCAGAAAAGTTAATACCGTTAATGATAGCAAAAGCAATTGACGGTGAAAAACTTCCCGTTTACGGAGACGGAAAGAATGTCCGTGACTGGTTGTACGTTGAAGACCACTGTTCGGCGATAACGGAAGTACTTCATAAGGGAAAGATTGGGGAGGTTTACAATATAGGAGGCAACAATGAGTGGTACAACATAGACATAGTGAAAATAATTCTGAAGATACTCGGCAAAGGTGAAGACCAGATAACATACGTGAAGGACAGGCCCGGACATGACAGAAGGTATGCGATAGATTCGAGTAAGATTATGAGCGAGTTAGGATGGTCACCGAAATATCAGTTTAACGGGGGCATAGAAGAAACGATAAAATGGTATGTAGAGAATGAGAGCTGGTGGAGGAGAATAATGAAGGGAGAATATTTAAGATATTTCGAGAATAACTACGCCAACAAGATGTGATTTAGGATTGAAAAAATTTTATAAATGAATTAAATTTAAGGTTAATAAAATTCAAATATGTCAATTAAAGTAGAAAATTTAAGCAAGTATTACGGTCAACAACAGGCTGTAAAGAACATTTCGTTCGAGATAAAGTCGGGTGAGGTTGTCGGATTTCTGGGACCGAACGGTGCGGGAAAATCGACTACGATGAAAATGATAACAACATACTTAACACCAAACGAAGGTGCTATAAATGTTGACGGTATAGATACGAATGAAGATGCGCTGAGCGTGAGGAAGAAGATAGGATATCTACCTGAGCAGAATCCTTTGTACAACGACATGAATGTTATTGATTATCTTAATTATGCGGCAGAGCTGCAGTCGGTAAAAAAGGATGAAATACCAGAGGCAGTAAAAAAGATGGTTAAGCTTTGCGGACTTGAGGAAGTGAAGCACAAGGATATCGGCGAACTTTCGAAAGGATACAAGCAAAGAGTAGGGCTTGCACAAGCTATGATACACAATCCAGACGTTTTGCTGCTTGACGAGCCGACATCAGGTCTTGATCCGAATCAGATAATAGAAATAAGAAAACTTATTAAGGATTTAGGAAAGCACAAGACGCTTATGCTTTCAACGCATATACTTCAGGAAGTACAAGCGACATGCGACAGGGTTATAATTATTAATAACGGGGAGATTGTTGCGGACGGAACAACCGACTCATTGCAGAGGAGTTTTCAGGGACAGCTTGCAATAAAGTTGTATCTTAAGAAGGACCCGAGATTTGGTAAGGATAAAGTAGTGGCAGCGCTTGAGGGTATAAAGAATGTAGAGAAGGTAAGAGTGCTGGGAGATACGGATAAAATGTGGATGATTGACCTGACGGCTTCGAAGGGAATTGATGTAAGAGAAGAAATTTTCAGAAAGATAGTATCGATGGACATGGTGCTGCTTGAGCTGCATCAAGAAGAGACATCATTAGAAGACATATTCAGAAAATTAACAACATAAATAATAATGAATAACAGTATAACAATTTTTAAAAAGGAATTAAAATCGTATTTCACATCACCAGTAGCATACATTATAATGGTGGTATTCCTGATAATAACGGGATGGTTCTTTACGAGCGGGTTATTCGTGGGCGGAATCGTGACGATGCGAAGCGTATTTGACATAATACCTTTCATATTGCTTTTTTTCATACCAGCAATATCAATGAGAACATTTTCGGAGGAGAAGAAATCAGGTACGATAGAGTTATTGCTAACAAAACCGCTGTCTGATTTTGACATAGTACTCGGCAAGTTTCTATCGACACTGACACTGGCAACTCTGACACTCTTACCGACATTGGTTTACGTAATCAGCTTAAAATTTCTCGGACCGTTAGATTTAGGACCGATAATCAGTGCTTACTTAGGATTAATACTGATGTCCGGAATATACATAGGGGTTGGAATATTTGCATCATCCCTTACCGAGAATCAGGTAGTAGCGTTTATTATAAGCTTTCTGATAATATTTATTTTATTCATGCTGAATAAAATTCTGATGTTTCTGCCATCACCGTTAGTATCGACACTTGAGTACATAAGCAGCGATTATCATTTTGGGAGCATATCAAGAGGGGTTATAGATACAAAGGACATCATATATTATTTCAGTGGAATAATAATCTTATTATTACTTACAAAAACGTCATTAGAAAGCCGTAAATGGTAATTAAAATTTTAAATCAGAAATGAACAGAAAAGACTTAAAGAAAGATACATTAATAAAATTAGCGATAATAATAGGAATTATTATTGCAGTAAATATAATTGCGAGCAGAATATTTACGAGGGTTGACCTGACGAAGAATAAATCGTACACGCTTTCACCAGTAAGCAAAGAGATAGTCGGAAACCTACAAGATCAGATAGTGATAAAGGCATTCTTCAGCGACAACCTGCCAGCACCGTACAATACGTTAAGAAGGCAGGTACAGGATATACTGAGTGATTACAAATCTTATTCAAATGGAAATCTGAATTTTGAGATATACAATCCTACGGGTGAGGAAGGTGGTGACGAAGGACAGAAGGAAGCCCAAAAATACGGGATACAACCTGTTCAGATTCAGGTAATTGACAATGACAAGCTTGAAGTAAAGAATACATACCTCGGGATGGCGATACTTTATCAGGGAAAGCAGGAATTGCTTCCTGTAATACAGTCAACGGCAAATCTTGAGTATGATTTAACGAGTACGATAAAGAAATTATCAACAGAAAAGAAAAAGAAGGTAGGATTTCTGGCGGGCAACGGCGAGTATGATTATACAAAGTTTCCGAATATCAACAACATACTTTCGGCACAATATGAGTTATCGAAAATCGACCTGAACAGCACACGTAATATTCCATCAGACCTGACTACATTAGTTGTAATGGGACCGAAGGGCGAAATTCCCGAATGGCAGAAGTTTTTAATAGACCAGTACATAATGCAAGGGGGTAATGTCGCGTTTTTGCTTAACAAGGTTGTACCAAACTTTCAGCAGCAGATAGTAATCGGTGATATAGTAAAGACAAATCTTGACGATATGTTAGCGAGTTACGGTATAGTTTTAAATAACGATTTAGTAAGGGACGCACAATGTTCGCAAGTACAGGTACAATCTCAGATAGGAATACCTATATCGATAAATTATCCTTACTTCCCGAATGTATCGAATATAAACCAGGAAATATCAGCGTTCAAAAATATAAAATCGGTTATTTTATCATTTGTAAGTTCAGTTGACCTTAATGCTGCAGAAGGTAAAGGTTTGAAGGTAACCCCGCTTCTGACTACATCAGACAAATCGGGTAAGGCAGAAGGATTTTTCATTTTGAACGTAGAACAATTTCAGAATTTAACAAAGAATGCATTTGATTCTTTATTCAATTCAAGGCCAATGGTTGTATCAGCGGTTTATGAGGGAAACTTCAGCAGTTTTTATAACGGCAAACCTATTCCGAAAGACACAGCACAAGGGGTAAAGGAATTTCAGGGAACACAATTAAGTGCGTCTCAGAAGCCTTCAAAAGTATTACTTGTCGGAGATGCAGAATTCGGCAACGAAGAGCAGAGACCACCGAAAGACAACATTACATTCTTTGTAAACATGATTGATTATCTTTCAGACGATGAAGGATTAACCCAGATACGCAGCAAGGATGCATCAGAAGCACCTATTGAAGAGACATCAGACTCAACAAAGAAATTCATAAAGTACTTTAATTTAATATTCCCGCCATTGTCAGTATTAGTTGTCGGGTTTTATGTCTGGAACAGAAGAAAGAACAAAAAGAAATTATTACAATCAAAGTAAACAATTATGAAGAATAAAAACATTTATATATTAGGAGCAGTACTAATAGTACTTGCTTTCATATCATATTTAGTTATGCGTGATACTTCCGGTGAGAAAAAGACCCAGAAACTATCAGAAAAACTGTTTGCAGCCGATTCACTTTCAATAGACAAATTAGAAATTGAAAGAAACGGTAAGAAAGTTATAATGGAGAAGAAAGCAGGGTTATGGAATGTAACTTTTCCAGTACTGTATGCTGCAAATCAGCAATTTGTCGGCAGCGCATTATCGAATCTGAAGAGCTACAAGTTATCGAGCATAGTATCAGCAAATCCGGGCAACAAGGACTTTTACGGGTTTAACGATACAAATTACACCAAGGTCTCCGTTTATCAGGGCGGTTCACTTGCGGGAATTATCCTTGTCGGGAATGCAGCCCCCGGAGCGGCACAGACATACTTGAAGAAACCTGATGGAAACGAAGTATATCTTGCTAATGAATTTTTGTTCAACAATTTCGTGAAGTTAGATTTTGCAGAATGGAGAGATAAAGCAGTAATATCAATACCTGTTGGTTCGATAAAGTCGATTGATTTTGATTCGGGAACTGAGAAGTACACAGTAACAAAAGACACAACTATGAAATTTTATGTTGGTAACGATACTGTTTCAACGGCAGTATTCGACGGGATAACAGCAATGTTAACGAATTTTACGACGCAGAATTTCAAGGATACGACATTAGCTGAGGATGAGAAAGCAAATTATTCGGCGAGGGTAAGCTGGTCGAGGGATACAGAATTCAAGTTTTTCAGGTACGGTGATGAAGAGTCAAAGAAATATTTGATGAAGGTATCCGGAGTTGACCAGGTTTTTGAAGTAGATGAGAATTTTGTAAAGGGCTTTATTAAATCACGTGACGAAGTTTTAGGTAAAAAGAAGTAAAAAATATGAGATTTTAAGTTGACTTGTATTTTGAGGTTAATTTTAATTATTTATATGAATGGAAAAGTTTAAATCATGCTATATTTGATACTATTAATATTGTCGAGTTATCTTGTAGGGGCAATACCATTTGCTTTGATAATTGGGTTAGTATTCAAAGGAAAGGACATACGAAAATTAGGAAGCGGAAATCTTGGTTCGACTAACGCATTCAGAACTCTTGGAATTCCTTACGGAATATTAGTTCAGATGCTTGACATCGGCAAGGGTTTATTTGTTGTAATGGTACTTGCAAACCTTATGTATGATAATTTGCCTTTCAGCAACATAACTCCATTTGACGACCTTACGCTTGTAAAGATTATCGCAGGAGTATCAGCAGTGTTAGGACATACTTTCTCAATATTTGCGGGATTTAAGGGAGGTAAAGGAATAAACACAGCTTTAGGAATGCTTATATCTTTATCACCAATTGAAGCCTCAGTAAGTGCAGGCTTTTTCATACTGATACTTTTATCATCGGGATATGTTTCCTTAGGTTCAATAATAGCATCGTTTGTGTTTCCGATGACGATGTTTATAAGAGAAAATATATTTAATGTTGAAATATACGGATATAAAACACTTATATTTTTCAGTATAGCAGTTTCGATATTCTTAATCTATAATCACAGGGCAAATATAAAAAGGCTTTTGTACGGAAATGAAAGCAGATTTGATAAACTATGGAAGATAAGAATATTTGATATTAAAGCTCCATTAAAAAAGAGATAACTATTGAAAGCAGCAGTATTTGGCGCAGGCGGGTGGGGCACAACACTCGCCATTTTATTATCGAAGAATGGCTGCAAGACCACTCTGTGGGAGTATAATGAGGATTATGCTGAAACCCTGAATGAATACAGAGAGAACTTTTATTATCTGCCCAAAGTTAAAATTCCACGCAATATAAAAATCACTAATAACGCGGAAGAAACATTTCTTGAGAATGAAATACTTCTTTTTGTGGTACCAACACAATATATCAGAAACAGTTTTAAAGATTATAAAGGATTTGATTTAAGGGACAAGATTATCATAAGTGCATCGAAGGGAATTGAGAACGGAACATATTTTCTTGTGTCGGATATTTTATCAGATTTATTCAGAGTCAGAAAGAGCAAGCTTTCGTGTCTTTCAGGTCCATCACATGCCGAGGAGGTTTCAAGAAGAATACCGACAACGGTGACATGTGCAGCAAATGACATAAAACTTGCAAAACAAATATCAGGAATTTTTTCGAATGATTATTTCAGAGTTTATTCAAATAATGATTTAGTGGGCACTGAGCTCGCGGGAGCATTAAAGAACGTAATTGCAATAGCTGCCGGAATATCAGACGGAGCAGGATTTGGCGACAACACAAAGGCAGCATTAATGACAAGAGGGATGAGGGAGATAATGCGGCTTGGTACTCTTCTGGGGGCTAAGAAAGAGACCTTTTTTGGTCTTTCAGGAATTGGGGATTTAATAGTAACGTGTTCCTCCAAACACTCAAGAAACAGGTTCGTCGGGGAAAGGATAGGCAAAGGAGAAAAACTAATTTCAATTCTTAAAGAAATGAAGATGGTAGCAGAAGGAGTTTCGACTACAAAATCGGCTTATGAACTTTCGAGAAAATTCAAGATAGAGCTTCCCATCACGCACAAAGTTTATGATGTTCTTTTCAGGAATCTAACTGCACACAAAGCGATGCTTGACCTTATGAAAAGAAAGCTAAAGACAGAATCTGAAAACAAGGATTACGGACTAATCTAAAATAGATTATTTATTCATACCAAGATACATTCCACCTAAGTATGGTATCAACCATACAAACCATACAACGATTGAATATTTGTGAAATTTTAAGCGAGCAATTTCATTACCATTAGTAACGATGTAAGAAGCCCAAACAGCATGCATCAGCATCAACCATAAGGCAATCTGTCCTGTGAAAGTATGTGATTCCGTAATATCGAAAGGATTTGTAGCGAGCAAATGCATAGCATAAGTACCGAGCAAATCGAATATAAATCCGAGCCAGAAAAATACAACGTGCCATTTTTTTAGATATCTGATGATTCTTTCCGCCCATATTCCGATTGAATAGAAAATGAGAGCAAGAGTTATTAGAACTGCAGACATCAAGATTGAGATAGTCATTGTACAAAATTAATCAAAGTAACATTAATAAAAAAGATTACTTAAAATAATTTTATTTAATGTTAAACATCAATAAAGAAACTGAAGAATAAAAAGTATGAAATCAGAAAAAGAAACCCTAAACTATTTCGCATTTTAAGTTTCGAAAAGATAAAAATATAGAAGAAGAATTATTTTACCACACATGTTTAAAAAATCAGAAAGAGTGTTTACTTTTTCGGAATGATGTTGATTTACTAAAGATTGTTCGGAAATTTGATGTAATAATAAATTGACAATTATTTAAAAATTACTTATTTTTACAGATAAGTCAAATATCTTCAAAGAAATAATTTAACTTAATTAAAAAATCTAAATTAGTATCTTGACTTTTTAATTTAAAGTGTATATCTTTGTGGATACCTAAAAAGTATAACACGTTCTTTAAAATAATCGAGCCCATTAATAACACAAGAGTAAACAAAATGTGCGATTAGGATTAAACGAATAGGAAATCATAAGTTTGATTTACTACGGAGAGTTTGATCCTGGCTCAGGACGAACGCTGGCGGCGTGCTTAATACATGCAAGTCAACGACTTTTAGAGTAGCAATATTTTAAAGGGAGTGGCGCACGGGTGAGTAACACGTAGGTAATCTGCCTTCAGGACTGACACAACTCGTCGAAAGACGGGCTAATATCAGATAATGCAGCGGCTCCGCATGGAGACAGTTGTTAAAGTACAAGCGCCTGAAGATGAGCCTGCGGTCCATTAGCTAGTTGGTAGAGTAACAGCCTACCAAGGCAACGATGGATAGCTGGTCTGAGAGGATGATCAGCCACACTGGAACTGAGACACGGTCCAGACTCCTACGGGAGGCAGCAGTAAGGAATATTGCTCAATGGCCGAAAGGCTGAAGCAGCAACGCCGCGTGAAGGATGAATGGCCTTTGGCCTGTAAACTTCTGTAAAAAGGGAAAAACAGTCAGGCATGTCCTGATTTGATTGTACCTTTGAAGTAAGCCCCGGCTAACTACGTGCCAGCAGCCGCGGTAATACGTAGGGGGCAAGCGTT
>CAZVCC010000037.1:0-33861 GCA_964626015.1 uncultured Ignavibacteriaceae bacterium
TTGACTTCAACGCATCAGAATTTTCCAGCGGTGTCTATTTCTACAGGCTGCAGTCCGAAGGATTTACCGACATCAAGAAAATGATGCTCATCAAATAGTATCAAATGATATTAACGGAAAATAAAAACATAACCTTCATTTCATTTCAAAAGGTGCCGAATACGGCACCTTTTTTATTTTTTGCCTATTAAATAGTGGTTTAACTTACAACTTAAAGTAATTATCTAAAGTAGGTTGTAAACATTCATCATTCGGATACCTATAGCGGCTCAAGCTCTAATTTATTGCTTATTATAAGCTCAAACATAAGTCAATTACTATCACTTAAATCATACAGTATAAAAATATTACAAATATACGTGGTTGCTCATTTCTACATATTCTAACAATTAATTTGCTTATATTTAGTTTATTAACAAAATTAAATTTCCTCGACATGAAATCGAAATTACTTTTTTTGTCCTGTGCATTAATTTTTGCATTTGGAATCTCAAAGTTCTTGAATGCTCAAATTAGCGTCGAAGGTAAACCTATCAGCAATAATTATCAACTAAAAGCTAATGTAGAAACATTCACAATGCCGCCTTTTGATGTTGAAAAAATGCTTAGGGAAGACGCTTTTGAATCACAGTTTAAAGATATACCTCCAAGATTCGGAAAGAATTTTGATGTTAACTTTGGTTTTAAAAACTCAGGTACTATAGATATTCTGCCAAACGGTACCAAGGTTTGGAGGTTAGCAATACGGTCTCCGAAAGCAGTATCTATCAACCTGATATTCGATAAGTTCAATCTGCCAAAAGGTTCTACATTCTTTGTCTATAGTAAAGACAAAAGACAGGTATTTGGAGCTTATACTGATATAAACAATCAGTCTTCAAATATTTTCTCTACTACTCCATGCATAGGGGAAGAAATTATACTTGAATACAATGCCCCCCTTGGTTTGAGAGACCCGGAAATCAACTTATCATCTGTTATTCACGCATATAAAAATGTCTTCAATTACATGCCGATTAAAGATTACGGCGGTTCAGGAGCATGCAATCGTAATGTATTCTGTCCTGATGGTGATTCTTATAGAGAACAAATTCGTTCCGTTGCTTTGATTATAAACGGCAGCGGATCAAGATGGTGTACTGGTTCTTTAGTGAATAATACAAGATTTGACGGAACACCTTTTTTCTTAACAGCAAATCATTGTATTTCGGGACAAAATGTTGCTAACTGGGTTTTCATTTTTAAGTACGAAGCCCCTACTTGTCCAAATCCTGGAGGTGATGGTCCAACAACTTTCTCAATAAATGGATCGACTCTTCTCGCTAATAACTCACATTCAGATTTTGCTTTACTTAAACTTTCAAGTAAACCTCCTGTTAGTTATAATGTATATTACAACGGCTGGAGTCGTTCTAATGTGCCCGCTACTGGTGGTATTGGTATACACCATCCTGCCGGTGATGTAAAGAAAATTTCTTATGCAATGATGCCTTATACTCCAAGAACATATTTAGGAACTACAGTCCCGGGTGACAGTTCACACTGGCATGTTTCTTGGACGACTATGCCGGGTTCAGGACAAATTGCAATTACTGAAGGCGGTTCATCCGGATCTCCAATTTACGACCAGAACAAACGTGTTGTCGGACAGCTTCATGGCGGGTACTCATCATGTACAGCTACGGATAAAACAGATTACTACGGTAAATTTGACCGTTCTTGGAATTACGGTTCTACACCCGCTACTAGATTGAAGGACTGGCTCGATTCAGCAAATACGGGTGTCATGTTTGTGGATGGATTTGATCCGAATTCAGGACCTCTTAATTCTTTTTCATTGCAATCACCTTCGGCAGGAGTTAATGTAGCTTCAATACCTGGTTCCAACACTGTTTACACTTTTAACTGGGATACTTCCACAGCAGCAGCATCATACAAATGGATCTTTGGAACATCTTTACCCACCAGATTGCTTTCTATTGCTGTTCCGACAAAGCCTTTTGATGTTACACTAGGCCAGCTTGATACATACTTAGCAAGCTTAGGAGTTGCTCAGGGCGGGTCTATAAGCGGTTCATGGGATGTATGGGCTTTCAGGAATAATCCTCCTGCAAATGATTCTCTAAAAGCATCAAACGGACCGAGAACTATAACTTTTACAAGAACTATGCCATCATTAACAGCATTCTCACTCGTTAGCCCATTAAATAATGCAAGAATAGAAACACAGTCAGGCAGCTCAGCTCCGCTAAGGATAAACTGGAATAGATCTGGTGCAGGAACAACATATAAATGGTTCTATGCTTCACCAAACTTTAGTTCTCCTTCGAACATTAAATTCCGCTTTACATCTGATAATAGCGGATATGATAGTGTTCTTACTACAACTATTGGAAATATGGATTCCCTTCTTTCAGGAATCGGTGTTGTAATGGGAGATTCAACCGTCGGACAATGGAGGGTTTATGCTTATACAAGCTCTGATTCTCTGGCATCTACACAAACAAATAGCATTACATTTAAGAGACTTCCTATCGCAACTTCTTGCATTGGAACGGGTACGACATCTACAAGCTATCCTTTCTATACTTTATACGAAGATTCAAGAACACAAATGCTTTACACAGCATCAGAAATAATTGCCGGCGGAGGTATTGCAGGACAAATATCAAAAATCGGTTTTGATGTTTTGACTGTAGGATCTCCTTCGATGAGTAATTTCTCAGTGAAAATGCAGATGATTACTTCTTCAACAATCTCAACTTGGACTAACACTGGCTGGACAGAAGTTTATTCCTCTGCATCTTACATCCCTTCCGGAACAGGTCTCCAATACATAGAGCTGCAGATACCGTTTCATTTCAACGGAACCAGTAACCTACTAATTGAAGTTTGTTTTGATAATGCAGCATGGTCATCAAATACAACGGTAAAGGGTTCATCGCAAACTGGTACTGTGGTACACAACCATGTTGATGGTGGAACAGGATGCAGCTTGACTGCAACTTCTACTTCATCAACAAGACCAAATTTATGTTTGGTAATGACGCCACTAGTGGGTATTTTAAATAATAATCAGAATGGATTACCGATTATTTACTTATTATCACAAAACTATCCCAATCCGTTCAATCCAGTTACTAAAATTAACTTTGCTATTCCTAAACAAGGATTAGTTTCTCTCAAAATATACGATGTTCTGGGTAGAGAAGTAAAAACACTCGTAAATGAAATCAAGCCTTCAGGTTTTTATTCTGTTGATTTTAATGGAAATGAATTTGCAAGCGGTGTTTACTTTTATCGTCTCGAATCAGGATCATTTAAAGATACGAAGCGTATGTTACTTATAAAATAAGATTATAATTATTTATTAAAAGGCACCGTTTTAATTTGGTGCCTTTTTTGTTTACATTAATTATTTTTTGCCTTTATTCTTTTACCATTAATAAATAATATTTCAACATTTATAAAACCAAATAATACGATATGGCTAAATTAACTTTAGACAACTTAATAGAAAGAAATCTAATCAAAGGGAAAAGAGTCCTCGTACGCGTTGATTTCAACGTTCCTCTTGATGAAAACAGAAAAATAACAGACCCCAAAAGAATTAATGAAAGTTTAGCGACAATTAATGCAATTACTAAAAACGGCGGCAAATGCATACTAATGAGCCATCTCGGAAGACCAAAAGGTGAAAAGAATCCAAAATACTCACTAAATGTTGTTGCGGAATTCTTTGCAGGTACACTTGATAAGCCGGTATTATTCTCGGATGATTGTATTGGACCTGATAACAAAACGGTAATAGATAATATGAAAGAAGGTGATATTCTTTTGCTTGAAAACCTGAGATTCTATAAAGATGAGGAAAAAAACTTACCTGAATTTGCTGAGAAACTTGCAGTTTATGGTGATATATACATTAATGATGCATTTGGTACAGCACATCGTGCTCATGCCTCAACAGAGGGAGTAACTCACTTTATCAATCAATGTGCGGCAGGATATCTTATGGAAAAAGAACTTCAATATCTTGCTTCCGCCATTGATAATCCTAAACGCCCGCTTTGTGCTATACTTGGAGGTTCAAAGATATCCGGCAAAATTGATGTTCTAGATAATCTTTTAAAGATTGCAGATAAGATACTAATAGGCGGCGGTATGATGTTCACATTCTACAAAGCTATGGGACTCGAAATCGGAAAATCCATCCTCGAAGAAGATAAAGTTGAGCTTGCTAAAGAAGTACTCGAAAAAGTAAAGTCTTCGGGTAAGGAATTCCTTCTTCCGAGTGACATTGTCATTGCCGATAAGTTTGATAATTCAGCTAAAACAATAGTTATCCCATTTGATAAGTTTTCAGATGATACAAAAGAATGGATGGGCATGGATATAGGTCCTGATACAATTAATAGATACAAAGAAGCTATCATAAATTCCAAAACAGTTGTTTGGAACGGACCTATGGGTGTCTTTGAAATGGACAAGTTTGCAAAAGGCACAGTTGAGGTTGCCAATGCTCTTGCTGACGCAACAAAGAAAGATGCTATAACAATTATCGGAGGCGGTGATTCTGCGGCCGCTATCGCAAAAGCCGGTCTGGAAAAAGAAGTGTCGCACGTATCAACAGGCGGCGGTGCATCACTTGAATTCCTTGAGGGAAAGAAACTGCCCGGAGTGGAAGCTCTAACAGAAGTATAATTTTTTGTAATGATTATAAAATATAATATTAAAATGGGGACTAATAATCCCCATTTAATGTTTCAGAATTTTAATTTTCTATCTTAGGTTTATCAACTAAAGCAACAGAAAATTCACCCTCAGCAGCAAGTTCTCCGCCCACAAAACTTTTGTAAGCTTTTCCCTTTAACTTACAGAATCCTCTCCTGTATGATAGGATTTCCATCTCAAAAATTAGTTGATCGCCGGGAACTACCTGCTTTTTAAATTTCACATTATCCATTGATGTAAAAAATGCAAGCTTACCATCTATATCGTCCATGGTGTGCATTAGCAGTACACCTCCGCACTGTGCCATAGCTTCAACGATAAGCACACCAGGCATGATCGGTTTAACAGGGAAATGTCCAACAAAAAAAGGTTCATTAAAAGTTACATTCTTTAGCCCAACAATTTTATTGTTTTCTGAATCTATATCAAGAATTCTATCTATTAGCAGAAAAGGATATCTGTGAGGAAGTATTTTCATTATTGCCTCGATATCAAGCACACCATTAGAAGACTTTAGCATTTGGAATTTCTTCACCCTTTTGTTCTGTAAATATAATTTACGAAGCATTTTAGTGAACTCAACATTAGCCTTATGACCTGGACGAGCAGCTAATATCTGTCCCTTAATAGGAGCACCAATTAAGGCAAGATCGCCTATCATGTCTAGTATCTTGTGTCTTGCGGGTTCATTCTTAAACCTTAAACGAGTATCATTTAATATACCGGATTTACCTATGGTAATTTTCGGATCAAGATTAAGTTTCTTCTTGAACTTTTCAAATTCATCGTCCGTGAATTCTTTGTCAACAATAACGACTGCATTATCAATCGATCCGCCTTTTATCAGATTATTGTCAACAAGCATTTCAATTTCTTTAAGAAAGCAGAATGTTCTTGCTGGTGCAAATTCTTTCTCGAATTCTTCTTTCAGATTAAACAATCCTGAATGTTGAGAACCAAGTGCAGGGTTCAAGAAATCAATCATAACGGTAATTCTGAAGTCATTTTTAAGAGGCAATGCAACAATATCAACAAAACCGTCGTCAGTATGGTAATGAACTGTATCTTCTATTACAAGATAATCCCTGTCGGCATCCTGCTCTATTATTCCTGCATTATGAAGTGTTTTAACGTAATCTTTCGCACTTCCATCCATAACAGGAGGTTCATTAGTATCAAGTTCTACGATTACATTATCAATCTCACATCCCATAATTGCAGAAAGCACATGTTCAACAGTATGAATTTCCACCCCTTCTTTTGCAATTGTTGTACCTCGAGAGATATCAATTACATGATCAATGTCAGCAGGAATCTCCGGTGATTTTTCGAGATCAATTCTCTTAAACTTTATTCCGTAATTCTCAGGAGCCGGTTTAAAAGTCATCTTTGATTTATTACCAGTATGCAGACCAACTCCGGATAAGGATGCACTATTCTGAATAGTTCTTTGTTTTATCAGCATTTTTATTTATTCTTATCTTCTAATTTTTTGATACGTTCTTTTAACCTGGGTATTTCTTTTATGTTTACTTCGTCCTTCAATGCATCTCTCATTGGTTTACTTCTGTATCCTGTATAAACACCCGGCCGTGAAATCGATTTGGCAACACCAACTGATGCCCCAATTATTACATCATCACAAATTGTCAAGTGTCCGACTATTCCGGCCTGCCCACCTATCATGCATCTTTTGCCTATCTTAGTTGAACCGGCTATTCCTACCTGCGCTGCAATAACTGTGTCTTCATCTATTTCAACATTATGAGCAATCTGTATCTGATTATCGAGCTTAACACCTCTGCGTAGAATAGTTTCACCGATCGTAGCTCTGTCAATAGTGCAATTGCTTCCTATTTCAACTTCATCTTCAATTTTTACGATACCACTTTGCAATATTTTTTTAAACTGACCCTTGTCATCTTTCGCAAAACCAAACCCGTCGCTTCCTACAACAGTTCCAGAATGAACCGTTACATTGTTTCCTAATATACAGCCGTTATAAATAGAAACGTTGCTTTCTATTACGCAATTATTACCGATTACAACATCAAATCCGATTGAAACATTAGAATGTATTTCCGTATTTTCCCCTATTACAGTATTCATACCGATCTTAACGAAATCATCAATGAAAACATCTTTACCAACAACGACTCCTTCAGCAAATACACTGTTTGAAGATATCCCAATATTTTTTTGCTTCTTGATTTCAAATAATTCCAGTAGTTTTATAAATGCGAAATATGGATCTTTAACTTTAAGTATAGTAATATCATCCCTTTTTGCCGGGAGTACAAAATCCTTTGATACTATAACAGCACCAGCTTTTGTTGTTTTGAAATGTTTAGCATACAAAGGATTTGAGATAAAAGTTATTTGATCAATACTAGATGTTTCAATTTTTCCGGGTCCTCGTATCTCAAGTTCGGGATTCCCGTTTAATTCTGCACCAATTATATTTGCAATTACAGATAACTTCACTGATCTTTACCTTCAACAATTCTTTGAACCTTGATTGTAACGTCATATTTTTCATTGACGTATAATAACAACAAATCGCTATTCCTGTCAAAAACATAATCAAAATCCTCTTTCTTAGCAACAGTTTCAATCGCTTTAAATATTCTATCCTGAACAGGCTTCATAAATTCTATCTGCTTCTGAAAATATTCTCCGCCTTCACCAAATTTTTGCACTTTAAAATTTGATGCATTAGTTTCAAGGTCTTTTATTGTTTTCTCATACTGTTGTTTCAGCTGTTCCGAGAGTATTAACTTTTTCTTTTCAAATTCATCCTTAGTGTTTTTGAGACTATCATTTAGATCATTCAACTGTTTCTGCCATTCCTGAACGAGGTTATCAAGCTTTAGTTTGGCATCTTTTGCTTCCTGCATGTTATCAATTATCTTTTTCGAGTCAATATATCCGACTTTTGTCTGGGAATAAGTAATGCCCGTACTTATAAGAAGAACAAACAAAACAAAAACCAAAGCGGTTTTAATTTTAATTAATTTCAATTGAAAGAACATAATATTTAAAATTTACTTTAATTTATCAAGTACCTTAAATGTTATATCATATTCTTTATCACCGTATATCAGGGTACCATCAGCCTTATCAAATACGAAATTGATTTTCAAATCTTTTGCTACATTTTCAATTGCTTTTGTTATCTTTTCCTTAATGGGCTTGAACATCTCGTTCTGTTTTTGCAATAGTTCTTCCTGAACTTTTTGTTTATAAATAGTTAATGCCTCATCTTGGTCCTGTAAATTCTTTTGAAGCCCTTGCATTTCTTCATTTAGTTTTTTAAGATCCGCTTCAGACTTTACCTGTCCAGATTCAACTGATTTCTGAGCTTCTTCATATCTGGTCTTAAAAGATTCTGCATTAGTTTTGAGGTCTTTTTCTTTTGCTTGAACTGTATCAATGTATAATTTTTTCAGGTTTTCAAGGTCTGCAAGTACTTTTTGTGATTCTGGCAGCTGCTTTAATATCACTTCACTATCAACATAACCGACCTTTATATTCTGAGCAATTGAAACACCCGTAAACGCTATAAACACAAATAATAGCGCTGTTAACTTTAAATGATTCTTTTTCAAAAAATTTCTCCTTGAATATTTAATTTATTAATAAAAATTTAAAACTCATTATAATTAGAATCCCCTTCCGAACTGGAAGTGGAATAAAAGACTTGGATTTTCTCCATCAACCGATTTTCTATCGAATCCGTAACCGAAATCGAATCCAATCAATCCAACCGCAGGAAGCATCAGTCTTGTACCAAAACCTACAGACCTTTTCAATTCAAATGGATCAACTTTTGCAAAATCAGACCAAACATTTCCAGCTTCAGCAAATACCAGAACAAAAATAGGGAACGGATCTAATGAAAGTGGATATCGAATTTCAACACCATATTTAAGAGAAACTTTTCCTCCGATTGAATTACCGACTGCATTGCGTGGACCGACAGCTCTGTCTTCGTATCCTCTTAGTGGTATGGTATTATAAGCTAAACCATTACCTCCCATATAAAACAATTCAGTAGGCGGAAGATATCTGTCATCACTAAGTGGATTAACATAATAAAAATTGAATGTAGAATACAAAACAAGTTTAGTATTTCTTATTAGCGGAGTATATGTTTCTGCAGTGAAAATATTTTTTAAGAATTCTGTATTCCCTGGAAGGAAAGGTCCACCTGATAATTCTGTTGTATTAGAAAACTTAGTCCCGTTTAATGGAAATACCGGATCGAACACTGTAGATCTCGAAATAATTTGTCTTAAGCTAAACTGATTTCTGCGACCCGTCTGGTAATATCCTCCTCCGTCAAGAACGTTTGTTTCCTGATATTTCACTGCCCAGTCACCCCGGAAGAAGTCATCAGGCCACTTAAACCTCCTTCCAATATTAACAATAGCACCCGTTTCCTGTACGTCATAAGTATATCTCGTTCTAGAATCAAAAACATTGAAACCGAGTAAGGTAGGTGTGTTTAAGAACCACGGCTCTGAAAGACCAATTGAAAATGTTCTATAAGTACCTGCTTCACCGAACTGCCAGGAGAAGTTCAGTGCTTGCCCTCCACCACCGGAGAATGGTTCCATTATATCAAAGTTATTGAAAGTTAGACCTAAGGCACCTGTTATACCAAATGAACCGCTATATCCAATGGATGCGTTAAACTGATCAGATGATCTTTCTGCAACTATGTATTTTATGTTAACCGTTGAATCATTTGCAAGACTAATGTCCTGATTTAACTTTTCAGGGTTGAAATAGTTTAATGCATTAAGCTGCTGCATACTCCTTTTTACATTACCCCTGTTAAAAAACTCACCCGGTATTGTATATAGTTCTCTTCGAAGCACTTTGTCTTTAGTCTTATCGTTACCTTCAAAACTTATAAGACCAAGTTTGTATTGATTGTTTTCTGTAATCTTGATGTTTATATCAACCTTATCAAGCCCCACAGCCTTATCGTTCACGTCAGCTTGAAAACCGAGGTAACCATTATCAAGATATAGCGAACTAACATCGGTTTCTGCTTCATTACCGTAAAGATTTTGAGAAAACTTCTTCATATTATACACATCGCCTTTTTTCATATCCAGTCTAAGAAGAATAGCATCATCTGTGTAAATTTTATTTCCTTCGATTGTTATATTATTTATTTTGAATCTTCTTCCTTCCCTGACTCTTATTATAAGATGGACATCTTCCTTATCCGATGAAAGTTTAAATTCTGAGTCCACGACTTCTGCATCTTTATAACCAAGTTCTTTGTAGTATTCAACTACCAATTTTTTATCTTCTTCCAGCTTTGCCTTGTCGAATCCAGCACTTTCCCAGAATTTCCACCATACTTTCTCAGATGTGTTTTCCAAAGCTTTATACAAATCATCATCTGAAATATCAACATTTCCTTCAAATTCAATTTTTCTTACAGTCAGCTTTTTTCCCTCGTTTATTTTAATTCTTATTCTAGCTTCATTGTTTGCTGATATAAGTTTGTCAATTTTTATTTCCGCCAATGCATATCCATCTTCAGCATAATTTAGACCTAAATTATACTCAACATCTTTTAATTTCTGCTCTGACACTACTTCACCTGCATTTAAACCGATTTTTTCTTTTACTTCGGATTCGGAAAAATGATCATTCCCAATTATTTCAATGTTCTCTATTCTCGGAAGTTCTTCAACTTCAAAGACTAAATATGCATCTTTACCAAATTTCTTATCAACATTCAAAGCTATATTTGAAAATAATCCGAGTTTCCATAATCTTCTGATAGCTTCACGAGTTTCATCTGAAGGAATTGCAATTTCCATATTTTCTTTAAGTCCTGAATAAGCGATAATCGTTCTTGAATCGTATACTTTATTACCTCTAACCGAAATATTTGCGATCTTGTAAGTTGTTTCAAAATTCTGTGAATACAAGTTACTACTAAATGCAGTAAATATTGTGAAAATCGCTAAAATATATAAATATTTGTTGATTCTTGTCATTTCTAGTTTAAATTACTTTTTAATTTGTTCACTTACCATTCCAAATCTTCTTTCTCTTGTTTGATATACTTCGATAGCTTTATAAAGGCTATCTCTTCTGAACTGTGGCCAAAATATATTATCAATGAAAATTTCTGTGTAAGCAAGCTGCCATAAAAGAAAATTACTGATTCTGTACTCTCCTCCGGTTCTGATCATCAAATCAGGATCTGGAATATTTTTTGTTACCAAATAATCTGAAAAGAGCTTTTCATCAATATCTTCCTTGTTAATTTTTCCTGATTTACAATCACTTAAAAGATCTTTAATAGCATTTAAAATATCCCATCTACCGCTGTAACTAAGAGCAAGATTCAGAGTCATCTTTTTATTGTTTTTAGTCTTTTCCATTGCATCCCTAAGCTCGTTATGCACTTTATCCGGTAGTTTATCAAGATTTCCTGTCGCAATAAGTTTTATATTATTTTTATGAAGCCTGTCCGCTTCATCTCTTAATCCTTTAATAAGGAGTTTCATAAGTATAGTAACTTCCGATTTAGGCCGTTTCCAATTTTCAGTAGAAAATGTGTATAAAGTTAAAAATTTTACCCCGAGCTGACCGCAAGCTTCAACTATATCCCTTACCGAATTAACGCCCTCTCTATGTCCAAATGCTCTAGTATAACCAAGACCTTTAGCCCATCTTCCATTTCCATCCATAATGATTGCTATATGCTTGGGAATTTCACCGTTTTCTTTCAAACTATCTTGTTTAACTTTATCTTTTTTATCTGAGGATAACAATTATGCTATTATATTTATTTTATATTAACCTAACTTCATTGAACTACGAACTTCCTGCATAGTATTTTCAGCTATTAATCGAGCTTTTCTTTCCCCTTCAATTAATACTTCAAGAACACTGTTTTTGTTCTTTTCGAGAACAATTCTTTTTTCTCTAAGTGGCAGAAAATATTCCGATATTGATTTTGAAACTTTCATTTTGCAATCAAAACAACCTAAAGCTCCGGATTTACACCCAGACCTTATTTCGGAAATTTCCGATGGATTGAATTTCCTATGGTAAGTATAAACCAGACAAATATCGGGATTGCCTTTATCTCCTTTTCTGAGTTTGTTTGGGTCGGTAAATGCCTTTTTCATCTTTGATTTTATAGAATCATCATTATCTGAAAGCAATATTGTATTATCCAGAGATTTACTCATTTTTGCTTTACCGTCTAGACCGGGAAGTCGTGCAAATTGAGTAACTTTCGGTTCAGGTATAGGAAATATTGATTTGCCTTCTTGATTTTTAAAATTCTCATTAAAATTGCTTGCAATTTGTCTTGTAATTTCCACGTGCGGCACTTGATCTTCACCGACCGGCACAACATCACCCTTATACAGCAAAATATCCGCAGCCTGCAGGACCGGATATCCAAGATGACCATAAACGATTGTTTGCAAGTTTAAATCTTTTATCTGTTCTTTTAAAGTTGGATTCTTCTCTAATCTTGCTTTAGTAATCAGCATAGAGAATATCAGAAATAATTCAGTATGTTGTTTAACTTGTGACTGCCTGAAAATAGGTGATTTTTCAGGGTCAATACCTGATGCTATCCAATCTATTGCCATCTCAAGGGAGTCATCAAAAACATCAATAGTATTTAGACTCGTTGTGAGTGTATGATAATCTGCAATTAAATGATAGTTCTTGTAATAATTCTGAAGTTCAACCCAATTCTCAAGAGCACCGACATAATGTCCTATATGCAGTTTACCTGAAGGTCTCATTCCAGATAGTATTGTTTTCTTATTTTGTGTCATTAGTATCTTTTTGAACTTTGTATATTATTTCGCCCTCTTTGGACATATAATATCTTTCTCTAGCAATTTTTTCAATCATATCATTTGAGTTAGTCAAAGAATCAATAACCTTTCTAAGTGATTCCTGTTCTTGTTTTTTCTCAGAAACTTGCTTTTCTATACTCTGCTTATCTTTCTGAAACTTAATCTTTGTTAATATTCCTTTATCCGAAAAGATTATATAAATAATCATAAATAATCCAATTGATATAAACAGAGTAATTAACTTATTATATTTAATAAACCTTAATACACTGATGAAAATATTGTCATCATTCTTACTAATCATATTTTTTTAAAGATGAATCTATTATCTTCTTTATCAGATTGTTAAAATCCATTTTTAAAGCTTTAGCAGCCATTGGAACAAGTGAAAGTTCAGTCATACCCGGAAGAGTATTAACTTCCAAGCAATATAGATCTTTTTCTTCTGTCAACAAAAAATCAACTCTCGCATATACTTTACAATTCAAGGCATTGTACGCTTTTGATGCAAGATTTTTTGCTTTCTCTGCAACTTCTTCCGGAATCACAGCAGGACAAACATATGTTGACATACCCTTAGAATACTTATGTTCGTAATCATAAAAACCTTCATGAGGTACAATCTCAATTACCGGATAAGGTTCACCATCAATAATTGAAACAGTTAACTCCCTACCTTTAATATATCTTTCAAGAAGAACTTTTTCCGAGTACGTAAAAGCTGTTGTAATTCCAGAAAAAAACTCTTCTATATTTTTAGCAATAGTTAGTCCTACAGTACTACCTTCGTCATTAGGTTTAATTACAATCGGACTTCCTAGAAGATTAATACATTCATTATATTTAACATTATTTTCGCTATAAAGAGCCAACCAGTTAGGTGTAAGAATATTATTCTTTTCAAAAATCAACTTTGATAAATCTTTATCCATCGCAACAGCTGATGATTGTATTCCAGAACCTGTATATTTCAGACCTTTTAACTCGAGCAGAGTCTGTATTTTGCCGTCTTCTCCAAATTTTCCGTGCAAGCCAATAAAGACCAAATCGATACCATTAAATAACTCAGAATTTATGCAGTCAATTAATTTATGCGAACTTTCTTTTTGTAATTTTCTTATTTTCTCAAGAGTTGGATACTCTTTTGACACTTTATCCTTAAAAACCAAATCCTCATCAAACATATTATCTCCATATATCGGATCTATCACAACAACATTATGACCTAAATCTCTTAATCCTTTAAGAATACCCCGACCCGACGATAAAGAAACTTCACGTTCCGAAGATAAACCGCCTGTTAATAAAGCTATTTTCATTTATTTTTAAGTGTAACACTTAATATAATCAATATAAAATTGTGATAAAATAATGAAATTTTAATAATTTTTAAACTTTAATTGACCGAATTCTGATAAAAACACAAATATTATTAACTTTTATAATTACATAAAATTATGCAAAATAAATAAATAATGCAAAAATAATATACTTTTAAATGACATTCTTAATTCTGAACTTTGTGTAAAATTCGATACAAATTTTAAATAGGTTAAAACATTATTTAAATATGTTAAAACAATTATTACTTTTGTTTGTCTTTGGAATACTTCCCTATAGTTTATATTCTCAAAGTGAGAATTCGAAGTTTGTGAATGTATTTATTGGAACTGGATCGATAGATAATCAGAGTCTTTCCGGGAGTAATTTTCCAGGTGCAGTTTATCCGTTCGGATTGGTCCAATTAAGTCCAGATACAAGAGAAAATCCTGAAGATCCATGCAGCGGTTATGATTATAAAGATAACACTATAGTCGGGTTCAGTCATACACATCTCAATGGAACTGGAGTGGCAGATCTCTTTGATTTTCTTTTTATGCCGTATAATGGAGATTTGAAGTGGGAACCCGGGAATGATTCTGTTAAAGGTTACGGTTCCACATATAAACATTCAAATGAGGTAGGAACACCGGGATATTATAGTATTGTACTTGACAACGGAATCAAAAATGAGTTTACAGTAACGGCACATTGTGGGATGCACAAATACACTTTTCCTGATAACAAACCGTATAACCTGATTGTTGATTTATTTCACTCTTTGGATAAAAAGAGACCTTACTGGTCATGTAAGATAATTTCTTCACAAATACGAATCATTGACAACAAAACCATAGAGGGCTATCGAATTATAACGGGCTGGGCAAGGCTTCGGAAGGTTTATTTCAGAGCTGAATTTTCAAGACCTTTTACCGGACATGTAATTAAATCGGGGAAGAATATATATGAAAATGTAAGTATTGGTAACGATTCGGATTTAAAACTCAATCTTATTTTTAGAGAAGATAATTCAAATCCACTCCTTATTAAAATTGGATTGTCTTCAGTAAATCTTGAAGGAGCTCGCGAGAACTTGACCACTGAAATACAAGATTTTAATTTTGACAAGATACAAAGTGATGCTAAAACCGCATGGGATAAAGAGCTTGCTTGCATTGATATTGAAGGGACACAAAATCAAAAAACCATTTTCTATACAGGACTATATCATGCTTTCATTCAACCAAATAATATTGCTGATGTTGATAGTAATTATTTAAATCATAACTTAGAGATTGCGAAGGCACCTGATGGATTTCATTACAGTACTTTTTCACTTTGGGATACTTATAGAGCTGCACATCCATTATACACAATTGTTCAAAGAAAGAGAAGTGCTGATTTTATAAATTCTATGCTCAGACAATATAATGATTATGGATATCTTCCTATTTGGCAACTATGGGGTGAGGAAACATATTGTATGATTGGAAATCATGCAATACCTGTGATTGTTGATGCATATTTTAAAGGAATTGAAGGGATTGATTGGAATCATGCATATGATGCTATAAGAGCTTCTTCAACTACTCCTCATAAAAATTCCCCATTTAATATATTAAATGAATATGGATTCTTCCCTGAAAATTTACAAACACAATCTGTATCTATAACTCTCGAAATAGCATATAATGACTGGTGTCTCTCTCAAATGGCACAATCTCTTGGAAGAATTGATGATTACAAATTCTTTTTAAACCGGTCGAAAAGTTATTATAATCTTTTTGATAAAACAATTGGATTCTTTCGTGCAAAAGACAATAAAGGTGATTGGATTGAACCGTTTGATCCCCTAAAATATGGGGGTAACGGCGGTTATCCTTTCACGGAAGGAAATGGTTGGCAGTATTTGTGGTATGTGCCCCATGATGTGTATAAATTTATTGAACTTGTGGGTGGGGATAGAGAATTCTCTCTAAAACTTGATAAATTTTTTACTTTAGATGCAAGACCTGAGGATGTTAACGGTAATGCCTCAGGATTTATCGGACAATATGCACACGGCAATGAACCGAGTCAGCATATAATTTATATGTATAACTTTATTAATGAGCCCTGGAAAGCACAATTTTATAGTGCAAAAGTTTTAAACGAACAATATACTGTTCTGCCGTCAGGATATTCGGGTAATGAAGACTGCGGGCAAATGTCAGCTTGGTATATTTTGAGTGCAATGGGATTCTATCCACTTAATCCTGCAAACGGTATTTACTGTATAGGTTCACCACAGCTTGAAAGAGCGGTTATTCATTTGGATAAAGGTAACAAATTCACGATAACAACTAAAAATTCCAAGAAAGACAATATATATATTCAAAGTGCAAAACTTAATGATAAAGAATACTCGAAAAGCTACATCACACACAAAAATATAACTGATGGAGGGACTCTGGAATTTACTATGGGGAATCAACCTAATAAAAACTGGGGTAAAACAAAGATACCCGAAACAATAATAAATTAATTTTAATAAAAAAATCAAACACTATGGATGAATTCATGTTAGCTGCAATAGAGGAAGCTAAAAAGGGACTTTCTGAAGGTGGCATTCCCATTGGCTCTGTTCTTATAAAGAATGGAAAAATAATTGGCAGAGGTCACAATCAGCGTGTACAAAAAGGAAGCCCGACACTTCATGCTGAGATAGATTGTCTTGAGAATGCCGGAAGAATAGGAAGTTACAAAGACACTGTACTTTATTCAACATTAATGCCCTGTTATCTTTGTTCAGGAGCAGTTGTACAGTTTGGTATTAAGAAAGTGATTGTTGGTGAATCGAAGACATTTCCTGGCGGACCTGAGTTTATGCGTTCACATGGTGTTGAAGTCACTGATCTTGATAACGATACATGTATTAAGCTAATGTCAGATTTTATAGAAGCAAATCCAAAACTCTGGAATGAAGATATTGGTGAACTTTGATATAAATTGTTAAAAATATAAATCCCCGGATATTGCCGGGGATTTAAGTTTGATAATACTTATTGATAAATTAATCTTCGACCATATATACTTTTGTCATTTTTACTTCAGTCACAGGTCTGTCTTGAGCACCCGTTTTTGTTTTACCGATTTTTTCTACTACATCCATACCTTCAACTACTTCTCCAAAAATAGCATGTTTACCATCAAGATGCGGTGTTGGTGCAAGTGTAATAAAGAACTGTGAAGTTCCTGTATTAGGGCCTGCATTAGCCATTGAGAAAATCCCCTTTTTACTATGTTTCAAACCGGGTCCGAATTCATCCGGAATTGTTTTCCCTGAACCACCGCGTCCGGTACCCGAAGGATCACCGCCCTGAATCATGAAACCGTCAATGACTCTGTGGAAAATTATCCCGTCGTAAAATCCTTTTTCTACCAAGCTTCTGAAATTATCTGTGGTAATAGGTGCTTTATCACTGTAAAGCTTCATTTTAAAATTACCCATTGTAGTTTCAAATTTTACGTAATCCATTTTTTTGGTATCCCCTTTCTTAACAGTATCTGTTGATTCTGTTTTTATACTATCTTTTTTTACTTCAGTTTGAGTTGTCTGGCTTTTCTGTGTATCAGTTTTCTTAACTTCTTCAGTTTTATTACAGCCAATAACAACGACGGAAACAAACAAGATTCCGATAATGACAGCAAAAAGATTTTTCATTTGATTTGCTCCTGTATTTAATAATTAGAATTGTTTTAAAAATCTTATATCATTTTCGTAGAACATTCTGATATCAGGGACACCATGTCTAATCATAAGAGTCCTTTCAATACCCATTCCGAAAGCAAAACCTGTAAATTCTTCAGAGTTATAGCCAACATGCTCAAATACATTCGGGTCAACCATACCACAACCAAGAATTTCAAGCCAACCTGTATACTTACAAATCCTGCAACCCTTTCCTTTACATAAATAGCATTCAACATCCATTTCGGCAGATGGTTCAGTGAAAGGGAAGTAACTTGGTCTTAGTCTTGTCTTTAGATCTTTGCCAAAAAATTCCTTAGCAAAGAAATCGAGGGTTCCTTTAAGTTCTCTGAATGTCACGTTTCTATCAACAAATAATCCCTCAACCTGATGAAACATAGACAAAGATCTTGCACTTATAGCTTCATTTCTGTAACATTTACCCGGAATAACTACTCTCAAAGGAGGTTTTTGTGATTTCATTATATGAACCTGAGCCGGTGATGTATGGGTTCTCAATAAGTATCTCTTTTCTTTTCCATCACTTTTCAGATAAAATGTGTCTTGCATGTCACGTGAAGGATGGTAGTCTGGAGTATTCAGTGCATCAAAATTATGGTATTCGTCCTCAATTTCATAACCATCAGCAACTTTGAATCCTATGCTCTTAAAAATATTAGTAATATCTTCCAAAGCTTGAGAAATCAGGTGTTTTGAACCAATGTTAAACGTTCTACCGGGCAAAGTATTATCTTTATAACTTTCAGATTTTGATATGGAATTCTGTATTTGTTTATTCTTTTCGTCAAAAAGATTCTGAGCAATAGACTTAAGCTCGTTTAGTGCTTTACCGACTTCACCCTTCTGAGTTTTATCTACGTTCTTGAAATTCTCAAAAAGGTCGTTAATTAAACCTTTTCTGCTCAGATATTTCAGTCTAAAACTTTCGAGAGATTCAGAATCTATTATTTGCTTACCATATTCAGTAATATCTTTCTTAATATTTTTAATATTTTCTATCATATTTTATTGTGTATCATGGAATTTAGTTGAATTATTATAAAAATTATATGATAAAAGGATAATTGTCAGGAAATTTGAAGCATTGAATATATTAACACAAAAATTGCACGAATAAATTTAATTTAAGGGATATATAGTATTGCACTTTTATTTTAGGAATGATAGATTATTTTGTTTCAAAGATTACCCGCAAAACAATAACTTGTTTAAAATAATGAATTTATTGTCTGAAGACATATCTCTTAACATTTATGAAGAAATTAATTCAGTTGTTAATGATAAATCATTACTTATTGATAAAGTTATTGCCTTAAAAAGGACTTATAAACGTATCTTTTCGGAATTAACGAATAAAGAAGATATATTTTTTTATGGTCTTCAAGCTCGTATAGAATATGTTTGCTCAGTTCACGGGCTTGATCAAACGGTTTGTGATAGAATTAACAGAATAAGAAATTTTATTTACAGGGTAATCAATAAGAAAATTGAATTCAACAAAAGCGATTTGTTAGCGTTAATAAGTGAGCTATCATTATTGACCTTTGAATTTTCTAATACTCCATTTCCTGACAATCTTGGAATAATTATTGAAAAACACACGCCCGTAATTAAACCAAAAGAAATTGAATCCACAGAAGAGTATTTGGATTCAATTAAATGTATTGTTTTAAATATATCGCCCGTTAATACAGAAGAAGCTGGAAAGGAATATTTTTCGCTGCTATGCGAGAGCACAGACGAAGATTTTCGTTTCTCATTAAGGATATACAGTTTTCACTTTGATGATTTCAAGAAACTGTACAAAAATCTTAAACGGTATCAGACACTCAGGATACTGAGAATTAAGTCTTATATTAGAGAAAAACACTTATACACATCAACTAACACTTCACAAATAGTAATTGAACCTGATTTTCTGATAGAAGCATCAGAAATAACAGAATGTTTTTCGGGTTACTCTTCAAATCCGAATATATACTTTATAAGAAAACTTATTCCACACATAATCGGTGAAGGCGCATTTAAAGGTACTTTAGTAAACGGATTGATGGATAAGCTTATACTAAATGCTGATATAAATCCTGCAAAGGCTTTATTGGAGCTCATTAAGGAGAACCCTCTGAAAGCATGTGCTATCGGGACAGAGGGAATAAATAATATAATTAACGAAGTACTTAGTGTTCATTATCCTAATCTTCTAAAAATATTTAAGGAAAGAAAGCACAGTCAGATAAAAATCGAACCTTCTTTTCTTTCGCCAGTATACGGACTAAGCGGAAGACTTGATGCGCTAATAATTCCCGGAAAGAATGCCGGACACAAGAATGTCTTTGAACTTAAGAGCGGCAAACCTCCGGCGAACAACAGCATTTGGCCAAACAACAAGATGCAGCTTGTTTGTTACAACCTACTGATGAAATCTACTTTCGGGAATGACAGGAAGGGTACGACCTCTGTTCTTTATTCTTCGGCAAAGCAATCTCCATTTAGGGCTGTTGCAATAAGCCCTAATGATGAGAAAAAAGTTTTATCAATACGAAACAGCATTGTTAACGAAATATTCAAACTTCAGGAAAATAAATTCGATATACTTTACAAATTTCTTCATGCGGACATAGGTGTAATACCTGTTTTCAGCAAGAACGATATAATTGAATTTTCTAATTTATTAAAGGAGGCAAACAGCCTTGAATCGAAATACTACCGTTATAATCTTTCGTTTGCATTAAGGGAATTCATTTCTTCAAAAATAGGAAGCAATCGTTTCTCAGATTACAGCCGAAATGGCTTCTCGTCACTATGGCTTGACACAATAGAAGAAAAAGAAAGGGATTACAATGTTATTAATAACTTAAAGTTAATTCAATATAAGATTGATGATACAATAGAATTTACGCTTCCGAGTTTAACCGAGCATAACTTCAGAGAGGGGGATTTTATAATACTGTACAAGAAAACGAATGATGAGATCAATCCGTTAAGTACAGAATTATTCCGGGGAAAGATTAAATCCATAAGCAGTAATACAATTACGGTAGAGCTTCATAACAAGCAACTTGACCATAGCTACTATTCATCGGGCAGTCTATGGATTATAGAACATGATGTGGTTGAGTCAAATGTTTGGGGAGCGATACAATCTCTGTATGATTTTCTCAGAGCACCAAATACAAGAAAGGAACTTCTTCTTGGAGTAAGGGAGCCGCAGTTTGAGGAATTTAGTTATATAAATGATGATAATCTGAGTGATGATCAGAATGATAGTATTAGAAAAGCTATACGTGCTAAAGACTACTTTCTGCTTCAAGGACCTCCCGGTTCCGGAAAAACATCTACAGCACTAATTAGCATGTTGAAAAATCTTGTAAAGATATATAAACCATTTGATAAAAAGATTGTAATACTTGCTTTTACAAACAGAGCCGTTGATGAAATTTGCAATAAGCTGAATGATAATTGCATTAACTTTTTAAAGATCGGGGGTAAATCTGTCTCGGAAAGTTACGATATCAATTCATCATTAACGGTTAGAAATCTTGATGAAATAAAGAGAATAATATCTGAAAAGGATGTATATGTTTCAACTGTCTCTTCATTTTATGGAAAGATGTATGACCTAAAAGAAATAGCAGATCTGGATACAGTAATAGTCGACGAGGCTTCTCAGCTTACAGATTATACAATAGCAGGTATATTGTGCAATTTTAAAAAGTTTATAATGATAGGAGATCAGAACCAACTGCCAGCGGTTATTACACAAAGCAACGAAACATGTGAAGTTAAAGATATTGACCTAAACAATGCCGGGATACGGAACTTCGGTCAATCACTTTTTGAAAGGTTGTACCTAAGGTGTAAAGAAAAGGGATGGAACAACGCTTATGGTATGCTACAGACACACTACAGGCTTCACAAGGATATATCTGCATTAATTAATAGTTTGTATTTAAATAAGTTAAGGACGGGTAGCGAACAACAGGTTTCAAAATTTACAATATTTAACACAAATTCCGAGGATGAGATAGAAAAACTTTTATCGAAATCGCGGCTGATTTTCATTGATTGCGATTATGAGAAAGCGACGAAAATAAATTTAAGTGAAGCAATCGCTGCGAACAAATTATTAGAAGCTATAAAGAGAGTTTACGGAGAAGAATTTACTGAGAGTACGGTAGGGGTTGTAACACCATGGCGGGCGCAGATTGCTTTAATAAGAAAGCAGATTAAGGATGAGATCATAAGGGAAGCAGTAAATATTGATACTGTTGAGCGATTTCAGGGGTCGGAGCGCGATATAATAATAAACTCATTTGCGGTACATAATACGTACCAGCTTCGGAATCTTGAATCTTTCAACACAGAAGGTATAGACAGAAAACTACTTGTTTCGATATCAAGAGGCAGCAAACAACTGATAATACTCGGTAATAGCAAAGTTCTTGAAAAAGGAAGATATTACAAGAATATAATAGAACACATCAAAGAAGAGGGATTATTTATAAATCAAAGACAGCGAAAGAAAGTATTTGGAACCTGAATTAATATATCCTGGGATTAGAATTAAAGTTTTAATAAGAATTGTTTGTTTTCTGCTTATTTTTGTTTCTGAAATGATTATATTTAATGTTATTATAAAAATCGGGATGTGGCGCAGTTGGTAGCGCACCTCGCTTGGGACGAGGGGGCCGCTGGTTCGAGTCCAGTCATCCCGACTATTCTACTACTAAAACCCATATTTATCTAAAGAGCTTTTCAAATTTCTTACATTAACATTATTTCATAAAAGAATTATTTCATCAAGTTAAATTCGAATGAGAATGAAGCAGAACATAGAGGTTTAGAATGCTCTGTATTCGAGAGAGCAAAAAACAACACTGCTTTTCTATACTTTTCAATGATTCTTTTATGATTTTTAAGAGGAAAAGAAACTTCAGACACTGTTGAAGCAGCTATTACATCAGGAACGACTGAACTGAGTGAGGTTGATGCTTTATTTATTTTACTGACCGGTTTTGACAATGAAATGACCAAGCAAGCATTGAATTTCTTACCAGAATAAATAGCAGAATCATCTGATAATGAAAAGCTAACGATTGCATTTGGAGCAGTAAGAACTGCATTCAGGTTGAGTAAACCGAATCCATCAGGAGTAATAATACTCTGCTTTGAAATCTGATTATCCTGAACAAGTTTAATGTTTTCACTTATAATTTTATTATAACCACTCTTTGCAGTTTTACGAGACTTACTCCAAATGATACTTAGGTCAGGTATTTTGTTCACAGCGGAAGCAAATTTTAAGACAGCAGAGAACCGATTACGATTATTGACGCATTCAGGAGATTTGCTAATTTTATTTGTGCCGATATGAGAAGCAATAAATACTTTCCCATCGACAATTCTAAACACGAGGTCTCCCACTTTACCGCTTGCTTTACCAAGAACAGTTTTAACAAGTCTTCCCATACACTTTTTTCCATAATAATAATCAAGTTATTACATTATTGCAACATAATTATGCGCACTTTATGCGCACTTTATGCGCACTTTATGCGCACTTTTAAGTATTTCATTTTTTAGTTTTGATTTAAAATCGAGCTTTTGAACTGTTAAAATAGAAAGGATTCTATATTTTGGAGTAATGAAGTTTAACAAAGATATTGACATAAAAGCTGAAGTATTTGAATTTTTCAAAGAAGACGGTATTTTAAGGAATCATTTTCCTGAGTATGAATACAGGGATTCACAATTAAAAATGGCGCTGAGTATTGCTGATACACTTGAGAACAAAAGGCATATTTTTGTTGAAGCACCGACCGGAATAGGCAAGAGTCTTGCGTATTTAGTACCAGCTATTTATTATGCTAAGAAGTACGGCAAAAAGGCTCTCATATCGACTAATACGATTAACTTACAGGAGCAGCTTATCAGTAAAGACATACCATTATTAAAGAGAATATTAAAATTTAAATTTGAGGCAACGATATTAAAAGGGAAATCGAATTATTTATGTCCGAACAGACTTCAGAAAGCTTATGAAAGTTCTAATGCTTTATTTGAGAATAATCAGATACAAACACTTGAGAAGATTCAGAGATGGGCACAACATACTAAAGACGGAACATTATCCGATATTAGTTTTGATATTGATAATGAGGTATGGCAGAGCGTTTGTGCAGAAGTACATATTTGCAATAATAAGACATGCGGAGATGTTGAACATACAGCATGCTTCTATCAGAAAGCAAAGCATAGAGTATTAAAAGCAGATGTAGTAATACTTAATCATTATTTATACTTCACACTTTTTGGTATAGCACCAGCTGAGCAATCAAACGGATATTTGTACGTAAATGATTTTGTAATATTTGACGAAGGTCATACGATGGAGGAAACAGCCTCAGAGATGCTTGTACCAAGGGTTTCGAGGGATATGCTGCGATTTCATCTTTTACGACTTTACAATGACAAAAAACGGAGGGGATTTTTAACAAAATTTCCAGCGTTACATATGCTTCCAATTGTGCAAAACCTTTTAGATATTAATCAAACATTTTTTTACGAGCTGAGGAGAAAAATATTCAGAAGAGAGTTTGATAAATATGATAAACTTGCCAAGAGAGTACGGGAAGAAGGATTAATAAAGAATCATCTGGAAACTGAGATTAAGAAACTAATAAAACATTTAAAGGATTTAAAGAAATTTGCCAAAGAGGATTTGATTGTTAATGAGATATCAGATTATATTATTAAATTTGCTGGTATTAATGAGATTATAAACGATTTTATATTTTTAAAGAATAAGGAATATGTTTACTGGGTAGAGCTTTCCTCTCACAAGATAGAATCGAATATAACGCTATGTGCTTCACCTTTGAATATATCAGAATATTTGAGAAAATATTTATTTAAAGAGAATAATTCGGCAATAATTACAAGTGCAACTTTAACAATTGATAACAGTTTCAATTACTACAAAAGCCGTTTAGGTGCTGAGGCGGCAGATGACATAAAATTACCGACACAGTTTGATTTTTACAGACAAGTTAAAATAATAATACCGAATGACAGAAATTTAATACCTCAAAAAGAAACGAGTCCACAATACATAAATGCGTTAACTTTATGGATAGAAAAACTTACAGATATGACGAAGGGTAAAGCCCTTGTACTCTTCACAAACAGCATGCTAATGAAGACAGTAGGAAACAATTTAAGGGAAAATTTCGAAGCTAAGGGAATAGAATTGTTTATACAAGGTGAGGGATTATCGAGAAAAATATTAATTGAAAAATTCAGGAACAATATAGATTCGGTATTATTCGGGCTTGACAGCTTCTGGCTTGGTGTTGATGTACCGGGAGAATCTTTAAGTAATTTAATTATCACAAAGCTACCCTTCACTGTTCCTGACCATCCTTTAATCCAAGCAAGAATGGAATACATTGATGCAAAAGGCGGAAACAGTTTCATGGAGTACTCGTTACCAGAGGCGATATTAAAATTTAAACAAGGTGCAGGAAGGCTAATACGCAACAAGACTGATGAGGGAATTATTGCAATCTTAGATAACAGAATACTTACAAAAACATACGGCAGGTATTTTTACAATGCACTTGAAGAATGTCCCGTAGAGATTATCACGTAGAAATTTCTCAGTTTACTAACAAACTGCATTTAATCTATAAAGCGATTTAAGTATCTTTTATGATGAACGATAATAATAACAGTAATAATACATCAGGCACCCATTCAGAAGATATGAACGGAGAGCTTAAGAAAGAGAATATTCCAGAAGAAACAATATTGACATCGTTAGATGACGAGCCATTGACGAATGAAGAAGCGATTGATACAGTAACTCCGCTTGAGAATCCAGATCCAAACTTTCCATATTATCATAATGTAGATAAAAGAATTTTTAATAATGCCCGAGCTTTAGCGGTAAAGATTATTGTAAGATGTGAAAGGTCGGATGCGTATCTTGACAAACTAATTGACTTTGAGATAAGAAACAGCGAATTGAATGATCTTGACAAAGCCCTTCTGAACGAGCTTACACATGGAGTAATCCGCTGGCTAAGAAGACTTGACTGGTTTTTAAACGGTTTTTACAGGGGTCAATACGAGAAATGCCTTTCCGACGTAAAAAATGCGATGAGGGTTGCATTATACCAAATACTCTTTTTAAACAAGATACCCTATTCTGCGGCAGTAAACGAGGCTGTGGAATTCATAAAGAAACTCCGCGGAGATAAGCATGCGGGTGTTGTGAACGGACTATTAAGGACGATTATACGGACGCTTGATAACCTTGTATGGCCAACGAGAGAAATAGATGAAGTCAACTATCTTGGGATAATCCAGTCGCATCCGAACTGGATGGTGAGAAGATGGGTTAAGAGATTTGGTTTTGACGAGGCTGAAAAACTTTGCGAAGCAAACAACCAGAGACCGTCATTAACTTTAAGAGTTAACAAGAATAAAATTACGACAGAAGAGCTTGAGAAGTACCTTGAAAGCAAGAACATTCAGAGTAAAAGAGGAAAGTATCTTGATTACTTTTTAAAGGTAAGGATGATGTCGAAGATTTATAACGACGAATACTTTCAAAAGGGATTCTTCAACATACAGGATGAAAGTGCGGGATTGATGTCGGTGCTTCTGAATCCGAAGGAAGATGATTTAGTATTAGATGTATGTGCTGCGCCGGGAGGGAAAAGTTCACACATTTCGGAATTAATGATTGGACGGGGACGTATTTTATCGATTGATAAATACTTAACAAAGGTTGATATAATGAAGAAGAATTTTGAGAGGCTGGACATGAAGAATGTTTTAGCGTTTCATGAAGATATTATGCAGCCAAAGACAGAGATGCTGAGGGAAAAGATAACAGGCAAGGTTGACAAAGTTTTAGTTGATGCACCGTGTACCGGGTTTGGAGTTATATCAAAGAAACCAGACATTAAATGGAAAAGGGAAACCGGGGATATATTAAAACTGCAGGAAATACAACTGGAAATTCTGGAAAGAGCTTCAGAATATGTAAAAGCAGGCGGTGCTATTGTATACAGCACTTGTACAACGGAGCCTGAGGAGAATGAGATTGTGATAGAAAAGTTTTTAGAAAAGCACAAAGACTTTGAAGTTGATAATGCACTTAATTACTTAAACGCAGAAGTTGTTAATGAGAAAGGATACGTTGAAGTGTTTCCTCACAGACATTTGATTGACGGTGCATTCGGGGCAAGGCTTATCAGGAAATAGTTTATCAGAAAAGCAAAAGCCCTTGCGATGCAAGGGCTTTTTTGTTTATTTATTGTTTTATAACTAATTCGGTATTCTTGTGTATTCAATTCTTCTATTCTTCTGCATATTTTCAGGAGAAGTATTAGGTACTATCGGTTTATTAAAACTATAACCAACGGTAGTTAGTCTGCCAGCATCAATTCCATTATTAACTAACCATTGTTTAACAGATTTAGCCCTATCTTCAGAAAGTTTTTGATTGAACTTTGCCGTACCTCTTGAGTCGCAGTGACCACCAATTTCGTATTTTTCGGTTGGATGGGTTTTCAAGTATTCAAGAGCATTGTTAAGAATAGGGAGACTTTCGGGCATTATTTCTGCGCTGTTTGTTTTAAACACGATACCTTCAAGCACTCCATTTTCTTTCATAACAAATTTCTTACAATCTTTCCATTTATTGTATTCTTCTTCAGCAGCAAGCAATTGCTTATCAAGATCAGCCGACTGCTTTCTAAGCTTTTCAATATCACTGTTAATCAGTGAAAGTGAGCCGAGTAATGCAGCTTTTTGTTTATTTAGTGCATCTATTTCCTGTTGAACAGCCGGGTCGTATTCATCGCAACAATCACCATCCTGGGCAAGGGCAACAGAAGAAAAGACACCCCCAAAAAACAACAATGCAAAAAACAGTTGAAATAAACGTTTCATAATATTATAGTTTAAGTTTTTGATTGATTATGTGTAAATATAAATTTTTTCTTTTAAACTTTCAACTGCTAAATTATTTATTTTTCTTCGTAAAAATCGCCAAGTTTGAATCTGGCATTAACCAAAGCAGTGACAACGGCAAGATTTCCGTCGGTACCTCTCGTAATTCTAAGAGAAGGACCTATAGCAAAGCTACTGTTAGCGAAAGATTCACCAATATTCGCAACATAGGCTTCAATCAAGAACTGCCAGTTTCTGGAAGGACTGTTAAAAGTATAATCCATTCTCAAATCAAAGACAGAACCAGCAAATCTGAGTTCACGTCCAAGATAACCAGCATGAAATTCGCCGAGATACTGTCCAAAATATATTTTTGCGCGAGAAGATCCAAAAGTTCTGATGGGATATCTAAATTCCCAGTTGAAGTAACTTTGATTAGTTATAACATTGTTGGGCATATAACTGCCTTGCTGCAAAGTGTCATATTTATTCTTGACTTTAATAGGAGGGTCGTAGCCACCGCTATCAAGGACAGCAAAATAACCGACTTCGAGGAAATTACCAAAAGGAATGACGTAACTCGCTTGAATACCAAGTAGAGGAGCAAAAATATTGTTATAATTTCCAAAAGTACTTTGCTTCGCATTATCAGAAGCACCCGAACTTCTTTTAAGAACAAGTTCCATAACACGTGATGTGACACCAATTTTAGCACCAATAAAATGGAAGTTAGCACCTACCATATCAGTTTCAAGAGGTCCAGAATAAGGAGTACCAAGCTGCAACGAAATACCAAAACTTTTCTTAAAAGGTATGCCAAGGGGTTCACTTCCAAAAGCATTTAAGAACGGATTAATGTATGCTGTAGTACTAAGTATTTCTCTTTCCTTTTTAGGGGGGCTGATTACGTCTTTGAATTTAATATTTTTAATTACTTCAGTGAAGACAGAAACGTAATTATATTTCTTTTGCTGCAGATTAATTTTGTTTGTTGCCGACCAGTTCAAGAGTTTTTGCTGAACGGGTTTTGAAATCTGAAGCCAAGACATTTGAATTTTAGTAGCATCAGTTTCCTCACCAATAACCACGTAATGATTATTTGGATCAGGGTCAGAAACATTAACAATTATCGTATAAGATGATAACTTAGGGTCAACAGCCATTTCATCCTGAATCTGTACGAACACACTGTCGTCATCGGCGTTAGCATTAATTTTAAAATACTTAAATGTTTTAGGGTCATTCTCATTAACTTCCTGAGAATAAGCAGAATTGATACAACATAAAAGTAATACCAACGCAAAAGAAATTGTCACAGAAAAAGAAGTTTTCGAAATCTTCATATTATTTTAAATATAGATTATTAAAAAATTGAATTACCATTCACCAAAAGTGTATTGCCCCTGTCTTTGAATTGAATGACCTGAGATTCTATCTTTTACAGAGACATTAAACGATGCTCTAAACGGTGCACTTCCATTTTCAGTCATTCTTTCAAATTGTTCTTTGGAAGAAGCATATTTTAATTTAACATCAAAAACACCATTACCTTTATCTTCGACGATGACAGGACCAGTAATTTTAACATCGAGCTGTCCGAGGAAATCATCTTTAACTCTAATTCTAAAACCAATGACACTTTGAAGTTCTCTTAGAGAAGCGTCGGAATTTCCGGGCTTAAGCTGTTCGAAAGTGATTTCGGGTTTAGTATTTTCTTTTGTGGAGACCGTTTTAGATTGACCACCCTGCTTGTAAGTAACAGATTTATGCCCTCCCATAGTGAAAGATCTTGAACCACCTGCTGGAATGGAAACAATAAGGCTACCATCGTCACCGTATATTTCCAAAGGAACATTTCCTCTGTTAGTAATAGTATTCTGAGTATACTGAATCAACGGAGCTGCAACGAGAGGAGTAACATCGGTTTTTTCCATTTCCACCTGTTGCTGCTGTTGCTGCTGCTGTTCAAGTTGCTGTAAAAGTTCGGGTTGATTCTTTAATTTTTCATATTCTTCCTGTGAGACTACGAGTTGCCCAGTTTGTAGTGTAATCATATTTGGAGAAATCTGAGGTGCTACAAAATTTTTCAAATCAGCGATATTTTTCAATGAATCAAGTTCAATCTTTGGAACGAGTCCGAGTGCCAGCATGGAATCAATATATTTTTTCAGCGAATCGGCATAAGATTTTTTGACGGCATCTTCTTCGGTTAAAACTTTTTCAAGGTTTAAATCAGCTCCTTTCATGGTAATAACTACAATGACAAAAATATACAGAACCTGATAAATTATGAATTTTACATCTCTATTATGCTTACTCATTTTTTAGAGTTTAAAAGTTGATACAATTAAATTATCTTTTACCAGCAAGGTAAACCAAATTTTCGATACTTTTCATAGCGTTAGAATCCTTAAGAGAGTTAGCGGTTTCATTTAACAATGATGCAGTTTTCTGTAATTCAGCCAGTGCAACGGCATCAGGTAATTTCACATTATTAATTGCAGAAGAAAAACCATTCATAATTTCAAAATTTGCTTTCATAGTTTCTGTGTATTCGGCGGTTTTTTTGACAACCTCGGCAGTTTTATTAATGCCTTCAATAACTTCCTTCATCTGATTCAGAACCTGAGAATCGAACAGTTTAATTTGTCCAAAGTCAGCAACTGTTTTTCGAAACACTTCTAAATTTTTAGTGTGTTCATCGTTTAACTGCTTCGTCAACTTGATATAATCATAAATCTTGTGGGCTTCGTCAGCAGTGAATTTCGATGTACTTCCTGAACCTGTTAAACTAACTATCAATCGTTCATTGTTTGATTTAATAGTGTCAACGAGTTTATTTTGTAATTGATATTGAGTATAATAATTAAATTCCTTTTCTACGTTGCTTACCTCTTCCGTCATTGTCTGGTACTGCAAAGCTTGAGTCTCGAATACTGTTCCGAATAACTTCCCGATTGCAAGTATAACGATAGATTTTATTTCAAAAGGAACAGAGAATCCAAGGAATACATCTTTTCCGAGCTGAGTGGATAAGAGAAGAATAGCGGCACCAAGTAAAGGCATTGCGGTTGCGATTGAATCTACGAGACCACTATAATTATCAACGGTTCTTGTAATTATTTCTTCCGAAGGACCTTTCAGAGTGATTTGTTTCTTCAGGCTTGCATTACTCATCCATGCAAAGACCATGAAAAGTCCAAATGCTGCAAACGGCAGCCACCAAAACTGAACCGGTTGAACATCTGCCAATTCGAGTTTAAATACACTACTGAACATTCTCTGCGCAATATCACCAAGAAAGGGTACGCGAGAGACATCAATGTATAAAGATAGGATAAGAACTAAAACAGAAGGAATAAGTGCTTTTAAAACATCTTTAGTACCTGCTTTACTGATTTCATTAAGGTTTTTATCTACTATATGTTTTCGAATCTCAACGATTTCAGAAAAGCCTTCTTTAAGATTTTTTATTTTCTCTTCGATAGCGGTGTATTTATCCGAAATGGAATAGTCATTTGATTTGCTATCATTCTGATTAACGTTATTTGACATAATCGACCACTTTAATTATAGTTATTTAAAGTAAAATAATTGTTAATATAGATAACATAAATGTTTTAAACAATTAATAAATGTTTGAAATTTCAATAAAATATTACGTAAAACCGGGAACTATTACGAAGAAAACTGAAAATTTGGAAAGAGAGCATAAATGCTTTGGTCTCACTAAAGAAAATTTCGGTTAATTGAAAATGTATGAAAATGGAATAAATTTATTTATTTACATCAGAACCATTACCGATAAACTTTTCGTATGCATTAATAATTTCTTTTACGAGTCTATGCCGCACAACATCAGATTTTTCAAAATAGACAAAATCTACCCCTTCAATTCCTTTTAAGATTTTTTCTACCTGAATAAGACCAGATTGATCTCTTCTGGGAAGGTCTATTTGAGTTATATCACCAGTGATAATAGCTTTAGAATTTGGACCGAGTCGAGTAAGAAACATTTTCATTTGCATAGTAGTAGCATTTTGGGCTTCATCAAGAATTACGAAAGCATCATTGAGAGTTCTACCACGCATATAAGCGAGAGGGACAATTTCAATAATATTTTTTTCAAGAAACATATTAAGTTTATCTGTAGGCAGCATCGCTTCAAGTGCATCAAACAAAGGTTTCAGGTACGGGTCAATTTTTTCAGATAAATCACCGGGGAGAAAACCAAGACTTTCCCCTGCTTCCACGGCAGGTCTTGCAAGGACCACTTTACTAACCTGTTTATTATTAAGTGCGACAATAGCAAAAGCAACAGCGAGATATGTTTTCCCAGTACCTGCGGGACCGATAGCAAATACAATTTCGTTTTTTAGAACGGAATTCAAGTAATTAATCTGAGATGAATTCTTAGGTTTAACAATATCATTTTTATTAACAAAGATAATATCTCTATTAACAGAACCATTTTTAACAGACCCGTTTGAGTTGTTATTTTCATTGAGCAAATGAAATATTAGATCAATATCTTCAACGGTTAATTTATTCTGTCTTTTTATAAGAATAATGAGTTCATCTATAACTCTCGTAATAAAACTGATTTCACTATCGTTAGGAGATTTTAAAAATAAGTTATCTCCGCGAAGGACAAAGTTTGTGTCAGGAAATAGTTTTTTGAAGTGATTAAAATTAGAATCATTTACACCGCAAAATGCGAATAAATCAATTCCAGTAAGTAAAATATTCTTTTCCGTAATAAATAATTTTAGTTTAAATTAATTTAAAAAAGCCTTTATGCATAAGCATAAAGGCTTTAAAATATCAAAGAAACATCAACTATTTCTTCTTTTCTTCTTTCTTAGGTTCTTCTTTCTTTACGTCTTTCTTTACTTCTTTCTTAGGTTCTTCTTTCTTTACGTCTTTCTTTTCGTCTTTCTTTACATCTTTAGTTTCAGTTGTAGTTACACTTTTTTTCTTTCTTGTGTATCTGTATTTCTTTGCTTTTGCTTCGGCTTTTTTCTGTAAATCTGCAGTTAAAGTCGGAACAGAAAGAACCTGACCTGGGTAAATCCAATGAGGATTCTTGATTGTTTTAGGAACTTTCGGAGGTGCAGAGACTACGCCTTTTTCATTAGCTTCCCAAAGAACAGGCCACATTTTAACGTTGTTGTAGATTTCTTTCTTGCCAGCAATCTTATAGAGGCAATCACCTTTTACAACTGTGTAACCAGCTGCTTTTTCGGGACCCCATGCTGCCAAAGCTGCTTTCATTTTCTTATATCTGTCATAGAATTCAGGTAAGCATTTAATTTTTGATGCTTCAATTTCTGCGAACATTTTTTCTGCATCTTCTTTCTTTCCCTGTTTTCCATTGATAGTTTTTTCGACAGCTTCAAATTTCTTTCTGAAATCTGCGACACCTGATTTTGTTGAACCTACAGATGCATATAAATCTTCTTCAGCTTTAACGACTGCTGCATCTTTTTCGGTATTTTGTTTTTTCAGGTTATCAATATCTTTTGATAATTGATCGAGTCTACCCATGAGGTCAGTCTTCAATGCGGTATTCTCATCCATTTGCTTCTGCCATTCTTCCTCTGTCATCTCTGGTTCTTCGTCTTGAGCAAATGCTGTCAACTGAACACCTAGACCTAAGGAGAGAACTAGTAAAGCTACTAATAATTTATGAAATTTCATTTTGTTAAAATCTCCTTTTTAAAATTTGTTTTAAAATTAAGTGTTTTTAATTGAATCAAAGATTACTTACAGTTAGCTTTTGCTTGATCAGTCTGCTTTTGGAAATCTTTGATCTTAGCATCTTTGTCAGCTATTTGCTTTAGCAATGAAGATCTTTCACCTTCTTTTGCATTTACTTGACTCTGAAGAGATTCAACTTCAGCTTTCAAGTCGTTTAATTGTTTTAATTGCTCTTCACTTACACCACCGCATCCGGCAATAAGACCAGATAGGAATGCAACGGTAAGAAGAACAAAGAACATGTTTTTAATTCTTGCCATTTAATACCTCCGATATTTTAAGGCGTTTTTAAAATAAGTTAATTAACAATACAAATATATTTTTAATAACTACAATTGTCAAGTCAAAATTCTAAAAAAGTGGACACGTATTGTTTCAAATAATGGACAGGGGAAAGACAATGAAAAAACAATATTACGAACAATTAATTAACAGAACTCAGATTAATAAAGACTGAATATCGGTATTAACTAT
>CAZVCC010000038.1:0-33036 GCA_964626015.1 uncultured Ignavibacteriaceae bacterium
TGGGTGGTCAGTTTTCAGGCGAAAAAGTGGTCAGTTTTCAGGCGAAAAAAACAACGGGACTAAAACATTATAAATAATATTAGCTATTGATATAACGTCCCTACGGGATTAAAACATTATAAATAATATTAGCTATTGATATAACGTCCCTACGGGATTAAAACATTATAATATTATTTGCTATTGAAATATCGTCCCTACGGTAATGATATAAGTTAGATACAGATTAAAAAATAGGGGATGTAAAAGCAGTATTTTAATATATGGATTTGACGGACCGAATTATCTTAGTTTTATTGAAATACCGGAGACTTTATCGGGATTATTTTTAGATGATGAGGTTAAAGAATATTCTATGTGCTTTTCGACAAGTTTATTGTAAACGTCTATTCCTTTGTGTATATAACCATTTGTGTCAAGCCAGCCTAACTTATTATTCTCCTGGTATGAGAAGATGATTGTGAAGTAAACAGTAACGATGTTATAGTCTTTAATTATTTCATAGGCATTCTCGACAGTGTTGAATTTGAAGAAAGCAGGGTCATGACTATTTAAATTAAGAGATTCAAACTTTTGTTCGACAATTAGAAACCGATTATAAGGATTGCTTGAGTTTTCTTCGACGGGATTGTAAAGGTGCAGAAAAGCAACGGCATAAAATGGGGGAATCAATTCTGAATTTATACTATCAAACAAAGTATAGTTAATTTCAAGATTACTATCATCTAAAACAACAGACAGAATGCGTGTATTCAAATTTTTAGGAAGAATATTGACTGAAGTTAAATTATAATCTGAGCTGCAATGATTGTAAATACTCTTGTAAATTCGAGTATAAGCAGACTTTCCGGGCAAACTTACGCTTCTCCATACATTTTTCAGGAGGTCTGATGAGTTAACGGCAGAGGCGAATTTTACAACCATAGAAAACTTTGACCTATTTTTGATGGCGCCGACTTTATTTGTTTTCTTGTATTTACGGGGAGCGGGAGATATAATACTCACTCCATTTTTCTTTGCCCTGTACACTATATCGCCGAGTTTTCCGCTCGCTGTACCTATTTTCTGATTTAAGAGAAAAGCCATAATAATTTCCTTCCATAAGCGTTAATATTGCTTAGCTTACACGGAAGTTAAGCTAAATTTAGGTTAAATAGAAGTTAATAAGTATGATAAAGGCATGAAATAGGCATTGTATAGGCATTTGAAAGGCAATTTAGTGTGGTAAGTTACTGTTAAAACAGTATAAAATGGGGCATCATATTTAATATTCAGAAGAATATTACTGTTTTCCCCAATATTTAAATCAGATTTCATGTTTTCAAAAGCAATATTATCTGCTTAAATATAAAATAAATATACAAAAAATAACTTTATTTGTCAAGGGAAATATTTGTCTCAAAATGAAGAATTTTTTCTTTAACAAAATAAAATTTTACTCTTAGCAAAGAGGAAGAATTTATTTCAATTTTCTTATTCATAATTTTTATTTACTTTAATTGTATGTTTTCAAGAAGACTAAATATTGATATAGAGCCGAATGAATTAACTCTTCTTTACAATGCGAAAAAGAAGCAAGGTGAGAGAATACTTGATTTGACATCTACGAACCCAACAAAGCTTGGGTTTAATTATGATGCAAAGCATATACTGAAGCATTTTATTGATGAGAGGTCGCTTGTATATGAGCCAGACCCGCGCGGATTGATTTCAGCGAGAGAAGAAATAGCTGTGTATTATTCAGAAACCGGAAAATATGTTCAACCTGATGATATATTTATTGTACCGAGTACGAGCGAGGCTTATTCGTATTTATTCAAGCTGCTGCTGGATGCTGACGAGGAGGTGCTAATACCTCAGCCATGTTATCCGCTTTTTGAGTTTCTTGCGAAACTTGATATGTGCAGGGTTGTTTATTATCCATTGGTTTATGATTACAGGGGCGGTTGGACGACTGATTTTATAATGCTTGAGAAGAAGATAACTCCGAAAACAAAAGCAATATTGATTATAAATCCGAACAATCCTACGGGTTCATATTTAAAGAAAGAAGAATATAATAAATTCATTACGTTATCGGATAAATACAATCTTTCGCTGGTAGTTGATGAAGTTTTTTCTGATTATGAAATAAGCGCGGGTGAAACAGCTTTGAAATCGACGACAGGAATTGAAAGCAGCATTACATTTATACTCAACGGTTTTTCAAAGATGCTGGGTTTGCCTCAGATGAAATTCGGATGGATACTGATACAGGGTGAAGAAGGAAAGAAGCGAGAAGCAATAAAGAGGCTTGAAGTAATAGCAGATACTTATCTTTCGGCAGCTACACCTGTTCAATATGCGGCGAAGATGCTATTTAAAACACGTGAAAAGATACAAGAAGAGATAAAACAAAGAATAAGTGAAAACTACAATTTATTAAAGACGAAGTTTCTTTTAAATCCTGATGTTAAGGTATTAAATTGCGAGGGAGGGTGGTCAGGGATACTAAATTATGAGAATCTGTTGATTCCGGAGGATGAGTATGTGTTTAAGCTGCTTGACACGAAAAATGTATTGATACATCCCGGATATTATTATGATTTTTTTACGGAGGGCTATGCTGTTTTGAGTTTACTGACAAAACCAGAAGACATGGAGGAGGGGTTAGACAGGATATGCGGGTAAAAGGTTAACATTTTTGAGGGAGAGGGGAACAAAACAATAAAAAAAGTGTTCAAAAAACGTGGATTTTGAGAGAAAATAATGCATATATATGTTGAAATTTTGGAATATTCAAAGTATTTTTAAAAAGTAATTAAAAAAAGGAGTTAAATTGACAAAACTACGGTTAGCGGTACTCACAGTTTTGTTTTCGTTCACGTTTAGTGGTGTGTTTGGTACAACAAATTTGAATAATGTTTCAAATTCAACGACTGAACAGACTTCTAATCAACAGAAGAAGAAAACAAAGAAGAGTACAAAGAAGAAGAAATCTTCTGGGAAGAAAAAATCAACAACTAAGAAGAAATCAACTTCGAAGAAGAAATCTACAAAGAAGAAGAAATCTACAAAGAAGAAGAACACAAAGTCAAAGGGCAAGAAAAAGAGTTCAAAGAGAAAGTCAACGAGAACAAGAACAACGACGACCACTCCGAGGACGTATACGCCGAATGATAACAGCGGAAATACATATACTCCACCTAAACAGTATAATCCTGAGAAAAAGGATTCAGACAATAAAGGCAGAGAGTATAACCGCGAAGAGAAGACTTCTGAATCACCGGTTAAGAAAGAACCAAAGAAAGAAGAAAACGGTAATAACTAAATTGTGTTTTTCGGATTTCGAGAAATTAAAAGCCCGTCACAAAACGGGCTTTTTTGTTTTGTGATTCGTTTAAGGCAGAGATATAGGAAATAAACCTTCCCAAGCAAAGAGCTTGGGAAGGTAATGTAAAAGAGGTGTAAAATCTGATGTGCAGCTTATTTTACGAGCATCATTTTCTTAGTAGCTGAGAATGATTCAGATTTCAGTGTATAGAAATAAACACCGCTCATAAGGTTTGATGCATTAAAATTGACTGTATATTCACCAGCTTGTCTGAATTCATTCACGAGAGAAGAAATTTCTCTTCCGAGAGCGTCGTAAATTTTGAGAGAAACAAATCCGTTTTTAGGAATAGAGAAACGAATATTTGTAACAGGATTAAACGGATTAGGATAATTTTCATACAGCTTGTACTCACCCGGAGTTGATTTGAATTCATTTCCTATACCAGTAAGTCCAGAAGGATTATACAAATCTATGAACTGGAAATTTGAAGCTGTGGCGATTGTTCTAATTAAAGCGCCTGTTGTATCATCGATTTCATGAACGCCGGTTCCGTTGGTAGTAAGATAATTACCGTTTCCGAGCTTGTAAACACCACGATTTCCGGTTATAGAATTAAAGGTGTTTAAGTAACTGCCGGCTGAATCGAAGAATACAAGACCAGATGGAGAGCTAAAGCCACAGATTGCAATAATGCCATCAGCAAGTTTAATCATTTGCTGTGGGAATGCAAGAGATGAAGAGGAAATAAATGTAGATAAAAATGTACCGCTTAAATCGTATTTCTGAACATCATTCGTACCGGAAGAATTACCGATAAGATATTCGGAATTTCTCTGAATGATATAAAACGGGCTGTTCAGACTTCCTACCGGAATAAATGCACCCAAAGAAACGCCTCCAGTGTCAAAAAGCTGAATAGTATTCTGGTTCGCACCAGAGCCGACCGTAACGAGGAGTTTTTTATCGGGTCTAAAGAAAACGCCTCTGATGTTATCGAGAATACCCGGGTTTGGTCCGCCTGCCGGCGCATAAGTTCTGATGAAGACGCCGCTCGTATCGAATTCCTGTACTGCATCGCTAATCTGGTCTGCTACCATAATCGTTCCCCAAGGAGATTCAAAAGCATGCCTTGGACTTTGCAATGTAGGATTTGAAGTCGGTATAAAGTCCGGGTCTATTAAATCACCCGTTTGCGAATCAAATGCATACACCTTGTCATTTGTCCATTCAGGAATCAAAAGCCAGAATGAACTTCTACCCTGAGATGAAACCACAGGATTAAATAAACCGCCAGTATTATCAACTACATTTCCATTACCGTAATCAATTCTTGCTTTTGATAAGTCAAAGGATGAAACGATTTCATTATGGAAAGCAGTATAAGCTCCATTATAGATATTATACCTGTCAACGATAACAGTATAAACAACCTGTCCGTTCTCCACACCCTTAGCTTCGATGAATTTATAATCTTCGGTATAAATTCTTAAAGGATGACCGAGAGTAGACGCTAATTGTTCTGCCTGCTTCTGAATAGCAGGATTTAATTCTGCTTTAGTGTAAACAGTATTAAAATCTTCGATTGGAGCTGTAAAACCGATTGCTGAAATGAGCAGCAAAACAACTAATGAGAGAGTTTTAATTTTCATAATAATTAAATTAGTTAAACAGAACACTAATATAGTAATTATTTATGTAAATTAAATTATAATAAAATTCAATAAATTTTTGTTCAAAATATACTCAAAACAAAGCAGAAATTATTAGAGAATTAAGGCAAAAAATGATTTCTGTATTTAATGTAATTTTTTAATTGTTTATATTTAACTTTTATGTTTTTATGAGAATTAGTTTAAACTGGATTAAATCATTAATACCCGGACTTGATATAACTTCGTATGAAGATCTGTTTAAGAAAATGGTAGATGCAGGTCTTGATATTGAATCGATAGAAAATGAAAAGGATACTTTTGCAAATTTTGTCGTCGGAGAAGTAGTCGAGACTGCCAAGCATCCTAATGCGGACAAGCTGACATTATGCAAGGTAAATACAGGAAATAGTGTACTTTCAATAGTTTGCGGGGCACCAAATGTCGAAGCAGGTCAGAAAGTTTGCGTTGCAAAAATCGGCGCAATTATACCTAATGGGAGTTTCGAGATAAAGAAAGGAAAGATAAGAGGGGAAGTTTCTGAAGGCATGATTTGTGCTGAGGATGAGCTTAACCTTTCGGACGATCATACAGGTATAATGGTTTTAAAAAATGATGCAATACCCGGGACTGATTTTGCGGATTATTTGGGTTCAAATGATTGTTTTATTGAGATAGGTGTTACACCGAACAGAGGAGACCTTTTTTCCCAAATTGGCATTGCCCGCGAGATTGCTGCAACATATTCGTTAAAGGCTAAATTACCCGAAGTAAGATTAGAGGAGTCTAACGAATTTTCAAAAGATTACATTGATATAGAGATTCAAAGTGATGAATACTGCAAAAGATTTACGGGCAGGGTAGTTAAAAATGTTAAAGTAAAAGAATCTCCGGAATGGCTGCAAAAGGCCGTAAAATCGGTAGGACTCAGACCGATAAATAACATAGTTGACATAACGAATTATGTTATGATGGAGACAGGACAGCCGCTGCATGCGTTTGATTATGATAAAATAGCGGGCAAGAAAATAATAATAAAAACTGCAAAAGAAGGAGATAAGTTTACAACTCTTGATTCAAAGCAGAGAATATTGAATGATAAGTCACTAATGGTCTGCGACGGAGAGAAAGCATCGGCAATAGCAGGGATAATGGGAGGCGAGTTCTCGGAGATTTCAACTGATACAAAGAATGTACTTATTGAAGCAGCATATTTTGACCCTGTGGCGATAAGAAAGAATTCAAAAAGGCTCGGATTACAGACTGATGCATCACAGAGATTTGAGAGGGGAGTTGATATTGAGAATATTCCTTACGTATCAAACAGGGCTGCATCTCTTATGCAAGAGGCAGCAGGCGGAACCGTATTGAAAGGAATTGTTGATGTTTATCCAAAAAGATTCGAACCTTTGACGGTATTTGTAAGAAAAGAGCGGTGCGACAAAATTACAGGAGTAGGAATATCCGAAGAGGAAATAAAAAACATGCTTGAGAGCATAGAAATTTTATTTGTTAAAAAGGAAGATGACAGGCTCTATTTCAGAATACCTGAATTCAGGAGGGAGGACCTTCAGAGAGAAATAGATTTAATAGAAGAGATTGCGAGACTATACGGATATTCGAATATTGAGAATGATTACCGGTTTGTATTAGACGTTTCGAAACAAGTTGATTACAACGATAAATACCTGAAATTTTTGAATACTATTAAAGAGTATTTTATAGGGAGAGGGTTTAATGAGATTATTACTTATACGCAGCAGGATGACAGTAAAATTTCAAGTTTCGGAATAAAGCCTGTAATGCTGGAGAACCCGAATTCAGTGCTTATGAATTCTATGAGGGTAAATCTATTTTACGGGATGCTAATTACGATAATGAACAACATCAACCTTATCGGGAAGGATGTATCTCTTAAGCTTTTTGAAACTGGGAAAGTATTTAAGGATTCGTCGGATAAATTTGATGAGGAAGACCATATTTGTTTCGGGATAAGCGGTTTTTACGACAATAAATCATTTGAATTGACGGGCAGGGATTTTGACCTGTTCGACCTGAAGGGGGAACTGCAAATGTTTCTCTCAAAATTGAATATTGAAAGTGATGAATTAATTTATTATAATGCAGAGGATGAAGATTGCTGTTTTGATGTTTTTCTTAAAAAAGAAAAGATAGGAAGGATTTTTGTCATAGATAAGCAAAATCAGGCAGGGATTGAATCTGAAAACAGTATTTACATAGCGGAGTTTGATGCGAAGGTATTGTATAAGAAGTCAGAAGCCGAGAAACGATATGTAGAGATTTCAAAATATCCTTATGCAAAAAGAGACCTTGCGTTATTGGTAGACAGTGAATCAAATTATGAACAGGTTTTAAAGGTAATAAGAGATTCAGGCGGAAATTTTCTAAAGAAGACAGAGTTGTTTGATGTATTTGAGGATAAGAAATTAGGCGACGGAATCAAGAGTATGGCATTTTCTCTTGAGCTCGGTTCACAGGAAAAAACTTTGACCGATGATGAAGTTACAAAGGTCATAAACAAGATTGTAAAAAATTTAGATAATAAGCTCGGAGTAAAATTAAGGTCAAATTAAATACAAAGAATGGACAGCAAATCTGAATTAAACAGAGAAGAAATAATAAAGCTGGAGGGACTTCTGGCGGTATCGTATGAAAGTTTATCTAACAAAGTCAAAGGGCTAATAGATAAGTACAACAATGCCAGTACGGAGAATCATTCATTAAAAGAGAACATAAAAGACCTGAACAATAAAATAACAGAGTTAAAGCTTCAGTTAAACAAATTGGATTCGGATACGATAAAAAAGGACAAGGAAATATCCGAATTAAAAAGTATGCTGTTAGACTCCGAAAATGACAACACGAGTATAAGAGATAAAGAGTTAGTAAAATCGAGATTAAAAGAATTAATCTCGAGAATTGATGTTCATTTAGAACAATATGAAGATCAGTCAAAAGATTTTGAAGACTGAAAAAGGCTGGTAAACTAAAAAATCAAAATGAAAAATTCAGGTATTAAAGTAAAAATATTTAACAGTGACTATAACCTGCTGGGAGAAAACCCTCAGGAAGTGGAAAGATACGCCAAGTATGTAGATATGATCATGCAAAGGATAAACTTTCAATCACCGAACACATCCGCGGAGTCGATTGCGGTTGTTACTGCCCTAAATATTTCCGAATCTTACTTTAAAGAGAAGGATATGAGAGCAGATACAGAGCAATCATACATAGCGAACCTGAAAACGAGTACAGAAAGATTTGATACATTATCAAAACTTATAGACGACAGTTTATAATAGTTCTTTAACATAGTAAGAAATGTAGATTTTAGCCGCAAGCCAGCCGAAAAAATCAAACATTATATAGAACCATCAAATTTCTATAAGCTGGGAGGTAAGCTCTCACAGGTGCTAGGTCAGGCCTTATTCCTTCGGGAAATGTTCTCTGCCTGCGGGCAGATAAAGGACAACATTGGAAGACCGCGACACTTTGGCGCCCCCCACTGTTTGCTACCAAGGTTTCTATATAACCTTTGACGGTGACTTGCGGTTTTTTATTTTTAATAAACAACATTTAAATAACAAAATAACATAATAATATGCCGGAAATGGAATTATACATATTGCTTCCGATATTAGTAGCTTTATGCCTTATAACATTTTTTCTTGGATGGTACATTCAGGTAAAGATAAATAAGAGTAAAGTTGACGGAGCAGAAAACGTTGCGAAGAAAATCTTAAAGGATGCAGAAACAAAATCAACAGAATTAGTATCGGAAGCAGAAAAAAGAGCAAAGAACTTCAGAATAGAAGCAGAAAAATCCGCTCACAACCTAAAGAAGGAAAAACTTTTAGAAGTTAAAGATGAATTTTACAAACGCAAGCAGAAATACGACGAGGAAGTACGGTCGAGAGAAAAAGAAATAGGTGAAATAGAAAAAAGAATTAAAGCTGAAAAAGAAACAGCAGAAAAGATAAAGAACGATTTAATAACCAAGGAAAAGAATGCACAACAAGCACATGCTGAATACACGGCAAAGCTGAAGGAATTTACGGAGAAAAAGAATCAGGTTGACAAAATGGAAGAGGAAGTCAATAGCCTGATAAATGAACAGAAATCGAAGCTGCAAAGAATATCGGGACTGAATGAAGAAGAAGCAAAGAATCTTCTTTTTGAATCATTATTAAACAAAGTTAAGTTAGAATCAGCGCAGAAGCTGCAGGAAGTAAGGGAGCAGACAAAGCTTGATGCCAATAAGATATCTAAAAACATAGTAATACAAGCAATACAGAGGTCTGCGGTTGACCATTCAGTTGAAACGACGGTGAGCGTACTTCAGATATCTTCGGATGAGCTTAAGGGAAGAATAATAGGAAAAGAGGGCAGAAACATAAGAGCGTTCGAAGCTGCAACGGGTGTAGATATTATAGTTGATGATACTCCCGAAGCGATTATAATTTCCGGATTTGACCCATTCAGAAGGGAGATTGCACGAATAGCAATGGAGAGATTAATCACTGACGGCAGAATACATCCTGCAAGGATTGAGGAAGTTGTACAGAAGGTTGAAAAGGAACTGAATGAAGAGATAATTAGGGTTGGAGAACAGACAATACTTGATATGGGAATGCAGGGAGTAAACAGGGATATTGTAACACTTATTGGAAGAATGAAATATCGTTCAAGTTACGGACAGAATGTTTTAAATCATTCGATAGAAGTAGGACATATAGCAGGAATAATGGCTGCTGAACTCGGACTTGATGCTCAGATGGCAAAAAGAGCGGGACTGCTTCATGATATTGGCAAAACAATTGACAGAAGCATAGAAGGACCGCATTCAATACTCGGTTATGAGATAGCGAAAAGATGCAAAGAGCATCCTATTGTATGCAATGCAATAGGTTCGCACCACGATGAGATACCGATGGAGCATCCGATTGCAGTATTAGTTCAGGCTGCTGATGCGATAAGCGGTGCGAGACCGGGTGCAAGGAGGGAATCTGTGGAAGCATACTCAAAACGTCTTGAGAAGCTTGAAGCAATTGCGACATCCTTTGAGGGAGTATCGAAGACCTATGCAATACAGGCGGGTAGGGAAGTAAGAGTAATAGTTGAACAGGAAAAAGTAAGTGATATATTACAAGATCAACTTGCTGAAGATATTGCACAGAAGATACAGGAAGAAATGGAATATCCGGGACAGATAAAAATAAACGTAATAAGGGAACGAAGAAGTATTGCTTATGCAAAATAAAATAAGTAATATAGGATAACACAAAATTTGTATCATGGGAATAAAATTTAAGAACAAAATATTAATAGGAATAACCGGCGGAATAGGTTCCGGAAAATCAGAAGTCTGCAGGCTTCTTTCGAAGCATGGCTACAAAGTATTATTTGCAGACCTTATAGCGAAAGATTTATACAAGAAAGATAAAATTCTCGCCCGAAAAGTTGTAAAAGCTTTTGGAAAAGAGATATTAAATTATAAAGGAGTAATAAGCCTTTCAAAACTGAAAGAAGTTGTTTTTGCGAATAAGAGCAATTTTAAGAAAATAAATGAAATAGTTCATCCTACAGTAATTAAGCATTTGATGGAGTCGATAAAGGGTGTTAAGCAGAAGATTATCATAATAGAATCTGCCCTCGTATTCGATACAGAATTTCACAAATATCTTGATTATGTTATAATGGTATATTCGAATAAGAAGAACAGACTGCAAAGAATAATGGAAAGAGACGGTGCGAAAAAGAAAGACATAGAAAAGATTATGAGTTTTCAATTGGACGAGAAGGAAAAGATTGAGAAATCGGATTTTATAGTAGTGAACAACAAGCCTCTTGAAGATTTAGAAAAGGATGTTGAATTCCTGAGTAAAGTTTTAAATTTGTTGAGATGATGGTACAGAGATAAAATATTTAAGTTTTAAGCAGATTGAAACCCGTAGAGATAATAATTTTACGGGTTTTTGTTTATAGTGAAAGATGTATCACAATATTCAGATTTTCTTTTAAATTGATTATTCTTTGCATTATGATTAATTTTAGTAAATTATTGAAATAAGAAAGGGGGCATGTCTTCCACGGTAATGAAGCTGCAAAATATGGCAGCAGTAATAATGTACTGAATGACAAAGTTCTAGTTCTGAATCAGAATTATGAGCCTGTAACAATATGTAATGTGAAGCGTGCTATAGTATTATCTTATCTGGGAAAAGCCGAAATTGTATATACACAAAACGGAACAAAAGTGCACACTGTATACAGGAGTTTTGATTGTCCGAGTATAGTAAGATTAGCACTTTTTGTGCGAGTTCCATATAAGAAAATAATTCTTTCGAGAAAAAATATATTACGCCGTGATAATCACAGATGCCAGTACTGCGGTTCGGTTGTTAATCTAACAGTTGACCATATAATTCCAAAGTCACGCGGCGGTGAAGAGATATGGGAAAATCTGGTAACGGCGTGCGTTAAATGCAACAATAAAAAAGGTAACAGAACTCCAGAAGAGGCGAGGATGAAATTGAGGTCTGTACCGAAGAAGCCGTCGCATATCACTTTTATAAAGAACTTTGTAGGCAGTATAGACGAGGGTTGGAAACCATATCTCTATATGTAGGATAGTCTGAAAATTTCCCTAATCAAATAATTATAAAATTTTATGGATATAAAAAATAAGAAGGTCCTGATACTTGGCGGTTGGGGGCTTGTAGGTTCTGCAATAGCCAGACGTATTGTGAAAGGAAATCCGAAACAAGTAGTTCTAACATCACTATTAAAAACAGAAGCAGAAGATATCTGTACATTACTGAACAAAGAGTTCAGAAAGAGGGATTTATTCGTACCTGCGTGGGGTAATATATTTGTACGAGAGTCTTTTAAAGATACAGACAGAGAATCGTACATGAATGACGACAAAAAACGAGCAATTGTTATTAATGATATTGTAAATGAACTGGACGAGAAAATTCTAAAATCTTCGGCATTGTTCAAACTTTTAGAAAAATTCAAACCTGATATAATTATTGATTGCATTAACACAGCAACAGCGATAGCTTACCAGAATATTTACAAATCTTATTTTGATGTATTAAAGATAACCAACGACAAAAATAAAGATTTTGATGCATTAAGAATAGCATCGGAAAAGATGATATGTTCCTCGTACGTACCCCAGTTAATCAGGCATGTACAAATACTATACAATTCGATGCTGAAGTTCAACACAAAGTATTATTTTAAAGTAGGAACTAGCGGTACAGGCGGAATGGGTTTAAACATTCCTTTTACACACAGCGAGGAAAAACCATCAAGGGTTCTTTTGAGCAAATCATCAGTTGCAGGAGCACAAACTCTACTATTGTTTTTGATGGCAAGAACTCCCGAAGGACCGATGATAAAGGAAATTAAACCTACTGCATCGATAGCCTGGAAAAAAATCACATACGGTGAAATAAAAAGAAAGGGTAAACCTATACCCGTTTACGAAATTGATATTAATAAACCTGAGAAGCTCGGCAGTACTTTTTCCCCAAAGTCTGAGAAGGAATACAGAAAACGCGGGTCACTAAAGACAGTTTACATTGATACGGGCGAGAACGGCATTTTTTCAAGAGGAGAATTTGAAGCTATAACCACGAATGGACAAATGGAATTTGTAACCCCGGAAGAGATAGCTGAAAATATATATCGTGAGTTAACGGGCGGTAATACAGGTAATGATATAATAAGTGCACTTGATTCGTCTTCAATGGAACCCTCATACAGAGCAGGATTTCTGCAGCACAGTGCAGTCGAGAGGATAAAACAGCTTGAGAAGAAGCACAATACGAGTTCGGTTGCTTTTGAAATGTTAGGTCCCCCAAGGCTTACAAAATTACTTTATGAAGCACACTTGATAAAGTTAGTTTACGGAAGTTTCAAGAAATTTATTAACGATTCTCCCAAGAACAGTACGATTAAGCTTTATAACTTAATAAAGAAGAATAACGAATTAAGGAACGAAATTGTTTCAATAGGCGTACCAATATTGCTACCCGACGGAAAGCAAATATTCAGAGGACCTGATGTGAAAATTCCTGCGATGTCTAAAGGCGACGCATTGAAACTTACAAAGCAGAATGTAGAGAAGTGGACTAAAGACTGCTGGCTTGACCTAAGAGAATCAAACTGGAAAAACTGGAGGCAGCGGTTCATAAACATAATGAAAGAAACAGAGAAGAATTATGACAATACATTCAGTTCAAGGGAAATTTTCCATCATAATTACTGGCATAACTTTGACGAAGTAAATATTGGCAAAATAGTCGGCTGGATCTTCATTAATGAAGAACAAGGTCTCAGAATGAAAGGATAGTTTTGCGAAGGAGCCCTTAAAGGGCTCCTTTTAGATATTGAAATACAATTAATTAAATAAATAATAGAAATAATTGGCAAACATACTTAGTATACTAATATTTCTGCCCATAATACTTGCAATACCCGTTATGTTCTTTAAGAAGGATAACGAGAAGGCAGTTAAGTCATACGCTTTAGTTGTATCACTGATTACATTTGCACTATCAATGGTGCTTTATTTTTCTTTCAATTCAAACCTCGGAGAGTTTCAGTTTGTTGAAAAGATATTATGGATTAAGATAATAAATTCATACTATTATGTAGGTGTGGACGGAATCTCGCTTTTGCTGATTATGCTAACGACTCTTATTTTTCCTATTTCAATTATTGCTTCATTTCAAACTATAAAAGTCAGGATACGCGAGTACTTTTTTCTGATGTTATTACTTGAGGGTGCTCTGATTGGTGTGTTTACATCACTTGACATGATATTATTTTATGTATTCTGGGAATTCATATTAATACCGATGTATTTCCTAATAGGAATATGGGGCGGGGAGGAAAGAGTATATGCTACTGTAAAATTCTTTCTTTACACAATGTTTGGAAGTGTACTATTGCTAATAGGTATAATATGGGTGGGTTTTTTAGTTTCGCCATACGCAGGAGGATTTACGGCAGATTTACAGCAAATCGCTACGTTTACTCAATACATTCCTGTTGATAAACAGATAGTTTTATTCATCTTATTTACACTCGGGTTTATGATTAAGGTGCCGCTATTTCCGTTTCATACATGGCTTCCGGATGCACACGTACAAGCACCAACTGCAGGAAGTGTTATACTTGCGGCATTGCTACTTAAGATGGGGACATACGGCTTGATAAGATTTTCTCTTAATCTTTTTCCAGCTGCATCGATTAAATTAACTCCGTACATTGCTGTACTTGCAGTAGTCGGGATTATTTACGGAGCGTTACTTTCAATAGTACAAAAAGACATGAAGAAACTCGTTGCTTATTCATCTGTAAGTCATATGGGATTCATTGTACTTGGTATATTTGCACTAACGGATGTAGCGATGCAGGGCAGTGTAATTCAAATGATAAACCATGGATTATCAACCGGTGCTTTATTCCTTTTTGTCGGAATGATATATGAAAGAAGGCACACAAAACTAATAGCTGAATTTGGAGGTATTAGAAAAGTAATGCCAAAATTTGCAGCACTTCTTTTAGTCGTAAGTTTGTCATCAATAGGACTCCCGGGTCTTAACGGATTTATCGGAGAGTTTTTAATACTTGTCGGTTCTTTTAATTCGTTTAATTTAGGCTCGTATTGGTTCACGATATTTTCAGCTACAGCGGTAATATTTTCGGCTGTATATTTACTCTGGATGTACCAGAGGGTAATGTTAGGTCCGTTTGAGAAGGAAGCTAACAAGAATATGACCGATATAACAGGGATAGAATTAGCCACAATTATTCCTCTACTTGTTTTCATAGTCTGGATAGGAGTGTATCCGAATACGTTCCTGAAGGTATCGGAGAAATCGGTAAAGAAAGTACTATTGAATTATGACAATGCTAAAATTCAAATGCTAAAGGACTTACAAATACATACGAAAGAACCTAAGACTAATTGAGTTCTGATATACTGATAATATTACCGTTTCTATTCTTACTATTATCAATCGCAATACTTCCAATAACGTATCATGAATTCTGGGAGAGAAGATATTCCACAATATCTTTTTCATTAGCTATAATTGTTGTAGCATACTACATAATTTTTGAAGGAAATGTTGTTAAAGTCTTTCATTCCATCGATGAATATTTTAGTTTCATAACACTTTTATTCAGTCTTTATTTAGTTTCGGGCGGTATTTTCATAAAACTTAAGGGAAAATCAACACCGCTTAGAAATGCATTACTTCTGTTTATAGGAGCAGCAATCTCAAATTTATTCGGTACGACAGGAGCATCCATGCTTTTAATAAGACCTTATCTGGAGACTAATAAATACAGACTTAAGCCGTATCAAATAATTTTTTTCATTTTCATAGTAAGTAATGTCGGCGGTTCTTTGACGCCAGTAGGCGACCCGCCATTATTAATAGGATATTTAAAAGGTATACCGTTCCTCTGGTATTTTATAAATCTGTATCACATTTGGCTATTTACAGTAGTGTTACTGTTGATAATATTTTTTATTATAGACAAGTATTTCTATGAAAAAGTGAAATACGAGGAGCAGGATGAAATTGAAAAAACGGGTGAGAGAATAGTGATTGAGGGAAAGTGGAACATAATACCGTTGGTTATTATAGTATTATCTGTACTAATAAATGAACCAAAATATCTAAGAGAAATAATAATGCTTTTAGCCGCGGTCTTATCTTACAAGTTTACACCGGATAAAGTGCATATAAAGAATCATTTTACATTTGGACCGATAAAAGAAGTTGCAATCCTATTCTTCGGGATTTTTGTAACGATGATACCAGCACTTGCTTTTGTGTCCGAGAATTCTGTCAGGTTTGGTCTTGACAAACTTAGTAATGTTTTCTGGTATTCAGGGATGCTCACAAGTTTTTTGGACAATGCACCAACATTCCTGAATTTTCTAACGGGTGCAATGAGTGCTGACCATTTGTCAATTGATAATCCGTCAATGGTGCTCGATTTTTCAATTAATAATGTAAAATTTCTAACTGCAATTTCAATTGCATCTGTTTTCTTTGGAGCTATGACATACATTGGAAACGCCCCGAATTTTATGGTAAAATCAATATCTGAACACAGCGGAATTAAAATGCCGGGATTTATAGAGTATATGTACAGGTATTCACTGCTGATTTTACTGCCGATATTAATTATAATCTGGTTCGTATTCTTTTGAATATTGATTAATTAATAGTTATTTTAGTAAATAATCGAGAAAAAGGATTAATATATCTACAAGCAAGCAGAACCCGGAATTAGATTACTGTTTTTACATTAATTAGAATAATAATTGAACAGGAACTTATTTCGGTATAATATGTATTAAATGTTATAGACAAATATAAAATATGTTTAACAAAAAGATAATAATTCCGGTCATTATAATAATGACAGTAGTGAGTATTTTCATAGGAATGAAAATACAGGATGCTATATCCGATGATAAAGTTTCTGATCAGGTAAGAAAATTCAGTGAAGTACTTAATCTTACTTCAAGATATTACGTGGACAACATTGATAGTCAAAAGCTAACGGAGAGTGCCATACGAGGGATGCTTGATGAGCTTGATCCACATTCGATATACATCAGTTCTGACCAGTTAAAGCGAGTAAACGAAGAATTTCAGGGTAGTTTTGAGGGGATAGGAGTAGAGTTTGATGTAATAAATGATTCTCTAACCGTAGTTTCTCCTATTAGCGGAGGTCCTTCTGAAAAGCTTGGAATACTAGCAGGTGATAAAATTGTTAAGATTGATGATGTTTCAGCTGTTAAGATTACACGAGAAGACGTACCCAAAAAACTGAGAGGACCCAAAGGCACGAAAGTAAAGCTTTCGATAGTAAGGATGGGAATGAATGAATTACTGGAATTTACGGTAACGAGGGATAAAATTCCTCTCTACAGCGTAGATGCTTCATTTATAATAGATGAGAATATTGGTTACATAAAAGTATCGAGATTTGCAGCAACAACTTACGATGAGTTTGTTGCTGCATTGAATAAGCTTAAAGGTGAGGGTATGAAAAAGTTAGTACTCGACCTAAGGAGCAATCCGGGCGGATTTTTGGATCAGGCATTTAAAATGGCGAGTGAATTTTTACCTGCGGGTAAGAAAATAGTCTATACAAAGAGCAGAATAAAAGAATTTGAAGAGGTGTATAATTCGAGTGGAGGGCAGTTTACGGATATACCATTGGTTGTTCTTGTAAATGAGGGTTCGGCATCGGCAAGCGAGATTGTATCTGGTGCAGTACAGGACTGGGACAGAGGTCTTGTAGTTGGTGAAACGACATTTGGAAAGGGGCTAGTACAGAGGCAGTTTGAGATTTCAGACGGTTCAGCAATTAGAGTAACGACGGCAAGATATTACACTCCATCCGGCAGAACGATACAGAAGCCTTACGAAGGGGGCAAATACAAAGATCCAATGAGACTTGACACACTTCAGGGCGAGAATTTTAATCATGATAAAGACACTAAAGATACTACCAAGCCGGTTTTCAAGACATTTGGCGGCAGGACCGTATTTGGAGGAGGCGGTATTACACCAGACTTCTTCGTGAAACTTGATACACTTACAAAATATTCAGTACAGCTGAGAAGGCTTAATTTAATTTATGAATATACTGAGAAATACATGACAAGCAACAGAAAAAGTATTGAGAACAAGTACAAGAATTACAAAGAATTTATACAAGGTTACACTGTAAGCAATGAGATGCTGGATGACCTTACAGAACTTGCCAAATCACGGGATATACCGTTTGATCAGACGGGTTTTAATATCGACAAGAAATTTCTTGAAACATCGATTAAAGCACAGATAGCCCGCGACATTTGGGGTAACGAAGGATTTTATGCTGTATTTATGCTTTCGGACGATCAAGTATTGAAAGCAATAAGCCTTATTGACGAAGCAGCAAAGCTTATTAAGTTATAGGTTGAAAAAATTATTTCTAATATTGTTTGTTTTCATACTGGCAGCTCCAGCAATACCGCAGAGCGAGAAGATATTGGAGATAGGTGAAGAATTGAATTATTCAGTTTACTACGGATTTATTAAACTGGGCGAAGTGAAATTTAAAATAACCGGAAAGAATAAAGAAGATAAGAATGATGTTTTCACTGCTACTGCATCAATCAAGAGTTTTGAAGCAATACCTCTTGTAAACATCAACTATATATTCGAGTCTCAGATGAATTACGATAAGGGCGAGGTACATTCGAATAAATTCACTGCGACAGAGTTTAAAGAAAAATCTATAACAAACATATATTACACGTTTGATTACGATGACAACAAGATAAGAACTCTTAAAGAAGTTGACGGATATGAAAGCGTAAAGCAAGATTTTAACATGGACGTAGAGAAAAATTTCCAAGACGGTTTGTCTCTTATGTACAATGCAAGGCTTCAGTCAATACAGGATAAGACGAAAAACAGCAGCAACCGATTCAACGTTCCTGTTTATATAAATGAAAAGGAGTCGTCAGTTAGGTACTCATACAATTTCAAGCCAGAGGAAGTAGAAATTGATATGTTAAATTACGAGGCAAGGTGTATCAGAGTAGCCGGAGTTGCGGATTTTGTGGGAGTATTTGGATTAACCGGTGAATTTGCGGGTTGGTTTACTGACGATGACTACAGAGTACCACTTAAAGCAAAATTTAATGTTACGATAGGCTCTATTACTCTTGAGCTTGAAAGTTTCAAGAAAAGAGGATGGAAAGCTCCTGCATTTGTGAAGTAACGATAATACAATGATTTATTTATTAAAAATTGTTAATTTTGTAAAGTTAAAGTTAAATTATATATAAATGAAGATTAGAAACATATTATTTCTGTTAATATTTATATTGTTAGGCAATGCAGTAAACGGGCAGGATGCACAAGAAATAATTAAGAAAGTCCAGGCAAATTACAACGGCATAAATGATGCAAAAGCCAGTTTTTCTCACACAGGCAAGAATATATCAGAATCAGGAACAATCTACATACAGAAAGAAAGCAAGTACAGAATAGAGACGAAAGGACAGGTCTTAGTAACAGACGGCGTGACATCATGGTCATATTCGATAAAAAAGAAGCAGGTAATAATAGACAATTACAAAGAAGACGGCAACACATTCTCACCGAATAAATTTCTTTTCAACTATCCAGAAAACTTTTACTCAGACCTTGAAGGGTCAGAAACTATATCCGGGATTGATTGTTATTTACTTAAACTAACACCAAGGAGCAAGGGAAACGTTAAATCGGCAAAAATATGGGTTGACAAAGAAGAGAACCTGATAAGAAAGATTTCCATTGTTTCAAAAGAGGGAACGGATACTTATACTTTAAAGAAAATAAACTTGGACAGCGGTATTGGTTCATCGAAATTCACATTCTCCCCACCGTCAGACGTTGAAATAATAGACTTAAGGTAATGTTATCTAAGTCTATTTGAGTGAAAAACACAAAGAAAATACTTAAATTCACTTTACTTACAGTTCTTTTACTGTTTTTCATGTATCTTGCTTTTAAGGACGTTGATTTTGAGCGTCTTCTTCTGGAACTTTCAAGAACTAATTATATATATGCTATTGTTGGTATGCTTATAGGTACGTTTCTTGGAAGTTACATAAGAGCATGGAGGTGGAAATATCTGTTAGATCCTTTAAAGCCAAACATTAAGATTTACAGTCTTTTCCCGTCTGTAATGATAGGGTACATGATGAACGCACTTATCCCAAGGGGAGGAGAAGTTGCGAGACCAGTATTAACTGCTCAGAAAGAGGGCATTTCAAAAGCCTCAACATTCGGCACTATCGTAGTAGAGCGCATTATTGATATGCTGACGATGTTTTCAGTTTTTGGATTTTGTTTGTTCTTTTTCAGAGAAAAAATATCAACAGCATTCTATCCATATGATATTGAAATGATTTCATTATGGTCATCATTGGCAATATTGGCGTTCGTATTCGTGGTTGTATTGATGATCTTCAACCTTGAAAAGACCGAAAACATAATAGAAGCGATAACAAAACGGATTTTACCGGCAAAATTTCAACCAAAGATTCAAAAAATATTCATATCGCTTATAAACGGATTTTTGTTTGTAAAGCATCCAAAGTCATATTTCTACATATTTTTTACTTCAGCCCTAATTTGGATTAGTTATGCTTTATCTACTTATCTTTCATTCTTTGCTTTTGGAATAGACCTTTCATTCCTTGATGCGAACCTAATTTTGGTTATAATGTCATTTGCAATGACATTACCCTTACCAGGGAACAGTGCCGGTTCATATTATTTGTTCGTTAAAACCGCATTAGTAAACATATACGGTATTAACCCTGAGACAGCTATCGGGTACGCTATAGTTTGCCATTTGTTAGGGTTCTTAGGTATAATGGCTTCAGGATTCTACTTTTCGATAAAAGAGAACTACAAATTCAGTACAGGGCTAAGTGAAGACTAACTGAGAATCTCTAAACCATCAATTCTGATATATTTTCGATATAACCGAAACGTATAATAATTATACATAATCACTGTTTGATTATTATACATCACAATATATTGTTAAAACATAACATAATGCTACTATTTAAAATGAATGTATGTATATTAAACACAAGTATAAAATCTTTACATAATGAGGTGCATTTAAACGATTTAAACTCATAATATAAGAATGATATCCTGGCACGAAACTTGAATGTATAATATATATACAAACAATGAAAACAATAAAATTAAATAATAAAACATTAAACAATTGGGGGTTATCATGGTAGCAGCATTAGTAATATTAACATTTGCAGTATTAGTACTTATAGACATCTTTGTTTTTAACAGAAGTCCAAAGAGGGCAGGGAATATGAGGACGATGCAAGTATTTAACTCAAAGGACACAATAATGCCGAAAGAATATTATTATTCAAAAGGTCACACATGGGTACATATGGAAAACGACAGCAATGCAAAAATCGGATTAGATGGTTTTCTACTAAATTCACTCGGTTCAGTACTACCTAAGAATTTTTTAAATGTAGGAACAGAAGTAAAAAAGGGAGACGTATTATTCGAAAGCATCGTAAATAATGTAAACCTGAGGTTTCGTTCACCAATTAACGGAACAGTAACAGAAGTCAACAACTTTGACGGCTCATACAACGATCCAGAAAAATGGTGTGTAAGTTTAAAACCTGTATCACTAAAAGAAGATTTAACAAACTTAATATCCTCAAGTTCAGCCACAAAATGGGTCAAGAGTGAATTCAGAAGATTGAAAGATTTACTAATTTATTCATCTGAACCATCGGGACTCGCAACAGCAACAATGTACGACGGCGGAAACATAGCGGAAGGCGCGATAAACTACTTTGACGAGAACGTGATAAAAGATTTCGAAGAGCTCTTCCTGAAAGTGTAAAAATAAGTTAAACTGTATAAAGGGGTACTGATCAAAACAGTACCCTTTTTTATTGGGACGAATTTATAAATTGAATTAAAACATATTCTTGGGTAATTTTGAACAACTAAATAAATATGAAACCCCGCTTCTTTAATAAACTCAGCTTTAAGCTATTTTTGTCAACATTTCTGTTACTGGTAGCATTTCTTACCACTTACACGTATTTTACGGTATATAATTTACAGAGAGATATAACAAAGCTTTACATGCAAACGGCTTACAACATAAGCGACCTGATAAAGAACTCGACGAGATACAGCATGCTTCATAACAACAGAGAGGATATATACCAGATTATAAAGGCTGTTGGAAGTGAAAAAGGCGTAAAGAGAGTGAGGATATACAACAAGACAGGAGTAATAACATATTCGACAGATTCGACCGAATTAATGAAGACAGTGGATATGACAGCAGAAGCTTGTATAGTTTGTCATGATAAGACATCGAGAAAGTATGTTTCCTCGCCTATTGACAGTATTAGAATTTTTGAGGCGGAAAACGGTGAGCGGATACTTGGATTAATAAATCCAATTAGAAACAATAAAGATTGCTACACATCGGAATGCCATGCACACAGTTCAAAATCTACTTTACTCGGAGTACTTGATGTGATGATGACAATGAAGGACGCGGATGCGACAGTAGAAGAAAACAAGAAACAGACTATATTATCGTCAGTGTTCATTACTATAATAATATCAGGATTCGTAGGTATATTTATATTATTCCTTGTCAACAGGCCACTGAAGAAGCTACAGGAGGGTATAAACGAACTTGGGAAGGGGAACTGGGATTACAGGATATTAATCAGGTCGCGAAACGAGCTTGGAGAAATCGCGAGGGAATTTAACGTGATGTCAAAGCAGCTTGCCGAAGCATATAATGAGATAAAAGACTGGTCGGAGAATTTAAATGTAAAGGTTGAGGATAAATCGAAGGAATTAAAATCAATTTATGAGCAGGTAGTTCAGATGGAAAAGATGGCATCGCTTGGTAAATTATCTGCAACGGTTGCGCATGAACTCAACAATCCTCTTGAAGGGATACTAACTTACAGCAAGCTAATACTGAAGAAACTTGGGCAGCTTGAGACGAATGAAAATATAGAGAAGATGAGCAAGTACCTGAAACTAATAGTTGACGAATCATCACGATGCGGTAACATAGTAAAGGATTTGCTGTTATTCTCACACAGGGAAGTTGATGCTTTTTCGGAGTACAATCTTGTTGAGATAGTAGAGAAGAGCACGGTATTAATAGAACATCATCTTGAGATGAACAATATAAAGTTGATTAAAGAGTTTGAGACGGATTCATTAGTACTAACGTGCAATCCACAGAAACTTCAGCAAGCACTTTTATCTTTGTTCATCAACGCAATTGAAGCGATGACAGGAAAAGGCGGTACGCTTAAAGTATCTCTCACAATAGACGGTGATAATGCGATTATTCTTGTAGCAGATACAGGTTCGGGAATAGCGGAAAGGGACCTACCATTTATATTTGAGCCATTTTTCACAACAAAAGATAAGTTAAGCGGTACAGGTTTAGGGCTGGCTGTTGTTTACGGAATAGTGAATTCACACAAGGGATCTATAACGGTTGATAAAACCTCGGTAATGGGAACTACATTTAAAATAAAAATACCTATTAAATAATAAAAAGAATTTGAAAAACATGGAGCATAAATTAATAATTGTAGATGACGAGAGAATAGTAAGAGAATCTCTTAAGCATTGGTTTGAGGAAGAAGGTTACATTATTGACACGGCAGAGAACGGGAATGAAGCACTTCAGAAATTTTCAGTAAATAAATATGACCTTGCATTGCTGGATATGAAGATGCCGGGAATGACAGGACTTGAGCTATTGAAGAAGATCAGGGAGATAGATGAAAATTGCGTATCGATATTGATAACGGCGTTTGCTTCAGTACCGACGGCTATACAGGCATTAAAGGATGGAGCATACGACTACGTTACTAAACCGATAGATCCTGATGAACTTAATAATATTGTTAAGAATGCACTGGAAAGCGTTACGCTAAAGACGGAAAACAAGAAGCTTAAAGGACGGCTTGAAGATATGTCGGTACCCGATAATCTGGTCGGTGAAAGTCCTCAGATGAAAAGGATAACAGAGCTGATAAGGACAGTTTCCGATTCGGATTCAACAGTATTGATAAGAGGAGAGAGCGGAACGGGTAAGGAGCTTGTTGCAAAGGCAATACACGCTAACAGCAGAAGAAAATATTTCCCGATAATAACGGTCAATTGCGGGGCGCTTTCCGAATCATTGCTTGAAAGCGAGCTTTTTGGTCATGAAAAGGGAGCGTTTACGGGTGCACATTTCAGAAGAAAAGGAAAGTTCGAGATTGCAAACGGAGGTACGATATTTCTGGATGAAATCGGAAGCATTTCCCAGAAGACACAAGTTGATTTACTAAGAGTAATAGAGACGAAGAAATTCAACAGGGTAGGAGGGAACGACCTTGTGGAGAGCGATTTCAGGCTTATAACAGCGACCAACGAGCCGCTTGAAAAACTGATTGAAGAGGGTAAGTTCAGAAAGGATTTATACTACAGATTAAACGTTATTACTATAATGCTTCCCCCATTGAGAGAGAGGAAGGATGACATTTCTTTACTTGCAAACTACTTTCTGAAGAAATATTCGGAACTGATGAACAAGAATATTGAAGGATTTTCAGAAGAAGCGATGAATTTTCTTTTGAAGTATGATTTTCCGGGAAATGTTCGTGAGTTGGAGAATACAATCGAAAGGGCAATTGTAGTTGGCAAAGGAAATATAATACAGCTTGAGGATTTGAGTCTTGATATAAACGGTGACTCATACGAGTTTGAAGATGACACGGTTGGTAGTCTTGAAGATGTTGAGAAGAAGTACATAATAAAGGTACTGGGAGAGAACAAGTGGAACATCTCGAAAAGTGCAGAAATACTGGGAGTTGAAAGGGTTACGCTTTACAATAAGATAAACAAATACGGATTACGAAAGCTTAAGTAATGATTCTGACTATAATACCTCTGAAGTTCGCGAATCTTCAATTACTGGAGGAATTAAAGCTTCGTTTAAGTTTTCATTTTAATTCGATAGAAGTTTTGAACACAGAAATTGATATAGAAGAAACGTACAACGTACAGAGGCAGCAGTATTATTCGACAAAAATAGTAGAAACTGTAAAGAGAGCTCATACTAAGACCGAGGGATATGTTTTAATCATCACCGAGAAGGATTTATTCGTGCCCGTTCTGACGCACATATACGGTGAGGCAGAATTAAGGGGAAGATACTCAATCGTAAGCACGTGCAGGCTTCACGAAGAATTTTATACGTCAGAAAGGAATCCTGAGATTCTGCTTGAAAGGACATTCAAAGAAATAATGCATGAGCTTGGCCATAACTTTGGGCTTTTGCACTGCAAGGACTGGCAGTGCGTGATGCACTCTTCAAGCGGAATAGAAGAGGTGGATTTAAAGAGTAATTTATATTGTGAAGATTGTAAAATTAAATTAAATTCAATAGAAATAAATTTATAGACCATGAAAAAACTAATCATCATCTTAATGCTATTCATTGCGACAGCTGCGGCAGTGAACACAGTTTCCTCTCAGCAGTTAAATTTTCCGCTTGATACGCTGATAAAGGATTCGAATTACAATTACCGAAGTCTGATAAAATTCGACACGCAGGGATATTTGCATTTGGTTAACTCATCGCAGTTCAGTACTCAGAGCAACACGAGGGAGATATTTTACTGGACGAATAAATCCGGAACATTTGTAAAGACAAAGCTTACGAACAATTCCATTGATGACAATTATGCAATACACGACTTTGATAAAGACGGGAAAGTGCATATAGGCTGGGAACGCCGGGATGCGGGGAATAACTTTCAGCTAATATATACAAACAACAGGAACGATTCGAGCGTATTCATTGAACCAATATGGATAACAACGGGAGGTGTGAACAAGGCTACGCCTTTTATGTGTGCGGGAAAGAAAGACAGTCTTGTGCATTTTGTTTATTATACATTTGTGAACAGTGTTGTAGATTATGCATATTACAGAAATTATAATTATGTGACTGGTGTACTTAGTCAGGAATATCAGATGGGTATTGCAGAAACAGGCAGCGAGAATGATATTGAGTGTGTAGCTGATACGAATGGCGTTGTGCACATTGTATATACTACAAACAGTTCCGCGAGTTCGCCTTATGCATTGAAGTATTATACTTTCAGCAATGGAGTATTAACAGAGAAGCCGACGGGGGTTAACAGCAATGCAGAATATCCGAGCATTTGTCTTGACCCAAAGACGAATTCGGTACATGTAATATACAGGCATTCATCGGAAAGAAGAGTATATCTACTGACGATGAATTCGACGGGTGTGTTTACGACGCCATATCCTGTAACAGCGTCGGGATTAGGATATCCGAGTTACTGGCGCGGGTTTGACGTTGACGAAACGGGGAGGATATATTTTACTTTTCAGAACAGTAATGCAACGGCACCGAAGGGATTCTTTTTGGTGCATGGGCAGCCCGGTGGAACGTTCAGCGATCCGATTTTAATATGGGAGGATGCAGTGAATTATTTAGGCAAAGGTTCATCATCGGTAACGGCAAAAGGAAATGGCGATATAGCGATAGCATTTGACCCGACTGCTTCGAGGTTTGGGACGGTAGCTTCGGATATATTTATAAAGAAAGGAATACTCACCATATCGGGAATTGAAGAGGAGCCAACATTGGTGAGTGATTTCAGACTAAGCCAGAATTATCCGAATCCGTTTAATTCTATGACGACTTTCGAGTTTCAGGTACCGAGGCAATCGGTTGTAAAGGTTTCGGTTTTTGACGTGAGGGGGAATGAAGTTGAGGTAATAGTTAATAAAGAGATGCAGGCGGGGGTATATAAGTACAGTTACAATGCAGGGAAACTTTCGATTGGGGTGTATTTTCTGACGTTAAAAGCGGGCAGTTTTACAGAGACGAGAAAAATGTTGCTTGTAGAGTAAATTGATTAGAGAAGGAATTAATATGTTCCCCGATTCGGAAAAGAAATACGAGACGGGGAACTTTTTTGTTAAAAGGAGTGTTTACTAAGTGACGTAAATGATTATGTACAGTACAAATTTGAGAATAATTTGGAAAGATAATAAGAAATTGATTTTGACCGCAATATCACCGCAATATCACCGCAATAACACCGCAAATCAACCGCAATAACACCGCAAAACCACCGCAAATTGACCGCACTTCATCCGGATTATTTGGCTGTAAATAGGCTGAAAAAAGACTGTGGGAACGCTTATAAGAAATTACTGCTGTAACAAGAGAGTGACAAGATTGTCACAAATGTGCACAATTTGTCATTGGTTGAGGATTACTGAGGAATGGAATTCTGAGGCGCCTGCCGTATTGATTATTTCTTTAAGGTGTGATTCCGGATACCGCCTCCAGGGATGAAGATGATTTCTTCGCCAAATTTTGAGATTAGGTCTTTTATTACAAATCTGCCTTCGAAAGCGTTTGGTTTGCCGCCGGAAGTTAGAATTCGTTTGAAGCCGCAATCAATGATTTCTTCGGCTGAATTATACATATCGGAGCATTGGTCGAAGGCTCTATGGAATGTTACGGGCAGGGGGTGAGCTGCATCTATGACAGAGCGGCAGGTATCGACGTCAACTTTGAAATCGGATGTTAAGGCACCGAAGACGAAGCCCTGAATGTTGTAGGTTTTAAACTCACGGATTTGAGAAAGCATTGTGTTTATTTCGTCTTTGGTATAGACGAAATTTCCAGGCCGGCATCTTATCATGACGAATATGTTCATATAGGAGAGTTCGAGAACTTTTTTCAAAAGGGATAAGCTTGGAGTGATGCCACCAGAGTTGTAATCTTCGCACAGTTCAATTCTGTCCACATTTGCGGAGAGAGTTTTTTGTGCTGTATTATAGTCGAAAACTGCGAGTTCGAATAACATGGTATAAAATATTGAAAATAGGGGAGAAATGAAAGAGGTAATTGGGGATGGGATATAGGAATTATTTAACCGTCCACCAAAAAGATGGCGGATTTTCGTCAAGCAGAAAGGGGGTAAAAGAATTTAAAAGAATTTGCACACAGATTTTAGATGAAAGAATATGATAATTACTGATCGAGATTTAAGAACAAAGAATTAACTAATAATTATCAATTAAAGAATAAGAAATACCAAATAAAATTTTAAAAAGATTTATTGTTATCTTTTAGTGTTATTAGATAATACCACAATAATAAATTCCTTTGGTCACCAATAAAAAATAACTTGTAATAAACATTAAATATTTATAATTTCAAATAGGGCAAGTTTTTATAAAGTTATAAAAACTTAATATGAGAAAATATATACAGGGTCATGGTTTAAAACACGGTTGGTTATTCCGTTTTTAGATATGACTTTTTTGATTTAAAAAGATACTATAGAAAGTATGTTTGAGTAGTGATAGTAATAATTGATACGATTTTTAACCGTTCTTTATAAATAAGATTTTAACGTAGCTTTTGCTATGTTCTGCACTAAAAACTGGTATTTTTAAATCGCTAAGAACATGCAAGAGAGCTGCGTCCTGATATAGGACGCGCTTTCTTATGTCTTTGGCGATAGGTATACCAGTACCTTAGTGCAGGATGTAATGTGAGTTGCGTCCTTTTTTAATTTATTTCAGAATAAAATGATTCAAGAAAACGACTTTAAAGTTGAGAAAAGTAAATGTTTTACTTTTAGATTTAAACTTTATTTTTTAGTAAGTGTTGTTTACGTATTATCTTTAGCGATATTTATATGCATCTCAGAAGAGAAAGCAAATACTAAGGTGTTTGAAATCTCAATTTCCTTGACATTAATAATATTTACATTTGCACAATTCGAAATCCAACATAAGAAAAATGAAATTGAAATGTTTCGAGAATATAACAACAGATATGATCGACTTAACGATGACTTATATGCACTAATTAATTCGAAGTGTACTAATAAATTTGACGAAGAACAGAAATCAAATAAGAACAAAAAGATGTCAAACGCTTTAATAATTGATTATTTGGTTTTGTGTTCGGAAGAATATTACTGGAGAAGACAAGGATACATATCCAAAGAACTATGGATAAATTGGCAAAAAGGTATGGAAGAAAAATTTAATGATTTTGAAGGGGTAAAATGTGCATACAGGATAATAGAAGATGAAGCAAGGAAAAATAACGATTCATATTATGAGTTTTTTGAAAGTCAATTTATAAGCAAGTATTTAACAAAATTCAAAAACAAACAAAATCAAAATAATAGTAAGGTGATGTATTATGACTGAAATTAATTTTAGAAAAATTTAGAGGATTTAAGCACATTGTTTATTTAGATGAGACTGTAAAAGAATATGCAGTTGGATTAAAAACATAGAGAATACGCTTAGGGTCAGAATATTTAAGGATAAAAACGGGAAGTTCTATGCTCGTAAGAATTTCAAGATAGGAACAAAACCAAATGATACTCCTTATGAAAGTATAGAAGACAACCATTTTACAATAGAGGATGCATTAAATGAGGCAATAAACACATCAATGGTTTTTTTTAATTGTGAAGAAAAAGATATAATTAAACAAATAATTGAATAAAATAAAGAATGGAAATAATTATTATTATATGAAGACTAAATATTTTTCTTTACTAACTAAATAAATAATATAAAATGAAGAAGTATATACCTTTTATTCTGCTGATACTTTTACTATCTAATATAACTAAATCACAATGGGTACAATCTAATGGTCCGTTCTCTATTTCTGCAAAGTGTTTTGCCGAAATTGGGGATAATCTTATTGTTGGAACAAGCGGTCAAGGTGTTTTTATAACTACAAATAAGGGTTTAAATTGGGTTAGTATCAGTAATGGGTTAAGTGGGAATGCATTATTTGTAAATGCTATTGGAGTCGAAAATACAAATATTGTAATTGGCACTGGCAATGGTGTATTTATAACCACAAATAACGGAAATAATTGGACATCTATAAATAACGGTATATCTGGCTCAATAATAAGCTTATTAATTTCAGGTACAAATATTTTTGCAGGGAAATCAAATGGAGTGTTTTTATCCACTAATTATGGAGTAAATTGGACATCTGTAAATAATGGATTAACAAATTTATATGTTAACGTACTTTGTCAAATTGGCGAAACAGTATTCGTCGGAACAGGCGGTGGGGGGGTTTATAAATCCACTAACAATGGAACAAATTGGACAGCAATTAATAATGGATTAACAGGGAATGCATTATATATTTCTGCTTTTACCGCTTATAATTCGAATTGTTATATAGGAACAAGTGATGGAGTATATTATTCGTCGATCGGTACTTATAACTGGACACCAAAAAATAATGGGCTTACAAATGAACTTGTTTTATCATTTGAAGTTAATAACAATAAAATTTATGCCGCAACTAAGAAAGAAAGTTCAATTGGAAATATTTATACTATTTATGGAATAAACTGGATACCCATAAATGAAGGGATGTATTATTTTCCTTCAAGTGTAAACGACATCTTATTTTTCAAAGGCGACATGTACGCAGGTACAACTCCTACAGGAGTTTTTAAATCAACAAATAATGGTACATTTTGGTTACAATTTAATACTGGACTAATTGGCTACAATGAAAATATTTTGGACTTATCTTCTAATGGATCAGTTCTATTCGCTGGTTCTTACGCAGGAGGTATTTATTCGTCAATAAATAATGGGAGTGATTGGATTGAAGCGAATGAAGGCTTAACTTCCCCTTATGTCAATTGCCTTGCTGTTGCAGAAAACAATAACATATTTGCCGGTACTGATACAAATGGTATATTTTTATCAACTAATAACGGAAAGTCATGGAATTCTGTTAATAACGGTTTGACAAATTTAAAAATTGAATCTATTTATACTTTTGGTTCATATATTTTTGCTGGAACAAGTGGCGGCGGAGTATTTTTATCCACTAACAATGGTGCAAGTTGGGTTGCCAAAAATAACGGTTTATCAGGTAATTCATTATACGTTCTTTCTTTTATGAAAATGGGTTCACAAATATTTATAGGAACATATTCGGGTGTATTTAAATCATTGAATAATGGAGCAACCTGGGTCGCAGCAAACACAGGTATTTCAACATATTCTGTTTACTCCCTTGCTTCGTTAGACTCAAAAGTATACGCAGGAACTAATTCAAATGGCCTATTTGTAAGTACCAACAATGGAAATAGTTGGATCAATAAAAATAATGGTTTGACTAACCTTTCAATCAAAGCATTAATATTTTCTAAATATTATTTTTTCGCGGGAACAGGTGGAGGTGGAGTATTTTTATCAAAAGATAAAGGAGAGAGTTGGTCAAATATTACTCAAGGTAATAGTTTGATTTCAAATGTACATTCCTTATTGCTAGCAAACAACAAACTTTTTGCAGGGACTAGTAATAATATATGGAATTACAATTTGACGTTTGAATATTCTGAACAATTATTAGATTATGGAACGATACAAACAAATACATTAAAAGAAAAATCAGTCAATATATTTGCATATGATACAATTACAATTCAAAATATTACATCATTAGATACTAATTTCAAGACTTTAACAGATTCTATTTTTACACTTTTTCCTTCATCATATAAAGAAATAAAAATTGGATTCACCCCAGCAGATAGTAATGTTCACAATTCAAAGTTGATGATAAAATATATTAAAAATTCAGTGATATATTATGATAGTTCAGTATTATTAATAGGTAAAGGAAAAAACTTAATCTCATCTTCTTTTAGCTTGTTAAGTCCATCTAATTTTAGTACTGATGTTGCAGTTTATAGATCTTTTCAATGGGTTGATGCTTTTAGCGGTCAACCAGGAACATATCGTTTAAGGTATGGAACAGATCCAAGTTTTTCAAGTGGTACATACACAGAAATAAACGACATCATGGGAACAGAATGGTACCCCGAAGAAGATCTAACCCTTAATAATATATACTATTGGATGGTTTATGCAAAAAATTCTGACGGAACTTTTAGGGCAGCAAATGAAATATTTCAATATCAAACAATATTAAACACTCCATTAGTTTTTGGTAAAACATATGGGAATCGAAAACTTCGAAAAAGTAATTCGCCGTACATTATGAATAGTGATTTTACGGTCGACACAAATCATATTTTTACTATACCTGAGGGTACAGAAATAAAAGTGAATGATAATTTTGAAATTGTTATAAAAGGAGTCATGAAATCATTAGGAACTTCAACTGATTCAGTAAAAATATATTCAAATACAAATGAATTAATAGCTGGAAAATGGAAAGGAATTAGATTTGTAAGCCCTGCCAAAGATTTGGTATTAGATTCTTCAAATAACGTTGTCTCAGGATCAGAATTTAAGTACACAGTTATAAAAAATACAGGATATGAAAATTCGCCATCTATAAACAGTTTAATTGATTATAATTATGGTAATATAAAAATTTCTAATTGTACTTTTTATTTAAACAACTGTGCAAATTATGTAGTTAAAACTGCTAACCTTAACAGTATTATTGGAAACTCAACTTTTTTTGCCAATTCATCAGGCTTATATGGAGGAAGGCATATAACTAATTGCTTAATTAATAATAATAATAATAATGGTGTTGAATCTCCTAACTGTGTTTTATTTGTTAACAATAGGATTTTGAATAACAATGGATATGGTTGTAAAATTGGAGATAACAGTCTTGACTCGATAAAAATAATAGGTAACATAATTAATGCTAATTATGGACTAACCGGATATGGCTTATATACAGGATCAAAAGCAATAATTGAATTTAATACTATTAAAGATAATAGTGGCTATGGAATACAAGGCGGAAGTATTTTTAGGAATGATACACTGATTAATAACAAAGTATTTGCGATCACAACAACAAATGGTTCCATTTTTGAAAATTTATTTGTTTATAACAATAAGGGTTTTGGTATATCAAATAGTAGTAACTTTTTATCAAATTATTATAATTGCGTTGTTAATAATAATGATACAATCTCTGGAAATAATTTCGGTATTTACAATTTAGGAAATTCAAAATTCAACAATAATACAATAAATAATAATGGTGGTTACGGAATATTAGCTCCTTTGGGAACAGAATTTAGAAACAACACAGTAATTGGGAATTTTGGATATGGTGTTAATATCGGAACAAGTTTGAATATTAATATTTTAATTGAATCGAATTTCATTAAAAACAATAATGGCCAAAACACTTCAGATAAATATGGAATAAAGTCAAACAGTCAAGCAGTATTTAAAAACAATGTAATTTCATATAATCAGACTGCCGGAGTTGACGGCGGAAAATCTTTTACCAATGACAGTGTATATTACAATTCAGGTAATGGCCTGCAAACACAGTCAAATACGGACGTCT